>LJUP01000081.1 GCA_001303955.1 Bacteroides sp. SM23_62 | reverse complement strand
GGCAATTAAATTAACAGCACAATACACCATATATCGCTTGGTGGTCATAGAAACAGGAATAAATCGACCAATGTAGATTGTCAACCAAAACTTAAGAAAATATGAAAAGCAATACCTTAAATGAATATCCGCCTCTTAAACTCTTGTTAACTTCATTCATAATAATAGCATTCACCTGTTTCTGTCAAACAGGATTTACGCAGGAGAAGTTGAAAGTGGCTACATGTCAATTCCCGGTGACCGGAGATCTGAAGAGCAATGCGGATTATATTAAAAAGTTTATCAGAGAAGCGGCCGAAAATCACGCCGATATAGTGCATTTTTCGGAAGCGGCTCTCTCAGGATATCCGCCTGGCGATATACCTTCTTTTGAAAATTATGATTGGGAGGCTTTACGAGCCGAGACATATGAAATCATGTCACTTGCCAAAAAACACAAAATATGGGTGGTTCTGGGTTCAGCTCATTATCTGGATGAACAGGAAAAACCCTTGAACTGCCTGTATATCATTACAAGTGAGGGAAAGATCATTGGGCGCTATGACAAATCGATGCTTACCAGGGGTGACTCGAAGCATTACTCCGCCGGCAACCATATCGAAGTGGTCTCATTGAAAGGCTATAAATTTGGGTTTTTAATATGTTATGATTCGTGTTATCCGGAAATGTATAATATATACAGGCACGAAGGTGTAAAGATTATGTTTCATTCCTTTTACAATGCCCATCATGATGGGGAAACTATCCTGGATGAAGTAATACCGGCCGAAATACGTGTCAGAGCTTCTGATAATGCCATGTGGGTCATTGCCAATAATTCGACCGGTTTCTATTCATCCTGGCCCACCTGTATTGCCAGGCCGGACGGTTCACTGGAATCACTGGAACGTGGAATACCCGGAATTATGTACAGGGCTTTTCCAGATAATGAAAAAACCGACAGGTTCAATAGCTGGCTGCATAATTTTAAGATGATGAAGCTCCCTGAAGACGAAGTTTACCAGATATTTGGCGTGCCCTCAAATCATCCGAGGGCGATAGATACCAAATCCCTTTAATGGTTCATTCGACAATATAACATCATGAGAAATCTGCTGTGTTTGCTGTTGCTGATATCATGCCTGAATACCCAGGGACAAAATGACAGGAGATTAATGTCCATTGTGGATTTTATTAATATTCCGGGCGTTTCCAATCCTCAGCTTTCACCGGATGGGACGAAGCTGATTTACATACTCTCTGAAAGTGACTGGAAGGCCAATAAACAAATCGTCCACATATGGCTAGTGAAAGCGAATGGGGATGATGCACATCAGATCACTTTTGGACCTGAAGGTGAAAGTGATCCTTTGTGGTCGCCTGATGGCCTGTGGATCAGTTTTTCAGCCAAAAGAAATGACGATGAAGAGAATCAAATCTATATCATGCGTTCCGAATTTGCCAATTTTAGGACATTGTTATTTACCATTTACATTCACCTGGACAGATCATCAGACTTATATAAAAAAGCCTTCTCGGAATGGAGAATTTTCAATAATTTTCTTGGATACCTTGCTTCGAAAAGAGCAGGTAGACATAAAAGTAACAGAATGAATGGAGCAATTGCTGTTAGAAAGGCATTAGAATATGAAAAACAAGCAATTAATGAAATCAGAACTGTAATTAAACAGATATCATAAATAAAATGCAAAATGGACACATTCTCAGGAATTTATCTCATTGTTTAATTTAAAGTCTGCTGCTATGAAAATAACCAATCTGATCAATTCGGTATTGACATTGATAATAAGCTTATGCTTATTAGGCGATCTTGAAGCCCAGGTGATGATTATTCCTGATGTCCCTGATCTTCAACAACCCATCGATCCGTGGTGGGGTAACCTGCCTGACAACGCCTGTGCCCCGGTTTCGGCGGCAAACATATGTGTATATTGGGATGACAGTATTCATCATTCCAATGCTGTGGGACTGAACAGCGGGCTGATTGCTGATTCTGTACCTTCATTCCTGTATTATTTCATGGGTACAAACGGCATGGGCGATCCGACAAGGGCCAATCCTTCCTATTTTGGCATTACTCCCGGAACCATTACCATGGATATTGATACAGGTTTCAAGGAATATGTCAGATGGGATACCTCAAACATGTTTTACACACCCAAACCGTTTCCCATTCCAATAACCAAGATGGGATTCAACTGGAAAATCTCAAGAGATGAGACAATGGGTTTTCATTTTCATTTGAATGAAATTGAATTACGAAGGCCCGATATTGTGGTATTCAAATACTGGAACCCGGATACTACGGGGATAGTTATGGCCAGTGATATGGGCGGGGACAGTATCCATTTTTTCCTGTGGGATACAGCTGTTTCAAATGCTGATTATCCCCATCCGCATGAAGACTGGTATTTTGATGAGAAGCCTAATTCCGCAGGCCATGCTGTGACAGGGGTAGGATATTTAATGGGGTGGGATCCCGATGAAGGCGGACCCATACCTATCATGGACTGGATCATATGTCATGATAATTGGGCAACCACGCCTGTAAATGTGGCTATTCCCTGGGTGGATTCATTATGGATTGCCACCTTTACTGCGGATCCGGGACCCGATACCATCCTTCCCTTTATTTCATGCAAGGATACTACCGTTTATCTGGATGGCAATGGACAATTTCACCTGGATGAATCTTATATTGTTGACAGTGCATGGGACAATAATGGAGTGGAACAGCTTTTCCTCGATGAGTATTACGTTACGTGCCTGCACACAGCGACCCCAAAAACAGTGACAGCCACAGCCATGGACATGTTTGGCAACATGGCTCAGTGTACGGCATCAGTAACAGTCCTGGACACCATCAGCCCCGTACCCGTATGCAGGGATACAACGGTTCATCTGGATGCAACAGGAAATGTGACGATTGACAGCAGTTATGTTAACGATGGGAGCACCGATAATTGTGGCATATCATCCATCACATTAAGTGATTATAGCTTTACATGTGATGATGTTGGTGCCAACAGTGTTACTGTGACAGTTCAGGATGAAAGTGGTAACAGTGAAGATAAGATTGTACAGGCAACGGTTTGGGATACCATAAGCCCGGTCCTGACATGTACCGATACTACCATATACCTTGATGCCTCCGGAACTTTTACCATAGATTCTGCATATGTACTTACAAATGTCAGTGATAACTGTGATATATCAAGTGCCCTCCTGAGCAGGACTGATTTTGATACCACTGATCTTGGGACTTTGCAAGCTGTCTCCCTGACCTTATATGACGCATCCGGAAACAGCAGCATTTGCCATGTTTTTATCACTGTGTTGGATACCATAACTTCATCTGTCGATGACGATATACGCTACGATAAAAACTTTGAGTTTATCATAAATCCAAATCCATCAGATGGTATTATCAATATAGAAAGTAAATCTGCAGTTCAGGACTGTATGCTTGAAATATACAATTTCAGTGGAGTATTGTTATTAAAGAAAAACTTGCTAGGCGGTAAAACAGAGCTTGATATCAGTGATTTCAGGCAAGGGATATATATTTTAAAGGTGACAGGAAAAGAAGGCAGGGAATACAGGGACAAGATAATAATCAGGTAAATTTGACAAAAAAACCGCACTTCAGGTGCGGTTGTATGATGGTCTGCGGAGAAAGGGGGATTCGAACCCCCGGTCCCGATCACTCAGGACAACGGTTTTCGAGACCGCCCCGTTCGACCGCTCCGGCATTTCTCCGCAGACAAAAGTAAAAAATATTTCCGAGCAGGGATGGATCCTTACTATTCAATCATTACCTTCCCGGTCTGTATGGCTTTCCCCTGTAAAAGCCTGATGATATAAACGCCCTCGGATAAATGGCTGACAGGCACCCTGCCAGTATTATCCAGTACCCGGTTCAACACCATTGTCCCGGAAACGTTATACATCACTATCCTTGCGGCATCTGCATCCTGACCGAGTTCAACCTGGATATATTCTGTTGCCGGGTTTGGATAGATTGAAAGTTCCATTCCGGATAGATCAGCCACATTGACCGCCAGATCTGAATAGTGGTAGGTGAATTCATCACTCTTTATCCATTCCTGGCTACTCTTCAATCCGTTGACCTGATAAATGTAGGCAGTATAACCGGTGATTTTATGCTGCATATAAAATGGCACGAGCAAGTCAGCGTATACGAGTGCATAATCATAAGTATATTCGAATCTTGCCTTTCCCCTCCATTCATTTGTGCCGGGATCCCAGATATAATCTGTATAGATCAAGGTGTTCCCGTATTCATCACGTGTGTATTCCCAGCGCTGCCAGCCAACCAATCTGTTTTGTTGATAGTCCCAGCCATAATAAGCATTCGAGGTGTTATACCCGTTGGCATCATAAGCATGCTCCCGTTTACTCTGCAGGATCCATTTGCTCGAATCCACATCCCAATAGGATTGGCTTTCAAAAATCATGTAGCCCATTTCATTGTAGGTACGTTCCTCCTTGTCAGTCTGGAACCATTCCTGGCTGATCAGGTCCCATTGGTAGGAAGTGCTCGAAGTTACATCCCCATCATTATTATAGGTGTATTCCGTTTTTGATGTTTCATACCATTGCTGGCTGAACGGATCATAGGTGCTCACTACGGTCAGGTTATGGTTCCCGTTGGCATCATAGCTGTATTCATATTTTTGCCAATGATCCCACCTGCTGCTGTCAGCATTCCAAAAGGAACTGACATAGGAAGTGTTATTTCCATCTTCATTGAAAGTGTATTCATATCTGCTCGTCGGGATCCACTCATCGGTGATGGTATCCCACATAGCCCAGTTCATCGAGGTGGTATTACCATTTTCATCATACGTGTTATCACCTTTAAGCGTATTCACCCATTCGCCGGAACCCGGATCCCATTGAGATTCAATCCAGTTTGTTATCATCCCATTGGCGTCACGGGTGATTTCCATTTTAAATTCCGGATAAAACTGGCTGTTGATCGTGTCCCAGCTACTGGAACTTGAGGATGAAACTGATCTCCCGTTCTCATCATAATTGTAATGTTCTGTATAAATACCGATCCACTGCCCCAGATCCGGATCCCATTCGTATATTGTGAAATCTGTTTCATTGCCTTCCTCATCATACGCATATTCATATCTTGCAGCATTAACCCATTTGCCCTCATCAGTATCCCAGTCATAATAATCCCACCGGGTAATTGTTCCACTTTCATCCCTGGTGACTTCTGTTTTCCAGTCCCCTACCCACTGCTGGAGACTGTCGACCCAGTAATAGCCTGCATCCATGATCTCTCTCCCGTTGGCATCATAGGTATATTCTTCCTTTAAGTTATGCATCCAGCGATTACCTATGGTATCCAAGACATCCTCAACCATAGATGTAGTATTGCCGTTGGCATCATACTCATATATGGTCCTTTTCTTCGAAGATACAATACTGTCAAGGCGTTGTTTCGCGGCGACGGTGGACCTGGTTTCCTGGTCAATATTTAATCCGGGAAATGGATTTCCCTCAACCTGGAAACCACTACGCGGGTTGCCGGATTCAACATGAAATTCATGTTTCATGTCGCTGACAGGTTTTTCCGCGTTAAAGGTTTTATAGAAATGTGGCTCAGTCCGGGATTTCAAATCCTCGGGTAACAGATTCTCCACCTTGGTTTTCTGGGCGGATAAAGTCACTGAGATGATAAGACTCAGTAAGAGGGTAAAATTTTTTCTCATGGTTTTGTTTTTATGGTTTCACATCAATACTAACTTAAATAAATATATTGATATCTGAAAATCCTTATTTGTCGATCCTGTCAATATTCTAAATAAGTAAGGCAGCATACGAATGGAAACTGGCCAGTATAAAATGGTTCGGCCCAACCTTATATAAAATGGTTCTAAATAAATCTTTTATAATTTCGGCTGTTGAATCCTGTACCTATGAATCCCGGACTGTTAAAATACCGCCTTCCCCTTATAGCCTTTTTTACTACGGCCATCAGCTTGTGCATGGTACAATGGAAAGTGGCGAGGCCCATGCTCCTTGCAGAACGATTTATTGCAGGGGCCGGTTGGATACAGGTCCTGGTGATGGCCCTTTATGCAGGATGGATCACACTGAAGATGCAGGATCCTGGCCAGTCGGCAAAGTGGAGAAGGATCACCTGGACGATATTTGCAATTGTGTTTATGGGACAGTTTGCACTGGGATTGGCGGGTTTTGAGAAGTTCCTGATGACGGGTAAATTACATCTTCCTATCCCGCTGATGATCCTCAGTGGTCCGGTTTTCAGGGGCAGCATCGGGTTCATGCCCATACTTTTCCTGAGTACAATACTGGTCTCCGGGCCTGCCTGGTGCAGCCAGCTTTGTTATTTCGGGGCGCTGGACAACCTGTCTGCCGACCGGAAAACAGACCTTAAACCCATCATGAATAAATTCAGGTTTAAACATGTGCTCATATTAACCATCATCACGATCACCATCCTCCTCAGATTATTCGAGGTTCCCACACAGATCACAACCCTGTTGGCTGTATGTTTCGGTGTTATTGGACTGGTCATTATCACCTTTGTATCACGAAGCAAAGGCAAGATGGTACACTGCATACTCTGGTGCCCCATAGGTACACTGGTAAACTACATGAAGCTGGTCTCCCCTTACCGGATTTACATCGACGATTCATGCACCGACTGTATGGCCTGTACAAGATTCTGTAAATATGATGCGTTGAACAAAGGTGATATTATGAACAGGAAACCGGGACTCACCTGCACCTATTGCGGGGATTGCCTTGCGAGTTGCAAGACGAGATCCATCCGGTATAAATTCCTTCGTTTCTCAGATCAGCAGGCCAGGAATACCTGGATTGTACTGACCGTCAGCCTGCATGCCATGTTTCTGGCCCTTGGCAGGATATAATGTCAGATATTCTGCAGGACCTCCAGGTATTTTTCTATGAATTCCTCTTTTCTCTTAAACCTGTACTGCATAATCCACCTGGGATGAGGAAGGGGGATAATCTCTCCAAACAGCTTCAGTTCCCTGTTCAGCCTGTCCAGGTATTTCATGTTCCTGCCATCCCCGAGGCAGACTGCCTTATCACTCCTGATGCCCAGGTGAAGTTGATCCCGTAGTGTCGATGCAATGAATTCCCCGAGTGCTTTTTCCAGGTCCCGATCATCATAATAGTTCAGGTTTTTTCCATCCTTGACAAAACCAAGCGGGGAAACGGCTGAGAGGAAAAAGCGCTGAAAGAATGACCTGCAGCCTCCATAGGATGAGATCACGTCGTAGATGAACCTGGAGGACAATTCTGCCCGCTTCTCAAAATTGTTAGGGATCTCGCAGACCTCCTGCAGGCGTACAGGATCCGTGAAGGTGATCCCGGTTATGCCCGCCCCGAAGCGGCCTGGATTGATGCCCAGCAAAATGATGCGTTCCCTCTGGTCATTATAGAACCTTGTAAAAAAGGCAGTTACAATGACCTGCACTGCCGGGTCATCATATGGATTCAGGATGCCTGATCCGGAGGGCAGGGAAGATTTGATCTGCAGGTTATTATAAAAATCGATGGCATTGTCTGCAAATGTTTTCATCATGAAACAACTAGCGGAAAGAAATGATCTCAACCTTATCCGTACCTGCGGCCACCACCTTGTTCACAGTATCAAGAAAAAGCCCATGTTCCACCACACCCGGCAGGTGTTTGAGCGCTGAATCGAGTTGCCGGGGATCCGGGATGGAATTCAGGTACAGATCAACGATATAATGATGCCCGTCAGTGGCATAGATTTCATTTCCTTTCTTTCTTAAAACAGGATGCCAGTTCTTATCAGCCATCTTCCTGAGAAGGTTCCGGTGTCCGAAGGGTATTATTTCAACCGGGAGCGGGAACGTGCCCAGTTGCTGCACCAGTTTTCGCTTTTCAACCACCCATATGTTTTGCCTGGAATTAGAGGCCACAATCTTTTCAAAAAGCAGGGCCCCTCCTCCCCCTTTTATTCCCTGTCCATCAGGATCCACCTCATCTGCCCCGTCAATTGTCAGGTCAATGCATCCGGCATCTTCAATATCCACCACCGGAATTCCATATTCACGTGCCTGGTCCCTCGTCTGTTCCGAAGTACAAACACCTTTGATTTCCATGCCTTGCCGGACCAGTTCACCAAGTTTCCTTATGGCATAATAGGCTGTGGACCCTGTACCCAGTCCCACAACCATTCCGTCCTCCACAAATGTGACGGCCCTTTCACCTGCCTGTTGTTTGAGATTCATTGTTTCAGGTATGATTTATTAAAACAAGTTTTTCAGCCAGTCCACAAATCCCTTCAGCGTATCCGAGACAACCTCTGCAAGAGGCATCTGGAATGCATGTCCCACCACATATAGCACAAAAAGTAGATAGATCAAAATAAACAAACTGGTCTTCCACAGTGTCAGCTTCCTTCCAAGATTGAACAGTATGGCTCCCAATATGGTCGTGATCAAAAGGAACATCCAGAGTTCGGTGCTCAGCTCCACGACAACAGGCTCCATCTCAATGGGTCCGTACATCAGGGTATAAATTAAAAGTGGAAGTCCCAAAGCAAACGAGATGTCAAAGATATTGCTTCCCAGGGCATTGGAAATGGCATCATCGTAGTTCCCTTTTTTGGCATCCTTCACAGAGATCACGGTATCAGGCACACTGGATGCGGCGGCGGAAAGGATAACGGCAATAAACAGGATGGGGATGTGCAAACCCTCGCTGAGCCATTCCGTACCAAGCACCAGGAGCCAGGTCCCCAGTGACATCACCAACGTACTGAAAACCAGCAAAATCCATGAGTTCCTTGCATTGAGCTCTTTCTTTCCTACGATGAGACATTCCAGTTTAAGGGTCATGATCTTAACCCACACAGGCTGCTGCGAGGGATAGTGTTCCGGGACAGGTTTTTCCTGTATGCCATTCTTCATGTTTCTCATCGAGATGAACATGTAGACCATGTAAACCATGTATGCCATTACAAGTATGAGCCCGTGTATGGGTTTCAGGCTCTGCCGGTCTATGATCACTACCAGAATCAGAATGGTAACGATGAGAACGATGCCATCCCTGCGAAGCACCTTCCTGGTTAATGCTATGGTTTTTGCCGGATCCCTGATAAGTATGACAAGGGTTACTGCAACCGGGATCACCAGCAGGTTGAAAATGGAACTTCCGGCCGTGATCCCGAGTCCACCACTAAACCCGTTTACATCCTTCAGGTAGAAGAGAAAGAAAAATGAAGAGAGGAACTCAGGCATGGAACTGGCGATGGCATTGATGGTGGCTCCTTTGACTCCGTGAGATAATTTTCTACCCAGATAATCTGAAGCGATCTCAAATCCGGCGGCTGATCTCCAGATGATGAGGCAGCTGACAATCATTAACAATATGGAACCGGTTATTTGCAAATGAAGGAATTTTGTGAATGCTTAAGCTAGTTTCCCGGACGCCCCAGACAGAATATGAACAACCTGGTCATCCACAAAGTGGTCCTCAAACTCCGTTAGCAGGTGCATGAATATTTTCCATAACCTATGCCTTGTAATAACTGCTATATACCCAAGGTTCTCCTCACCAAAGATCATGGGAGTGAGGTAAAGATGACCGGTCTTTTCCTGGACCTTTATTTTACCGACATAAATGGTCTCGATGACTGTTTCATTCCTCTTGTCCAACTCCCCGATGTTCAATCCCCCTTCACCCGAATTTTTCTCAGCTGGCCAGGAACTTCTGACATTTTTGATTTTTACCAGGGCATATTCAATGTCGAAGAAGGCAAAATTAAAAAAGTTGACCATAAATGCTGATAACTCCCGGGCAAGGTCCCCGGCCGATTGAATACTGCCGTCAGCAATGGCATTTTGAACAGGGTCAAAAGCACCAGCAAGATTGGATGGGATATATGAGATTACATGGATGAAACTATACCCGAGGACTACGAGGACCAGGTATGCGATCGTCACGAGGATAATTGTAAAACCTTGCAGACCAAGAACATCATCGAGAAGATAGAAAATAATCCAGAAAAGTGACAGTACACTCACCAGGTAAAATACCGCGAGCAGGGTTCGCTGAATGCCATATAAAACACTGAATGACCTGTTTCTTTGAAACATCCTTACCTCTTTAATTCATAAAAATAGGAAAAACTCCCAATTTCGAAGACCGTAAACAGAGGGTTAAAGAAAAATTGTCAGGTACTGAGATCCTTGAGGATCTTACCGAGGGTGGATAACTGGTCAAGGTCAAAACCGCGGGTCTGATAGACAAGAAGCCCCTCTTTATCGAAAAGATAATTACGGGGAACCTTCTTCTGGGCAAACTGGCTGTAGATACTCCGGTCCGGATCAGCAGCAAAGGGCAAAAGGTAATTTCCCTGATCCCTGAATTCCTTAACTTCCTCTTTACTGTGCTCCCTGCCAATCGATACAAAATACCCGTCTGACTCCTGGAAATCAGGCCAGATATGTTCCTGGATATATTCTAGCATTTTCTTGCAGTGTTTGCAGGGGACAATAAAAAAGTTCAAGAGGATGATCCTGTCAGACCCCCATGTGATGATCTCATCACTCTCGACCGGTTCTATTTCAACTCCAGGAAAGGAATCCCCGGGAGACAGATAGGAGTATTCATCAAAAATCATGTCCTGCACAAAATGACAATACAATTTACATTTTTTGTGCTATAATCGGAAAGTATAAGTGTATTTTAACATAACAGTACGGGCTGCCAACCGTGGAGGATTTGGCACCTCCCTTGTTAAATCGGTATTTGTTCCTTCATTGTAGACAATCCACAGATCATTTCCCTCCCTGGGATTATACCGGAAACGGAAATTGGATATGATATTATGGCTGCCGCTGTTATACTGGATAAAGGCACTGGCAGATAATTTGGTGCTGAACATGAGCTGTGCTTTGATCCTTCCGATATGCGACAGGAAATGCTGTTCCCGCCTGGAAAAATCTACCTTGCTGAAGATATATGCCCCGCTTAAAACAAAGGTTGAGGAGATGCTCCAGCTCGGCATGGCAGTTACCGACAGCACTTGACCATCATAATAACCTCCCCCTTCAAAATTAAGGAACATCCTCAAGGGTTGGCTCATAGGTGTCATGATCATGCCGGTTAACTGGAGGAAGGAATAATTACCGACTGGTATATTGACATCATCGGATAATTCAAACAGCTCTAAGAGGTTTTCATAACTGTATTCCGGTCCAAAATAGCACTGCCACAGACTTTTGAATTCAAGAAGATAATGTAAACCAAGCATGGCTGATTCACGGATGCCCCTGGACTGGCTGAAATAGTCACGTGCCGTTAGCTCCGGACCATGACGTACCAGGGGGGATGCTGCCGGCATCATCCAGGTGTAATTGAATGTCCCGCCATAGACAGTGTAATCCTCCCTGCGCTGGAAACCTATTCCGGGATTGTAATCGGGACCTCCACCCGACAGGAAGATGTCATAATGGAATCCGACATTCCACCTGCGTTCCCAGTTTACAAAATAGCGTGCATTGGTCAACACAAGGGGTTTATTGGCGAAATCATTTTCAAAGGATTGTCCCCATACAAGCTTCAAATACTCATCTCCGGTGACCCTGACCACGGCATCCAGTCCATATACCTGGTTAAAGCTGCCATCCAGTCCCAGCCTTGAGGTATAGATCCCGCCCATATAAGAATGCTGGTTCAACATCCTCTTTTTCAATCTGAGTATACCAAAGTTTTCCGAAGGCAGGCTGTCCGATTTGGCTGTCTGCATATTCATCAGTCCGATGTCCCATCCACTCTTTCTTCCAATCAACCGCACCCCGCCGATGATAGGGACCAGGTTGAAATCTTCATCCAGACCTATACGGCGGCTGTAGAACATGGTATTGGATTGACCGATTTTGAAATCAAAAATGCTTGCCCGTTCCAGGAAAAACTGCCTTTTCTCCTCGAAAAACAATGAAAACCTTGTCAGGTTCACCTTTTCATCATCAGCCTCCACCTGTGCAAAATCCGTATTCAGGGTAAGATCCATTGTCAGGTTGCTGGTGATACCGTATTTCAGGTCGAGTCCGGCATCAAGCTTTTGATCCCGGCTGAATTCGTAGTCCGTCTCGGCTTCATTCAATTCATTCAGCTGCGAGACTCCAGCCAGCGCATATGGGGTAATGTAGAAAGGCTTGTGCGACGCAAGACCGTGAAACACCACGTCCTGTGCCCTGGAGACTTTCCACATGCTGTAAGGTCCGAATTCATTGGGTATCCGGGGAAAAATATAAATGCTCTTATGCTCTGGTATCCAGCGGATCAGGATCAGTCCCATGGTTACCTGACCGTCTTTCTCCTGGAAACGTAGGCTGGAAACGGGTATCAGCATCTCCACAAACCATCCTTTCTCATTGACATGGGTTTTCACCTCCCAGTGGGTGTTCCAGCTGAGATTTAAAGGTTCGTAAAGATAAGATCCGTTGGCATCATTAAACACCTCCATATCTGTGCGCAATCCGGCCGGGGTGGTCCAGAAACTCATTCCATTCTCATTGTCATTATAGGAGTCAATAATTACTGCAAACCAGTCACAATCAGGTTTGATCTCATCACGTAATTTCGAAGTGGATAATATTTTGGAGGGATCTTTTGTATAGAACCATGCGCCTATATAAACATATTTCTCATCATAGAGGATGCGGGCCTCGGTTTTTTCATCTGGTTCATTGCCAAAAACCGGGCTGTGCGTAATAAATGGAAAGGATTCCGTCAGTTGCCAGGCCGGCTCATCAGGAATACCATCAAATACAATTTCTCCCTGTAATTTCTGTATGATGACAGGTGGGATCGAATCAGCCGGAAAGATGAAAGGAGTAAAAACAGTAGCTAACAGTAAACAGGAGATTATGTATCGGATCCGGATCAAGTTGATGTTATATTACGCTCAACAAAATCACCCAGTTGTCCATAGGCTTCATAGAGGGTCTTGTATTTCTCAACATTTTCTGGTATGGGTTCATATACCGCATCAAAGCCCGCCCCCATTTTTTGTTGTGCTGCTTCAATGGTTTCATAGATACCGGCTATCACTGCTGCAAACATGGATGCTCCAAGGGCTACCGTCTGTTCAGATCTGGCCACCTTGATGGACATGTTCAGTACATCAGCCATGACCTGCATCACAAAGGGTGACTTTTTAGCCACGCCTCCCAGGGCAATCACACCTTCTATCCTGACACCTTCGCTCAGGAAGCGGTCAACAATCTTTTTGGAACCGAAGACAGTGGCTTCAACCAGCGCCCTGAAAATCCTGGGTGCATCGCTCCCGAGGGTGAGTCCCATAACGGCCCCCTTCAGTGCCTGGTTGGCATCCGGTGTACGTCTCCCGTTCATCCAGTCCAATGCCACGATCCCTGACTCCCCGATATCAATTTTTTCGGCAGCAGCAGTAAGTTCAGGGATGATCCTGTCAGATACCTCCTCAACCAGTTTATCCCGGATGGTTTCATCAATGGATTGAGCATGGACCAGGATGTTGTCAATGGGCCAGGCGATCACTTTCTTAAACCAGGCATACACATCCCCGAATGCCGATTGCCCGGCTTCAAGTCCCAGCATACCAGGCGTAATGGACCCGTCTACCTGCCCGCAGATTCCGCTCACCAGGGTATCCCCGACCTCATCAAGCGGTGCTACCAGCATATCACAGGTGGATGTACCCATCACCTTGCTTAAATGAAAGGGTTCTATCTCTCCCCCAACTGCTCCCATATGGGCATCGAAGGCACCAACTCCCACCATTATTCCCGGAGGGAGGCCAAGCTTCCGGGCCCATTCCTCAGTAAGGGATCCTGCAGGCACATCGGAAGTATACGTATCCTTGTAGAGGCGGTCCCGTAAACCGGCCAGCAGCGGATCAAGCTTCACCAGAAAATCCTCTGCAGGGAGTCCGCCGAAATCTTCATGCCACATGGCCTTATGTCCTGCTGCACAGCGGCTGCGCTTCAGGGTAAGCGGATCTGTATTACCGGTCAGGATGGCAGGGATCCAGTCGCAATGTTCGATCCATGAATAAGCAGACTCACGGACTTTTTCATCTTTACGCAATACATGCAGGATCTTTGCCCAGAACCATTCAGATGAATAGACCCCCCCCTCGAATTTGGTATAATCTGTACCACCCCATGTACGGGAGACTTCATTGATCTCTGATGCTTCTTCAACGGCCGTGTGATCTTTCCACAGGACAAACATGGCATTGGGATTTTCTTCAAACCCGGGTGTCAGTGAGAGGGGCACACCTTCCCTGTTTACAGGAACAGGTGTAGATCCGGTGGTATCTACTGAAATGCCCATGATATTTTGCTGAACCTTGGGTGATACAGCACTTATACAGTGCTTAATGGTCTTTTCAAAACCTTCCAGGTAATCGAGCGGATGTTGCCGGAAGCGGTTTGCAGCCGGATCACAGTATTTTCCCTCTGCCCACCTTGCATAATAGTGCACATTACTTGCCACTTCCTCTCCGTTTGATGCATTCACGATTACCGTGCGGACCGAATCTGTTCCGTAATCCAGCCCGATCACATATTTGTCATTTTCCATTTGTTTCTGCAAATATTAATACTGGGGTTTTAATCCTGTCCATAGTAAGCATCCTTCCCGTGTTTCCTCAGGTAATGCTTGTCAAGCAGGTAAGGATCAACAGGGGAAGTGTTTCCCAGTGATTCATTATAATAGGCCATCTTTGCCACCTCATCCATCACCTTGGCATTATGCACTGCAGCGTGTTCATCTTTCCCCCATGCAAAAGGTCCGTGCTGGCTGACCAGTACACCGGGTACCGCCATGGGGTCCAGGTCCTTGAATGTTTCAACGATCACCACACCTGTATTCAACTCATACTGGTCTTCCACTTCCTCTTTGGTAAGGGGGCGTGTACAGGGGATCTCCCCGTAGAAGTAATCAGCATGCGTGGTCCCGTATACCGGGATCGGCCGCCGGGCCTGGGCCCAGCTTGTAGCCCATTCACTGTGTGTATGTACCATACCGCCAATTTCAGGGAATTGCAGGTAAAGGAAGATATGGGTCGGTGTATCGGAGGATGGTTTCATTTCGCCTTCCACCCTGTTTCCATAAAGGTCCATCACGACCATATCACTCGGTCTCATACGATCATAAGATACGCCACTTGGTTTTATGACAACCAGTCCGCTTTCACGGTCTATACCACTTACGTTCCCCCAGGTGAAGATCACCAATCCGTAACGAACCAGGTTCAGGTTTGCCTTGCATACCGATTCTTTCAGTTCTTCCAGCATCAGGTTTTAATTAATCATTCGACATTGGTTCCGGATAAAAATAACCGGATGTTTGCAATCCTATGATAAAACTTAAAGGGGTAATTATTACAGGTCGAACAGAAATCCATTCTGAATTAATTTGTTATACCTTTTCTTATCGAACCTGTATAAGTAGGCTCCCTTTTTAGAAGTGGATTTATCCTTTATCTCAAGTTTCTCCAAAACATCCATGGCCAGCAGCTTTTTCCTGAAATTACGGTTGTCAAATTTTTTCTGGTAAATAGCCTCATAGAGCATCTGTAGTTGGGGAATGGTAAACTTCCTTGGCAGCAATTCAAACCCGATAGGCTGGTTCTTCGCCCTGCGACGCAATCTGGCCAGCGCTTTTTCCACCATCTCGTTGTGGTCGAAGATCAGCCGATTACATTCCCCGACGTTGCACCATCTGGCCCCGTGTTGCTCGACATGGTCATGATCCAGGTCCTGCACCTTTAACAGTGCGTAATAGGATACGGAGATCACCCTTTCACCGGGATCACGATCAATCTCGCCATGGGTATATAACTGCTCAAGGAAAACATTTTCAAGCCCGGTCAGGTCATGCAGGATACGCGCTGCAGCATCATCAAGGCTTTCTTCCTCCTTTACAAATCCACCGATCAGTGATGATTTGCCCAGGCCGGGTTCAAAATCCCTGGTACGCAGCAGGATTTTGAGCGTATTGTCCAGGAATCCAAAAATGATACAATCAACCGCAACATAGATCTTGGCGAACTGTGTATAATACTTCTTTCTGGTCTGCCGTTTCTGGTCAGTGGTCATCCCGAACTGTCAGTGTTTGTTCTTAATGATTGATAAATATATGAATTTTAAATGTTAGCCACACACTTAAAATAATATAATTTGATCCTGAAAAGCAGCCAGGCCTTTCTGTAAAAATATGCCGTACCGGACGGGACCTATTCCTCTTTCGCAGGTTTCAATTTTGATGTAGCCAGCATGGCTATGCCTACAACCAGCATGGCAGCACCTGTCCACAGGTTGATGTTGATGTCGAGGGAACGCTGATACATCTCTGCATTACTGGCTGTGGCCAGTCCAAAAATGGTCAGTAACAGCCCCAGAATGGTGAACATCAACCCGATCGGAACTTTAATGTCTAATCCCATATCTCAATTTTTTACCAGAATATTAAACTCAAAATGATGGCAACGATACCCACAAAAATGGCCACGGGAGCCGGGCGCTTAAACCATACCACACCTTCCTCAATGATCCTTGGCGTCAGTGAATAGACCAGCCCCTTCAGCTCTTCATCCGACTTGATTTTTTTGGTCATCACGGAAATGATTATGGTCAGGACAAAGGCTGCCGTAAAAGCATAGATGGCTGTCCAGAAGTTCTGTGCCATTTCACTCGGGTAGGTATGGACAACCGTACCCAGCCATCCTCCCTTGATGAGTGTATCTGCCCCGGCCGGGGCCGTAATGCCATGATGTATGGCTGCTGCCAGGGTACCTGAAACAAGCCCGATAAATGCCCCGTGCCCGGTGCTCCGCTTCCAGAACATCCCCAGCAGGAAGGTGGCAAACAGCGGGGCATTGATGAAGGCGAAAATGAGTTGCAGGAAATCCATTACGTTATTGAAAGTCCTCGCCATATATGCCGCACCAATGCTGACAAGCACACCAAAGATGGTGGTCAGCTGACCCACCCGGAGGTAATGCCTGTCTGACTTGTTCCTGTTGATATAGCTCTGGTAGATATCGTAGGTCCAGACCGTGTTGAAGGCGGTCACATTCCCGGCCATCCCCGACATGAAGGAGGCCATCAATGCCGTGAGTCCGAGTCCCAGTACACCCGTGGGAAAATAATGCCCGAGCAGTACCGGGATCACTTTATCATAATCATAGCTATTGCCCTTGAGCGGCAGTGTGAAGCCAGATTCCGGTATGGCCGTCAGCGCTATGGCAATCATGCCAGGTACGATCACCAGGGCCGGCAGGAGCATTTTGGGAAAAGCGCCGATCAGGGGGGTTTTGCGGGCCCCGGCCATGGAGTCTGCGGCCATGGCCCTCTGGACCACCAGAAAATTGGTGCACCAGTATCCAAAGGACAGTACGAATCCAAGTCCCATCAGGACACCGAACCATTCTATGCCCATGGGATTGGAATCCGGACTTCCCATATATTTCCATGAATTCACCCAGGCGCCCGGTTCGTAGCCGTTCCTGACGGCCACATCACCCAGGGTTTCGGTAAGCCCCTCCCATCCGCCGATATGGATCAGTCCCAGTATCACCAGCGGAGCAAAACCGATCACGATCAGGAAGAACTGCAACA
>LJUP01000394.1 GCA_001303955.1 Bacteroides sp. SM23_62 | reverse complement strand
CAGAACGGGTCGAGACCTTCCTGAGGGTTCGGGAAAATAAAGCCGGGAAGGAGTTTAAGGTGGTCCTGGGAGCACGGTCCGCCATCTTCCTGCCTTTCCGGGACCTGGGACTGATCATCATCGATGAGGAATATGAACAAAGCTACAAGCAGGCAGATCCTGCCCCCCGCTACCATGCCAGGGATGCAGCTATCATGCTGGCGGATATGTACGGGGCGAAGGTGATCCTGGGTTCAGCCACACCGTCTTTCGAAAGCTATCATAATGCGCGCAGTAACAAATACGGGCTGGTATTATTGGACGAGCGGTTCAACCGGATAACCCAGCCCGAGATCATCATTGCAGATATCCGGGAAGCCTACCGGAAAAAACAAATGACGTCATATTTCACCCCCGAGCTGTTCAGCCTGATGGAAGAAACCCTGGCAGAAGACAGGCAGATGATATTGTTTCAGAACCGGCGCGGATTTTCGCTTTATATCGAGTGCTTCGCCTGTAGCTGGATCCCTTCGTGCATACATTGTGATGTCAGCCTGACTTATCATAAAAATCAGCATAAGCTCATCTGTCATTACTGTGGATATGCCATTGGTGTGCCGCCCAGATGCCCTGAGTGCAGTGATCCCCAGTTGGTCACCCGGGGCTTCGGCACCGAAAAACTGGAAGAGGAAGTTTCTGTCTTACTCCCGGGATACAGTATTGCACGTATGGATTTTGATACCACACGTACAAGGAGAAGGTATGAACGGATCATCAGGGATTTCGAGGGAGGGCAAACCCGGATATTGATTGGCACCCAGATTGTTACCAAGGGACTTGATTTTGATAATGTCGGACTGGTGGGGGTTCTGCATGCCGATAATTTATTGAATTTCCCTGATTTCCGGTCATTCGAACGGAGCTACCAACTGATGGCCCAGGTGGCCGGGAGGGCAGGCAGAAAGGATGGCCGGGGGAAAGTGGTCATACAAACCACCAATCCTTCTCATCCTGTCATCCAGCATATCCACAGCGGTGATTTCCATTCCATGTATATGAGCCAGATGGAGGAACGGCAGGCTTTTCAATATCCTCCGTATAGCCGGTTGCTCAGGATCAACCTCCGTCATGAAAACCGGGAATTTGTTGACAAGGCATCAAAACAACTGGCAGAGAACCTGCGTAAGGTCATACCTGTCCCGGTGATGGGTCCGCAGTCCCCTATTATTGGCAGGATCCAGCGCATGCAGCTGATGAATATCCTGGTCAAGCTACCCAGGTCGGCCAGGATGGCTGACCTTAAGAAGCTTATTAAAAAGGAAATAGATGATATAAGATCGCGCCGGGAATACCGTAAATTGTTCATCGTTCCTGACGTCGATCCGGTTTAATTTATTATTTTTGCCCCGCACTTTGTGCGATACACCCACATCCACACCCGAACCCATGCTTCCATCGGGATGTAGCGCAGCCAGGTTAGCGCGCGTCGTTCGGGACGACGAGGTCGTGAGTTCGAATCTCACCATCCCGACAGTACGGGACGTTCCGGTTTATTGCTGGTTCGTCCCTTTCTTTTTTCCTCCAGGTATTCACTAAAATCATACTGCAATGCCTTGTATTTCAGCAATATATCGAAGGGCTGCTGAAAATCCACCCCGACCTCTTTATCTTTGACCTGGCGGTTCGTTCCAATTTTTTCCATCATCTGTTTCGTTTCATGATAATCGTCTGATAAGGCAAACTTACCGGCCTTGTGAGTCGTTTCCAGCCAGTCCCGCATGGGTTCGACCCAAAGCTTCGCCTTTTGCCCAAACCGCGATTGCCTATGTTCTAGTTCGATTTTCTTCCTGATCAGTTCGTCCTTTTTCTTTAAGTATATATCTTTATCGATGAGACCGTCCACAAAACCATTTACCAGGTTATCAATTTTGCTTTGTGTTATCGAAAGATTAGTTTCCAAAGTTTGGGCAAAGGACCGATGCTTTGCTTGTTCTTCATCCTCCCACTGCTCCAATTGGGTAAAGGCGACTGATGCCCAGCCGTCCGGCAATGCGACTTTTTGAAGCAGTCCTTGAATCTGTTTTATCATCAGTTCATCCCGCAAATATGGTTGGTAACATTTACCATGCTTTTTCGAACAGCGATAGTAAACATATATTCCACCATTTCCTTTGCCATACTGTGCCGTGATTGCCCCACCACATTCCCCGCATGTAAACAATCCAGTAAACGGAAAATCATGTCTGTACCGGCTTTTCCGTGGTCTTGAACGTTGCTTCAATTGTTCCTGCACTGCTTCAAAAAGTTCATTGCCGATCAGCGGTTCAAAATTCCCCTGGTAGGTTTCCCCTTTGTGAACGATTCTCCCTGTATAAACAGGATTTGTCAGTATACGCTGAACCGCTGCTTTGCCCAATACCTTTCCTGAACGGCTCACAAGGCCATAAAAACTAAGGCGGTGTCTTGCGCTTTCCAGGGAATGATTGCCAGCAGCAAATTCCTTGTAAATAGCCTGGATAGTTTTTGCTTTTACCGGATCAGGTTCAATATTCCTTGTTTTTGGATTATTTACATATCCCACTGGAGCAAGGTTCAGCCATTCACCCCGCCTTAGTTTTTGACGCATGCCCCGCTTAACATTCTCGGAAAGGTTATCAGAGTAATATTTACTCTGGCCAAAAGCCACTTGCAGCATGAACAACCCCTGCGGGGTCGGCTCAAACCAAAAAGTAGGAAAACGAAGCGCAGCTATCTTGTTGATATCGATTAGGTAAATGATTTGTCCTCCATCCACCGAATTACGCGCTAAACGGTCAGGATGCCAGGTAAGAATACCTATTGGTTCCTTGGAGGTATGAATCTTTTCCACCATTTTATTGAACTGTGACCGCCCCGGTGTTTTAGCACTCTTGTTTTCAATAAACCGCTCTGTAATTTTTATGTGCTCCCGTTTGGCGAACTGTTCCAGTTCAGATAGCTGCGCTTCAATGGACATAACCTGTCTTTCTTCATCTTCTGTTGATTTACGGGCATACAAATAGAACTTTATCCCTTTCATGTTTTCCCTCTTTTTGGTTTGATAAAACATTTTGTTTTCGTGCTGCAAGCGGCTTTTGAAGTGGGGCATGAGAATAAGCTTGCTGGTTCTACATTAAACCAGACACCCCAGCACCCTGGCTTGGTTTTCTGTCATGATTTTTGTAGTTGATATTTACTCCTTTCCTAGCACGCTGCTCTAAAATCATTAATGATAATATACTGAAAAATCATTTTATTAATCCCTTACGATAACAAAAATGCACGCCAGAAAACCAAGCCAAACCCTTTAAGTGTAAGAAGTGAGTAAAAGGCACCTTTTTTAGACTAACCTTTTACTCACTACTTGCACTGCCCCTTTTCCGGCAAGTATAACAGCCGGTACACGCTAAATTATTATTATGATGTGTGTAGCGGCTGTTAAACTTGCTCACCCACTTATTTGATTAGAAAAAATTGGAACCAAGTCAAAAACTCTACTGAATACATACCAGTATCCAAAATATTCATTTAATGCTTTTTGCCTTGAAGGCCACATTGATATGTGGCCTGAACCGCCAGATCGAAGATAAAGAGGTCGGGGTGGATTTTCAGCAGCCCTTCGATATATTGCTGAAATTCAAAGCATTGCAGTATGATTTTAGTGAATACCTGGAGGAAAAAAGAAAGGGACGAACCAGCAATAAACCGGAACGTCCCGTTTTGTCGGGTTTTCTAAACGAAGTTCGAACATTTTTTGAAAAAAATATGTTCGAACAGCAATTGTCCAAATCTGTTGATGAGCCTCTAAGTAGGTGATACCTTTCTGTGCCCTGCTGAGCAGGGCAGACGAGGCGGCAAGGGGTCTGGGGGGCATGCCGCCTTGCCTTTTATAACTTCTTTTGAAAGTAAAAATAAGCGGTTAGAAGCCAAATACACAAGATAAATGTTGGATCAAAAAGGTTAGCATTCTCTGGACTACGAAAATGGATGCCAGAATATGATGTCCCTAGAGCCCGTGAAAGTTTTTATTATTCTGAATTACAAAGCTTTAAGGCAAGCTTACCTTGGCATTTGACCCTATTACATGTTCAGGTCAAATGACATTATTACAATTTTATAATTTTCTCTGTCCTCACATAATCCCTGGACCTTAGAGTAATGAAATAAACCCCCTTCTGGAAAGAGGATAGGTCAATTTCTTTAATAGTTCCTTCCATGCGTTCATTGAATAATGATTGACCTTTTAACCCAGTTATTGCTATATCATAAACGTCTGGTATACTTGCGTGAACAGTTACTTTCTCTTTTACTGGATTTGGAAATAGTGTGATTTCCAACGGATTATTGGTAATTGGCCTTATCGAAGTAGTAACAATATTAACTGATAGCGGACCTGTAACTATTCCATACTGGTCAAAACCATAAATCCAATATGTTTTCGCAGCCAGGTCATCCGTGCTGAAACTGATCACAGTATTTGCCTGGGCCTGTTTATTTTCAATTAGTCTTGACGAACTCGTAATCTCTGAAACCGTGTATAGTGTGTCTTGATATAAGAAGGGAGCTATATGCAGGCATATTGAGCCATCTCTGCTGATTTTCACACGTATTGAATCACCAATATTCACACTATCACTCACAAGGCTCAGTATCGGCGGGGATTTATCGGGTACCACACAGAATTCTGCAGGTATATTACTTACGGCACTATCGCTGCTCTCTGCAAAGACACGATATTTGCCGAATTCGAATCCTGACAGCTGGAACTCATACGCTTCATTTGCCAAGGCATCAACTGATGCTACCTGATACTTATAGATGGAATCGATGGCAGGGTTTGTAGACACAGGTACTATGTATATTTTTCCGTCCATGTCGATTTCTGCCATTAGGTTATCAGTATTTTCCAGATAGTAGTCATTAGATAGATGAACTGTCGGCACAACTCCGATAAGATGTTCTGAGAGAAAACCAAATAAATCATCAAAAAAAAGTCCGGGTGAATGTCCAGTAGAGTAAATTTCATAACCATGCTCAATCCCGTTGTCCAGCAATGCCAGATGGAATGATTCATTAGCCGGGAG
>LJUP01000393.1 GCA_001303955.1 Bacteroides sp. SM23_62 | reverse complement strand
TTATATTATTGAAGGCCAAGGCGCACTGGTCAATGAGGCAGGGGAGGAACAGCCCTTGAAGGCTGGAGACTTTGCCCTGGTACATCCTAATGAAAAGCACCAATACCGCAACAAGGGAGACAAACCCTTCAAGATGATCTGCGGCGTGCCGAAGGAATTTGAATAATGGAAATATCCCTTTGTAACGCCAGTTACGAAAATTGAAAATAAGACTCAGTTTCGTATTTTTGTTGAAAATGTAAGATATGCATACGATTAGGCTAAGAGTAAATGATAAGGTATACAAGCATCTAATAAAGATTCTAAGCAAGTTTAGCAAAGAGGATATACAGGTTATTGCGGAAGATGATACTTTTATTTCGATACAGAAGTACCTCGAAAAAGAACTTGCTCAGGTTGAAGATGGTAGTGCAGAATACATTGACATCGATGAGCTGAACAATCACCTGGACGATACGATCCGCAAAAATGAGGCTTAGAATACTTAAATCATTCAGAGACAAACTGAATGATCCAGTAGATTATATCGCGAGAGATAAGCCTGCTGCTGCAAGAAGATTCAAATCTGATGTAATCAAAAGGATAAAGGTATTCCAAGAATGCCTTATGCAAACAGAAAATCCATATTCTTCGATCGTGAGGACATTCGTGACCTGGTATTCAAAGGTTATATCATCGTATACAAGATAGATGATGAAAAGAAAATCATCGACATTTTTGGTTTTACGAAATATGAAAACGATCCTTTTCTAATGTAATTATCCCCACAAATATTATGCACTTACAGTTCTTTCCAATACCACTCTTCCAGAGAAACATTCCATAATATAAACCTATACCTATACCAGAAGCTATTACTCTATATTCTATTCACATAAATTTAAAGTGCAAATGACTTATGTGATCGAGGGAACCGGAGCCTTGGTGAATGAAAAAGGAGAGGAGCAGCCCCTGAAGGCCGGTGATTTCGCCCTGGTCAACCCGGACGAAAAACACCAGTATCGAAATAAGGGCGACAAACCCTTCAAGATGATCTGCGGGGTGCCGAAGGAGTTTGAATAAGTTGTAATCCATTCATAGCAAGTGACCATTTCTGGTACACAGTTCAGGTACCTGAATTCATTTCTAAGTTTTGGTCCGGGCATCAGTATCAACTGATCGGAATCAGATACAGTTGCTGTTGAAATAATACAGGGGAAGTATGGAACCGGCAGTTTCCTGTTGCAGGATCATGCTTTGTGATGGCGGATCCATTGTTCACAGAACCGTGTCAGGTTCACCCAGTCATCCGCCAGGATCTCTTCATGACCAGGTTTTCGAAGCGTTTGCCTGTCCAGCATTCCTTCCGGAAGTGTGACTGAACGCGATGAAGGACAGCTATTCAGCAGGAATTCTTCCCATTTTCTCCCTGACAGGGGGGCCACCTGATCCCTGGGATAGGCGGTCAGGGCAGTCACTTTGATGAGATGGTTCAAAGCCCGCAGATCTTTCTGTGCCGGTGGGTGCCCTTGTAGGTCCCTGATGTTCTTCAGCTCCGCCAGGGCCATGGTGCGGTAGCGGTTTTTGCGCCGCTTCCGGATCAGCCTTATCCCAAGATAGAGCAGGGCGAGCAGGGCCAGGGCAATTACCAGGTACCATCCGGGTGCAGGTGGCCAGCCGGCCACTTTTCCGGGTTCCAGCAGGGGTTCAAGACCCGATATGTGAATGGTATCCTCCGTCATGTATCATTCATTATTTATCTGTTCCGGTTAACGGAACTACCGGGTTCAGTTCTGTTAAACGCCTGATATGCACCTGTGATGAAGTTTTTACCTTTCTCTTTCGGATTTCACCGATCCTGTGCATCATTTCATTGCCCTGCCACTCCCGAGGGTTCTCTCCGACAAAAACCATTCGCTCCAGCTGCTGGTATGATCCGCTAAGCCGATCATCACCCACACGGAGCATCCAGTCTTTTAAGCCGGGTGGATCACCGGGTTTCCGGAACCGGTCGTACCACTGAAAAAGTGCAGCCATGACCTTTCGGGGATCGCCTTCCCTGCCGGCATCAACAAATTTCCTGTAAAGGGTTTCTTCTGAATCCAGGGCTTCCAGCTTTTTTGTACGTCTCTTCGAAGAATAACGGCGTAACCACCTGTATATGAACACTCCCAATCCAAGGATGGTGAGTATTACAATGGTTAGTTGCCACCAGTTCAGGCCCATCCACTGAAAGTGTTCCCCGGGAATATCCAAACCTGCTTCCAGCAGTGCCTGCAGCGAATCCTGCATGGTAAGGAGGAATGCCTGTTCCTGGTTTTCTGCCACATTGATCTCGTACCCGGGAATTTCAGTGGTCATCTGCTGATCTGTGCGGTAATTGAACCAGCGTACCGTGATAGCAGGAATGGTAAAATCTCCCGCAGCCTCCATCAGGTAGGTCCAGTTTTCTGTCCGCGTCCCGGTAAAGCCGGTCTGGCTCTGTATATTCTCCAGAGAGGCCTGCCTGCTGTAGGTCTTTCCAAAATCGCCCGCGGGGGGATCCAACGGGGGGATCAGGGCCGCCAGGGATCCTTCCGCCCGTATGGTGATCCTGCGCTGAAGCACATCTCCCTGGCTGAGCTGCTCCAGGGATTTGTCCCATTCATTTCTTGCGGTAAGGCTGGAGGCCGTAAGCCACGTTTCTCCTTCAGTGCCTTCAGGGGGCGCAAGTACGCTGAATGCTCGCTCAGGTGAGGCGACGACCCTTCTTTTCCCCCTGTAGTCTCCCTCATCGGGGGATTCGACCACAATGGTCAGGGAAGGCAGGCTGTTCCTTCCAACCCTGAATGGATAGACCACATACTTTTTTTCGATGGCGGGGTAAGATTTATTACCGATCTTTTTCATGGTTGAACCCGTTCGTTGCGGGTATTCCACCATGATGGCCTCGGGCACCTGGATCTCATTGAATTGGGGAGGGGTGGTGAACCAGGTGCTTGTATAGACTGTGATGGTGGCCATTAGGGGTTCTCCGGCCATCACTTCTGATTTGCTGAACTGAACGGAAGCCCATATGTTTGCGGGTGCTGCATTTGCCAGCGATAAGGTTCCTGCAGCAAACAGGACCATATTTATAAATATGATGCTACCAATCCTTTTCACCTGGTTCTTGCTTTATGTTGCGGTTTCTGATCTCATAGGCAAATTTCCTCCGCAGGAATACGGAGGGATCTTCTTCCACCTGCCGGAGGAGGGATTGCCTGCCATCCTGCGGATCAAAGGGAGCCGGTTCTCCCCCGGTATCAAAAAAATCAATGGAAGCTTCATCCAGTTCACGTGCGCCCTCTTCGGTAATATCTCCCTTCCCTTCGTAGGTCTGGTCACTCTGCTGGGCCTGCTCCTCTGCTTCGAGATTATCCTGATACTCCCGTAACTGTTGAGGTTCTTGGTCCTGCTCATCTTCCTTGTCCGGTGAACCGGCAGCGTTCTGTCCCAGTGAGTCCATCACGATTTCTATCTTTTGAAGATTGTCACGTGCCTGGGTGATGTCCGGATTGATCTCCAGGGCGGCTAAAAATGCCTGCTGTGCAGCCTCAGCATCGCCCTTCATGGCAAAGAGGACCCCAAGGTTACAGAAACCTTCCGCAGTGGTCTCGCTGCTGTAGATCTCAATGGCTTTATCAAGCTCCCCTGCCTCTGCATAGGCGTATCCCTTCTGCGTGGCCATGACCATGAAGAGCCCGGGCAGTTTATGGGTCTTCCCCGCCACGGTTACCTGACGTTCCTGCATGGCTTCCAGCAGAGCGGCCTGCACCTTGGCGGGAGCCCGGTTGATCTCGTCGGCAAGGATTAGGTTGTTGAACACCGGACCCATCTGAAAAACAAATTTCTCTTCCAGCTCAGGCTGGTATACTTCGGTACCGGTAATGTCGGATGGAAGCAGGTCCGGGGTGAACTGGATCCGGCTGAGCCCTGCATCCAGGTTTTTCGATAGACTGGTAATGGCCCTGGTCTTGGCCAGTCCCGGTAATCCTTCCAGTAAAAGATTACCATCTGCCAGCAGGACCATCACGATCCTTTCAATGATTTTGTCCTGACCGATGATGGAGGTCCCCATCTGCTCCCTGAGGTCGGTTACGGATTGTAAAGCACTTGAAACCAATTTTTTGGATTTTAGATTAAACAATAAAACTGCACCAGGCTTTGATACCCGGTGCGGTTTCTTTTATTTCGACTTAGCATCAATTCTTATCTATTGGGCCTGTGGATGGGCTGTAAGTTGTTTTACACCTGATCAGTACCCGGCATTCCAATGGTTAAAAGACCGATTCTGAAAGGATGCTGACCCATGTGTAATCTAGTGCGATCCACCAGCATCGTTCAGCTTCTCCATTACCTGGTCAAGGCTGAACGAGGCAGCTTTTTGCCTGGGTGGATATTCAACAAACGTCTCCAGGAATTTCCCAACGTAAGTCTGTGCTGGCACTAAAAGATAGGCCCTGTCAAGCAACCAGTCATAATATGTGTTGGATGTAATAAGTGCCCTTTCATAAGGATCTCTTCGAAGGTTTTCGATATAGGGGATCCTCAAAGGTACAAAGGGTTCCTGCCAGACGCGTAAAGTTCCTTCAACAGGTTGCTCCATAAATATGAGCTTCCAGTCGTCATACCTCAGGGCAGTCAGGTCACCATCATCGGAAAAATAAAAGATCTCATGCCTGGGACTTTTCACCTCGTCGGGATTATTCAGGTGTTCGGTAATATCATATCCGTCCAGGTGGATCTTGTAATTCCTGTCAAGTGCATTCGAAGTATAGCCATCCAGGAGGTCCTCCTTGATATCATTTTTTCCAGCAGCAGCTACAAAGGTAGGCAGCCAGTCCATGTGATGGATGATCTCGTTGCTGACAGACCCTGGAGGAACCACACCCGGCCAGCGAACCATGGCAGGGACGCGCCAGCCTCCTTCCCAGTTGGTATTCTTCTCGCCCCGGAAAGGAGTAGCAGCGGCGTCGGGCCAGCTATTGTAGTGAGGCCCATTGTCCGTACTGTAAAACACTATGGTATTATCTGCAATGCCCAGTTCATCAAGCAAAGAGAGGAACTCTCCCACATGCATGTCGTGTTACACCATTCCGTC
>LJUP01000080.1 GCA_001303955.1 Bacteroides sp. SM23_62 | reverse complement strand
GGGAGTCCCTTCCACCTGTTTTTCTGACATCCGCATTGCGAAAAAAGGGCCGGGAGGAGCTGCTTGGGTTTATACAGGAAACACTGAGCCAAGATAAAATTAATTTGTACTTTTAATGCCGGCATTAATGCCGAAGATTTACCAGTAGAAAACCCTATTATTTTTAAGGATGAGACCCAATTCCCCCATCAAGTTTTTCGCAGGTAAACAATCCATGTACCTGGCCGAAAAGATTGCAAAAGCATTTGGAAGTGAACTTGGCAAAACCAATGTCCAACGCTTCAGTGATGGTGAATTCCAGCCAAATTATGAAGAATCAGTAAGGGGTTGTACCGTGTTTATCATCCAATCAACATTCCCTCCTGCCGAAAACCTGCTGGAATTGCTTTTGCTGATTGATGCTGCCAAGCGCGCCTCAGCCTA
This sequence comes from Bacteroides sp. SM23_62, assembly GCA_001303955.1. GTDB lineage: Bacteria > Bacteroidota > Bacteroidia > Bacteroidales > SM23-62 > SM23-62. The sequence continues at coordinate 17,366 of LJUP01000080.1, read as the reverse complement.
CAAGATCGTGGCTGTGATCCCTTATTTCGGTTTTGCAAGGTCTGACCGCAAAGACAGGCCCAGGGCAGCCATCGGGGCCAAGCTCGTAGCCAATCTCCTGACGGCAGCAGGTGTTGACAGGGTAATGACAATGGACCTGCACGCAGATCAGCTCCAGGGATTTTTTGATGTCCCTGTCGATCACCTGTATGCATCTTCCCTGTTTGTACCATACCTCAAAAGCCTGAACCTGAAGAACCTTACCATCGCAGCACCGGATATGGGTGGGACCAAAAGGGCCAATGCCTATTCCAGGTTCATGAACACGGAGATGGTGATCTGTTACAAAACCAGGAAAAAAGCTAACGTTGTGGAAGATATCAAGGTGATCGGAAATATCAAGGATAAGGATGTGATCATCATCGATGATATTATCGATACAGCAGGTACGATATGCCTGGCAGCCGATATGCTGGTAAAAGAGGGAGCCGGTTCAGTCAGGGTTTGTGCCACTCACCCGGTCCTCTCCGGCAAAGCCTATCAGCGGATCCAGAAATCCAAGATCAAGGAGGTCATTGTAACCGATACCATCCCCCTTCCAAAGGGAAACAACAAGATCAAGACCATCTCCGTCGCTGAACTTTTTGCTGATGTGATCAATAAAGTCTATAATTATGAATCCATCAGTTCTAATTTTATCCAATAAAGTATTATATTTGCGGGTCATTTTTGAGGGGTAATTTCTAAGCGTGTGTGATGGGGAATTAGCGCCCTCTAATTCTGAGTAGCACTTTTAAAATTGTAAGAATGAAAACATTAGAAATCAAGGGATCCCTGCGCCAGGATCTTGGGAAGAAGGGTTCCAGAGACCTGAGGAAACAAGGACTTGTTCCCTGTGTAATGTATGGTGGAGAAAAGAATCTGCATTTCTCTGCCCATGAGAACCAGTTCAAGAAGCTCGTCTATACGCCGGATGTATTTCTGGTGAAACTTGAAGTTGACGGCCAGGCTTTTGATGCCGTCATGCAGGATATCCAGTTCCACCCGGTAACTGACAGTATCCTTCATATTGATTTTGTACAGGTCTTCCAGGACAGGAAAGTAACCGTCAATCTCCCTGTCAGGTTAACAGGCAGCTCAGTGGGTATACGCGCAGGGGGGAAACTAAGGCAGAGAAGGCGTTATCTGAAGGTGAACGGTTTGATTAAGGACATGCCGGACCGTCTTGAAATCGATATGACAGACCTGGACATCGGCGACAGCTTGAAAATTGGTGACCTTGGTTATGATCATCTCGAGATCCTGGACCCGCCGAGGGCTATGGTGGTAGGTGTGGTTTCCTCAAGGCTGGTTGCAAAAGGCTTGCGTGAAGCCGTGCCGGAAGAAGCAGAGGAAGTCGCTGAAGAAGCTGTGGAAGAAGGAGCAGCTCCTCCGGCCGAAGAGGCTCCTGCTGCCGAAGAGGATAAATCTTCCCAGGAAGGCTAAAATACTTTTCCCTTGAAATACCTGATTGCTGGACTCGGCAATATTGGAGAGGAATACTCCGGTACCAGGCACAACATAGGTTTTACAGTATTGGATGCACTGGCCAGTGCGTCCAATATTCGTTTTGAGGATACCCGCCTGGCATTTTCAGCAAACCTGAAATACAAAAGCAGGATTTTCGTGCTGATCAAACCCACCACCTATGTAAACCTGAGTGGCAGGGCGGTGCACTACTGGATGAAGAAAGAGAAGATACCGCTGGACCGGCTGCTGGTCGTTGTGGATGACCTGGCCCTCCCATTCGGTACACTGCGCCTGCGCCCCCACGGAGGAGACGGTGGACATAACGGCCTGGCGCATATCAACCAGATCCTGGGCACCCAGCAATATGCCCGCCTCAGGTTCGGCATCGGAAATGAGTTCTTTCCCGGCAGGCAGGTGAAACATGTCCTGGGTGAATGGACCGCCGAAGAAACAAATATTCTTGATGCCCGGATCAGGGTCGCCACTGAGGTCATTCTTAGTTTCGGAACGATAGGTGTTGAACGCACTATGAACCTGTTCAACAACCGCTGACAAAACCTTCCGGGACCCTCTCTCCACAGGCCTGTTAAAGATTTGTTAAAGCCTGAACGCCAGTACTTTTTACCCGTATATTTGTACTGGCACAAAGGGCATGCAAAAATCCCATATCACCATTATCATACTGGCTGCCTCCATCTCACTGGTAGGCCTGACCATTACCCAGTCTTCCTGGGTCTGGAATGCCGTCAATCTTGTCCAGGAGCAACATGACCACCGGGTTGATATGGCCCTGGAAGAAGTGATAGATGGGATGGTCAATGCCAATGATGCTGAGCTGAACCGTTCGCAGAACCCGTTTTATGCAGAAGCCCAACCAAAAGTCACCTTCTTTGAAGTGATCGATACGATCCTGCTGGCTTCCCTGCTCAGGCAATACATAGATTATCACAAACTCGATCCGGAATTTGAATACGCCATTCTTAAAACAAGCAATGATTCGGTTATATATTCCTCCACGGAAGTCATTCCGAAATCATTGAAAAAGAATTGCCATAAGGCATGCCTTTCCTGCCTCTGGAAGGAAGAATACTTTCACCTGGAAGTGTATTTCCCTTCCCAGCGTAAAGTGGTGCTGGTTGAGATGTCAGTCTGGCTGATCTTTACGGCCATCTTCATCCTGATCATCATTTTTACTTTCATGTATATTATCAACACGATCATAAAACAGAAAAAGCTGTCGGAGATCAAGAATGATTTTATCAACAACATGACTCACGAGTTCAAGACCCCGATATCCACCATATCCCTGGCATCCGAGGTGCTGCTGCATGCCGATGCAGAAGCCTCTCCCGAAAGGATCAAAAAATATTCAAAGATCATCTATGATGAGAACATCCGCATGAGGGGACAGGTAGACCGGGTCCTGCAGGTGGCCAGGCTTGACAGGGAGGAATTCAGCCTTACCAAATCAGAATTTGATCTGCATCAGCTTGTCAGAGAAACTGTCCGGAACCTTTGCTTTGAAAAGTGTGCGGAACAAACCACGCTGAATTATCAGCTGGGTGCGGAGCAACACATATTGAATGCAGATAAGATGCATATCAAGAATGTGGTTACCAACCTGGTCGACAATGCCATCAAATATTCCAGGAACGGTACCGTTTTAAATATACAGACACAGAACAGGAAGGAGGGTATTGTTTTATCCATCGAAGATAATGGGATCGGCATGCCGAAAGAATCCCTAAAGCACATCTTTGATAAGTTCTACAGGATCCCTACCGGAAATATCCACAATGTAAAGGGATTCGGTCTGGGATTGTATTATGTGAAAAACATGGTGGATGCCCACGGTGGGGATATACAGGTAAAGAGTGAAATCAACAGGGGCAGCCGCTTCGATGTTTACCTGCCTCTTGATACGCCCATTTAATTTCTTTAAATTAGCTGTTCAAGCTAATACCATGAAGAAAAAATCCAAAGCAAACATCCTGCTTGTCGAGGATGATAAAAACCTGGGGTTTGTACTAACCGATTTTCTAACCATGTCAGGATATAGCGTGCAGCATGCCGAGGACGGTGAGGCCGGACTTGAGCTGTTTAAAAATGGCAAATTTGATATTTGCATCCTGGATATCATGATGCCCCTTAAAGATGGATTCACCCTGGCAGAAGAGATCCGGGTGATCAATGATATCGTACCCATTATTTTTCTTACTGCCAAAACCCTGAAAGAGGATAAGATCAAAGGATTTAAGATCGGAGGTGACGATTATATGACCAAACCCTTCAGTACCGAAGAGCTGAACCTCCGGATTGATGCCATCCTCCGCAGGACCAGGCTCAGCCTGCTGAACGGGGAGAAGGAAACAGTATATGATTTAGGAAAGTATAAGTTCGACTATGCCAATCAATTGCTGAATGGCCCCAAGGGTGAGAGAAGACTTACCAAGAAGGAAGCTGAGGTTTTGCGACTGCTGTGCATTAACAAGAACAAGATACTCAGGCGGGAGATTGCCCTGAAGATGATCTGGGGAGAGGATGATTATTTCATGGGACGCAGCATGGATGTCTATATCACCAAACTCCGGAAATTTCTTTCTGATGATCCTGCTGTGAACATAACCAATATACACAGGACAGGCTTCATGCTGGAGGTTAGCGAGTAAGGAGGAGAATGTGAACCATGCTGATCGATAAGCAGATCAGGATCGATAAATGGCTGTGGGCTGTCAGGATCTTCAAGACCAGGAGCCAGGCCACGGAAGCCTGTAAAAAAGGAAGGATCCTGATTCATGACAAACCGGTTAAACCATCCAGGGTACTCAGGATCAATGATATCGTACAGGTAAAAAAACCCCCGGTTGTTTATTCCTATAAGGTGACCGGCCTGCTTGCCAAAAGATTATCGGCCAGGCTGGTGAAGGAATATTTTGAGGACATCACCCCGGAACAGGAGCTGGAAAAACTGCGGACCAGGGATACATTTTTTATCAGCCGGGATAAAGGGAGTGGCAGACCCACTAAAAAGGAAAGACGTATTATTGATAAACTGAGAGGGGAATAAGTATTCAGCTGATGATCATTGCACAGGAAAAACGGAAAACGAACATTGCAGAATTCATTCTCTACATGTGGCAGGTGGAGGACATGATCAGGGCATCAAAGTTCAACTTTGCCCATATAGACAAGACCGTAATCAGTAAGTTCAGCCTGCCGGATGAAACCCTCGATGAAATCCGTACCTGGTATACCAACCTGATCACACTGATGATCGAGGAGCACATCCAGGAGAAAGGCCATATGTCATTCCTGAATAATCTTATCAGGGAGCTTAATGACCTGCACCTGCGCCTGCTGCAATCTGCCGATGAGAAGAAATACCGGCAGATCTATCAGCAAGCCAGTGAAAATATCAAAAGTTTCAAGCAGAAAAGTCCCGAGACCTATTCTTCCGAGATTGAAGTCTGCCTAACAGGACTATATGGATACTTAATGCTCCGGCTGCAGCAATCCGAGATCTCACCTGAGACAAAGGCAGCCATGACCAGTTTCAGTAACCTGCTTGCTGCCTTGTCAACCCGTTTCCGTGAGGTTGAGGAGGGCCTGAAGGAATTGCCCTGAAACCAGTGATCAGTAGCTTTCATTCTTCCTGTAAAAACCTATTCCTAATTGAAGGTTCCGGTACAAAACAGCGGTCACTCATGCCAAACAAACGGTACCTGCTCCGTGCAATCAGGTCATAGATTAAATCCCTGAGTCTTTTCGGAATAATCATGCATGCATAGAACAGGCGCCACCCGTTCGCGAGTTGCCTGGCTATCCTCAAGGCTGCCGTGGATTTCCGGTAGACATTTCCCTGTTCGATCAGCACAATGGAGTGTTGTGCCAGTTTTCCAAGACGGTACGCATCAATGATGTTTTGTCCCTCCGGTGTCTGTGAAGGGGCAAAAGTGAAATACTTTTTCTTATCCCTCCGTATGATGAATAGCACCGACCGCGAACAAAAGTTGCAGTACCCATCAAATATGACGATTCCCTTATCCATCTTCATATTAATTGATTTACCGGAATGCTACAGATGGCTTATTCATGTTTAAGGAAGGAAATTATTTCAGGGATAATTTCAACAGCTTATATTTCTGAAAGGATAGTTCCATCCAGTTTTCGTCCCCGGTTATGGTGCCCAGGTCCTGATCATTTACATAATCATAGACCTGATAAATAACCCCGGGGGCCAATCCCCGGAACCTAACATCCCCCTTCCAATCATCCGCGAAAAACGCATAATATAGTGCGCTGTCTTTCCGGATCACATGCGCCTCCGGTATGTCGAAACCAATATCGTACAGGTCTCCCAGGTATTCACCTTCTGAAAGCATCATGCTGTTATAAAGGAAGAACCATTTTTTATACGCTGATTCCTTTTCAGTCGTAAGCAGATAACTGGATGAAGCTGTGGGATTGTCCTTTGGCCAGGTAAACTTGGTGCCTGGCACTGCACCGATACCGATGGTGGAAGCAAAATCATTGCCGCCATCACTTAATTCAACATGGTCACCATAGTAAGCTATATCTTCTATAAGGGCCTTATAAACCTTGCCCTTCGATCGGATCTGCCAGCTGCTCAGGGGATCTGAGGCCACAGTCTGGTTCGTGGTAAGCATGTTATAGAACGACATGCAGGTGCCGCAGGGACATTGCTGCACAACAGCCTTCGGTTTTATATTACGGGACAGATCATACAGATCATAAAAAAAATCGGCCAGTTTTTCCGGTGCCTGTTCCGGATAAGCCAGTCCATGTCCCTGCGAATGGTCCGGGGGTACCGCATTAAGATGCTGCCCATCCAGCTTCAGTCCATCAAAGTCCCAGTCACCCATAAACATCCGGATAGTCTCCTCGGTATGCCTTTGTGTCTCCTCACTCGTGGGTGACATCAGATACGAATCCCACCAGGTAATGTACTGAGGGGTAAGATTCTTGTTAAGAAGGATAATGCCTGGATTTTCTTTCAGCAGATTGCTTCCCGGATCGACCGCGAGGGGGGCATACCATAGCTTTGCCTTCAGTCCCAATGCATGGATCCGATCCACCAGGTTCCTCATGTCCTTAGATCCTCCCCTGAACCTCTCAGGGTTGACATTCCAGTCTCCTATAGCTTGTTGATATCCATCGTCAATGACAACCCATTTAATGCCCAGTTCCTTGACTTTCGGAAGGGTGCCTATGATTTCTTCAACGGTAAAATTACGTTCATATCCCCAGGCACACCAGATCGGTTCAAAGGCAGCCGGTTCCGGTTCAACAAATCTGAGTCCCCCGGCACGCATAAGCGCTGAAAATTTTTTAAGGGTCCCATAAACATCACCCCTGTGGCATGTCAGGAAGGTTTGATAGCTAAAAAGGGTATCCCCTGCCTGAAAATGCACCGGTTCCTCAAAATCCTTCCGCACCTGCAGTGAGGCATAGTGGCTGTACTCACCGTATTCCACAGGCAGGGAAACGAGTCTTGGCTTTATTTCAGCAAGACCAACACCCAGTCCGAAATCCTCTCTCCAGATATCCGCGACCGGGATCCCTCCACCGTAATCAGAATTGTTCATACCCATGTAGTTTTCCTTATAAAAACCGGGGACCAGGGGCAGTATCCAATCGGCACGCTGAGCAGAGGAACTGCCATGAAAGGACCAGAAATCAGGCCCCTCTCCTCCAACCGGATCCTTCCTGCGGACAGGATAATGATTGGTAATCCAGGCCATGATCGTGATATTCTGCTCACCGATGTTCCTGTACGATGTATTAAAAAGAAAGAAATCAGGAAAAGCTCCATACGATCGTATGATTATATTTTTTTCCACCTTCACATTTCCCTCATGATAAATGCCTGAAATCTTATATCGCTTCCCTGTTCCGAGATCGTCACTTACGGGTTCTTCCAGGAACGTTGAAAGGGTAAAATCCTGGATCATTCCATGCCTGGTCACCAGGTATTCGGAGGGATTGAACCCGGCTGCCGGATCATCCCCCTGGAATGTTGTCCTGACCGAGGAATGCATTAAACGATCAAAGGTAATACTCAGGTTCTGATCCCTGATATCAACTGTGTTCTCACATCCGGTATAAAAGACCATGAACACTGAAAGTATTGGAATTATCTTTCTCATCTTGATTATTGGTAATTGTCCCCATCTGATACCATCCGCCCCCACTGATCCCAATTTAGTGAATAACCCTTAATAAGTGTTTGGGCTTGATCAATTAATCACAGAAAAAGCATTAAGTTTATTCGATGGAATACATGGTCGATGGTAAGAATATAAATATAATTATGAAAAAGTTAAGTTGGTTATTTGCAGCCATCAGTCTCATCATCTGTACCTGTCAACCCCCTGACAATATACCGGGAAATCTGATTGTTAATCCCGGATTTGAAAATGTAAGCGGTGCCTTCCCCGAAGGATGGGTTCCCTTGATGGCAGACGAGAAAGGCACTTTCCGGTTCGACATAAGCAGGGATCAGGCACATTCAGGGGATAATGCCATTGAGATCGGCAGGGTTTGGAGTCAAGCATGGGATATGAATGGCTTTAAAACAGATTCAGCCATCCCGTTGGATCCCGCAAGTAAATATATTTTGTCCTTCTGGTACAAAACAAACAGCGTTGAGGAATATCCCATACCTCTGGTTTGCAGGTTCATGGTGAACAGGGATCAGGGCAAACCACTCCGGTACAGTAAATCTCTCTCAACCCGGGAGGATTGGACGAAGATATCCTGGTTGCTGGATACCCTGCCGGAGGATGCAGTCAGTGGAGATCTTGCATTTTCTCTCCGGATAAGAACCAAGGGTACCGTTATGGTCGACGATGTTGATTTCAGGATGGCCGATGAATCCGCCATAAGGCAATTTGAGAGCTGGAGAAGAATCCCTGTGCCTTCACCTGAAGGTGATGCAGGCAGGGCTGCATATGAAGGTGCCGGGTATTTCCGGGTGGAAAAGGATTCCGACAGATGGTGGCTGGTCGACCCTGAGGGACAGGCAAACTGGGCCATTGCCACCATGGGTGAGATCCCCGGGAATAAACAAGGGAACGGAGACTACAAACTGGCAGAATGGTTTAAAAAGGAATACGGGGAAAACAGGCTGGAATATGCCAGGATGCAGTATGAGCTGCTGGATTCCTGGGGATTTAATTCATTTGCCGGATGGACGGCTGGTGAGTTTGCAAAGATAAGCAGTGAAAAACACGGGAAGGAGGAAAAATACATGCCCATGTACAGTGTCCTGAATTTCTCCATAATGGGGCCGGACAAGGACTATTACGTGAAGGACAACAAGGGCAATTACAAAGGTGTGCACGACCATTCATTCCCTGACCCTTTTAATCCCCAATGGAGAAGGGATGCCCGGGAAAAAGCTGAATCAAGGATCCGGGAATACAGGGATAAGGCATGGTTTGCCGGATGGTTCATGGACAATGAAATTGACTACAGTTCCCTGTTCAGGTATGTCTGGGGCGATTATTCGGCTATGGAGTTCATACGGTTTTTGGAAAACAAATACCGGGATATTAAAGATCTTAACAAGGCCTGGTCCTCAACATTCGGCAGCTATGATTATGATTCCTTCAATGACATTTTAAGCGACAAACCGGAGCCGCTTGAATGGGATGACCCCCTTTTCATTGATTTTACTGCTTTTGAGAGGATCATAATGGAGGAGTATATAAACTATACCTATGATCTTGTCAAGGAACTTGATCCAGATCATCTTTTGATCTCCAACAGGCTGAACCTTGGCCCTATGATGTGTCTTCACAGGACCCTCGATCTATGGTCCAGGTACGACGTAATCTGCGTTAATATCTACCCGCAGAATCTTTTTATCGGGTTCAGCAAGGGGGAACTGGAAATTCTTGACTGGATACACGAAAAGACCGGTAAACCACTGATCATTGGTGAATGGAGTGTGCCTGCATTGGATTCTGAACTGTATGATTTCGGGAAAGATCCCTATGACCGTCCCCTGGACTGGAGCTGGCCCCAGGTTATGAAGAACCAGTCAGAAAGAGGCAAAGCATACAGGACCTGCATGATGCAGCTTGCATCAAAACCATACATGATTGGGGCAGGATGGTTCAAGGTACTGGATGTGAATTCCACCACCCGCAGGGCAAACAGGGGTATGATAAACAGTGAGCATCAGGCTTACAGTGAAATGACCAGGGCCGTTTCCTCAACGAACAATGAAATCAAGGAAAAACTGAATTTGCCAAAGTAAATTATGAAAAAACGATTGATCCGTCATCTCAGCATTTTCCTTCTGGCAGCACTACCGGTTTTACAACTGGTTGCTCAGGAAGAAAATAATAATCGTTCTATTTTGAGAAGTGTACCGATCGAGCACTATAACTTCAGCAAAAAGGACAAAGATGCTCATATCTGGAGTGCGATGTATATAGCAACGAATAATAAAATCTACATCGGACTCTGCACCCACGGAGATGCCGCCAATGTCTATGAGTTTGACATCGAATCCCGCACCATGAAAAGCCTGGCGAACCTGACCATCTTGCTTGATGAAAGGGGAAAGGGAATCTGGACCAATGGTAAAATTCATGTCAGGCTGCAGGAACTGGACGGCTATGTATATTTCGGTTCCTTCTGTGAGGACAATGGTCCACCTGCGATAGATGCCGGAAGCTACAGGGGCCCCTTCTGGTTCAGGATCAATATGGAAACAGGAGAGGTTGAAACATTAAGCATAATAAACAGTTTCTGGGGATTGTTAGGCCAGGTAATGGATAAGGAACGAAGAATTATTTACGGTTTAACCGAACATGGTCATTTGTGCCGTTATTTTATCGATGAAGATTATACGGAGGACATGGGAAGGGTGGACAATTGGGATATCTGCAGGACCCTGCTGATGGATGATGCCGGCAACGTATATGGCAGCTACCCGCCTGCAAGAATCTGGAAATACGATGTCGAAAAAGACAGGATCTTTAACCTTGAGCATCTGCGTTTACCCGCAACCCTGGATTCAAGGACCATGGCCAATCCCATGCTTGACCGCCGGGCGCAGTGGAGATATATCGAATGGGATCCTGTGGACAGGGTGGGTTATGGAATAATCGGCGGAAATAATATGCTGTTCGCATATGACGTGGATAAAAAACCGGAAGGAGAGGTCAGGCCCCTGGCACTGATGTGTGCGCCCATGTACAGGGATGGCAATCCTTTTGATATTCCGCATGCCACCCTGGCCATGACAATCAATCAAATCAACCGGAAGATATATTACATACCGGTAATAAGCGGAGATTTTGATTATGGAATTGTCAATCTCAATATTGAAAGCGATCGCCAGGGATCACATACTTCCGGCAGGGAAATGCCTCCTCTTTCCTATATGGTTTCGTATGATCTGGAGACGGGTGAACGGGAAGAAATTGGCATGTTGAAGACACCGGACGGGAGATATGCCTTTGGAATGGGTGCAGCTGAAACTGATAAAGAGGGCAGGATCTGGTTTGTGGGTGCCTTCGAGGAGCCGGATCCTGATTACGTGGTTATGAAGATGCGCGGGAAATTTCCTTATAGCCTGGGACTAGGATGTTATGAACCGGATCAGATCTTCACAAACATTAAATGACAACCACCATGAAATCATCCTATATGAAATACAGCATTCCCCTGTTGATCATCATGTGTTTCTCGACAGTACGATCACAGCAGTGGGTAAATCCCCATTTTGATACGCATCGTATGGATTACAGGGATCTGGGGTATCCGGCCCAGAACCTGATACCGGCAGATAATTCCCGTATTACTGCCCTGATGACCCATTCCAACGGCTTTGTATATGGAGCCACCAGCGGGAAAACACAATCCTATCTTTTCTTTTATAACCGGTTCATCAATAAAGTCAGGCCACTTGGTAAAATTGGCAGTGAAACCGGTGTTTACCATTGCCTCCTGGAGGGCAAAAACGGAGAGATCTACATAGGGACCGGCATGAATATGCTGGCTCCCGTTAAATTCACCAAAGACTTCCCCGTAGCGTATGAAGGTATTGAAAAGCAGATGTGGAAAGATATAAAAACCCATTACGGATCCTATCCAGGGGGCCATATCTATAAATATGACCCGGCCGCCGGAGATGTACACAGGTATACCAACGAAGATTCCGCACTACTGGAAGACCTGGGCATCCCCGTAGCCAACAATACTGTGTATGCCATGGCCTTCAGTCAGGATTCAGCGAGGATCTACGGCCTTTCCTACCCGGATGCAGATTTTTTCATTTTCGATCTGAAAACCGGAAATACTACCAACCTTGGCGACATCATGACCCACAAGGTATACGGGGGGCCTGAGAGGCATTGGAGATCTGTTCCCAGAGATTTGTATTGTGACCCTGTATCAGGGAATGTTTATACCTCTGGAGACAACGGTTTTCTTCTAAAATACACCCCCGGATCTGATCACCTGGAACTAACGTATTTGCGCCTGCCGGGTGAATATTGGGAGGGACTTAAATCCTGGGATTATCCCATTATAGAGCAATTCATCAGCGACCCTTCCGGAAATGTATATGCCTCAACCCATGACGGATACCTTGTCCGGCTAGATTTTAACGGAGAAAAGGTGATTGTACTGGGAAAACCGCGCGTGATGAGAAGAATGAGGGCCATGGGCATGGGCAAGAATAATAAAATATATATGATTACCGGAGAATTTGAGCGTTCCTGCAAACTACATAGTTATGACCTTTCCGGCAGGGAAGGATTCCGGGAATTGGGACCCTTTGCAGTTGACAGAAGTCCCTATTATGCTAAAAGGGCTTATCAGTTCGATGCCCTCGCTATCGGACCGGATGGTACAGTTTTCTGCGGTGAAAGTGACCGGGATGGCAAACTGTTTTTCTATATCCCCGGGGAGGATGCATTCAGGGGACAGCTGAATCCGGCAAATCCAGTGATCCAGAGGCAGCGGAAAGATACGCCGGGATTGATACAGGAAGCACTCTGAACCGGACTCCCTTGCAACATCATGTGATGTTGTTTACTCTTTAATTGATTCGTTCATATGACATATAATAAAGCCCAGCAGGAAGCGGAGAACTTCCTCAACCATGAAAAACAGTTTCATCTTGGAATGCTGCCGACGGAACAATCCAATCCCAAGACCCGAAACATTGACCTGGCGTTTGATAATAATCCGGCGGATGGGGTGAAATTATTACTATCTGTCGACCGGGACATTCAACCAATGGCGAGAAAAATCCTGAAGGGTGATGAATTCCGGAACATGGTCGACGCCGGAGTCGATACGATTGCCAGAGGGGGGAGAATTGTTTTTTCCGGATGCGGATCAACCGGCCGGCTGAGCATTCTGCTGGAAGCGATGTGGCGTTATTTCTTCCGGGATCTGAGAAACAAATATCCTGATATATATAATACAATAAAGAAAAACGAGGACAGGGTATTCAGCATTATGACCGGCGGAGATTATGCACTGATTCGTTCAGTGGAATATTTTGAAGACTATCAGGAGTTTGGCAGGCAGCAGGTACGGGAACTGGAAATGACAGGCCGAGATATGCTGATCGCCATAACAGAAGGTGGTGAAACATCTTCGGTACTGGGGACAGTTGAAGAAGCGGCAGACCGCGGTGCAAAAGTATTCCTTTTGTTCAATAACCCGGTGTCTGTGCTGGTTGAAAATATTGCACGTTCACGACGTGCGATCGAAGATCCCCGGGTAACGCATCTTGAACTGTATTGCGGTCCAATGGCCATTGCCGGCTCAACAAGAATGCAGGCGACCACTGCGGGATTGTTGATTGCCGGGGCCGTACTGGAGATCATACTGAGCCGTTCGATCAAACCTTTTATCACTCAAGATCAACGGGAAAGGCTGAATATCCGGGAGATAGATTATGCTGCGGCATTCAGCACACTTTTGGATGAGTTACTTGCTGTAAGGAATACAGAAATAATAGCAGCTTATATTGAGCTTGAGAAAGAGACATACCAGGAAAAAGGATTGGTTACCTATTTTGCAGATGAATTCCTGTTGGATATTTTTACCGATACAACGGAACGGGCCCCCACTTTTATGTTACCACCTTTCAGAAAGTCTGATGATTCCGTTTCTCCGGTATCCTGGGCTTTTGTAAAGAGTCCGCTTCGTCCTACTGTCGCCGTATGGGAACATATATTGGGACGCCCACCCCGGTGTCTGGAGTGGGACAGCGGGCTTTACCGGCAAATGGGTGTTCCTGAGAGCATTGCTTCTGTCCCACCCAAGCTGGATCTTAGTGAAATCCTAAAATTTCTTATCGGGTATGAAAGAGATGATTCCCGGTTGTCAAGGACTCCTAACATCGCAGTAAGCATAGTTGGCAGCAGGGAAATCCTCAGTCCAGCATACAATGATTACCAGCATGCCTTTCGGCAAAGCACATTGAAATTCACACAGCGGTTTGATTTGATCATAGGTGATGGTGATGCAACAGCAGATTACCGGATTGCCTGCCATCCCGTTTCTTCGATCCTGAACCTGATGGAACGCCTGGCAGTCAAATTAATCCTTAATACGATATCAACCGGAACGATGGTACTGATGGGCAGGGTGACCCGTAACTGGATGAGCTGGGTGGAAGTCTCGAATAAGAAGTTACGGGACAGGGGAATACGTTTGATATCCGAAATCTGTGGTTTAAGTTACCGGGATGCATGTTATGCACTTCACGAGACGATTGAGCAATTAAAGGAAGAAAATCTCACCGGCAGGGAAAAACTCTCTCCGGTTCAATTCACCATAAATCAATGTAGAGCCGGGGAGGATAGCAAAGATTGACAGATCAGCCGTTTATAAAATATCTATAAGATGACGGTACTCATCATTGATTTTTCCGGAAGAACTGCTGTCAATGACCATACGCATCTTTTCCTTGATGTTGTCTGCAGTCGTCTGGTCAAACCAGAACTTGTTTCTCTGTATGGCAGGGTAACCGCGCTGCATCCTGATATCTTCCCTATCATCAGATTCATTGATTTGATAAGCAAGATCAAGCATCGCCTGGGTTATTGAAATCCCGAAGATATTGCAAAATGCATTCTGAATATGAATACAGGGCTGTATCCGGTATGCTTTTTCATGCAGGGGCAGCGTGTCATTTTTCAGGAAAAACAGATTATCCATGCTGACAATGTGCTCAAAGAGTTTACCTGATTTCCTGCTGCCTTTCCTCGGTAAGGAGAGCGGGTCTGTATTTTTAATATTTTGCAGCGTTCCAATGACATCCCCAAAGTCAGTGATGGTCCAAGCCTTGTTCCAGTCAGGCATGCCCAGTTCCCGGTATTTTTCCAATGGATATGAATAATCCGGCTCTTTTTACAGGAAACCACGCAGACCAGAAAAACAAAGATGAACAATAACGTACTCTTCATTGTGAAACGAATCATATTACCGGTTTACGATCCGGTAGTCAAGGTTAAACTTCCGGTTAAAAATAAATTAGACAAATTTTCTACTTTTGGTTAACTGAAGTTTACTTGTCCTGCACCCAAAGTTACCGGCATGGAAATAGGAAACAGCTTAGTACTCATGATATAATCTTCAAATAACAAAACCATGAAAGAAAGGATTTCAAGACGCAGGTTCATTGGCACAACGGCCACTGGGCTATTAGGCCTTTCGGCCGGATTCAGTGCAAAATCATATCCCAGGATTATCGGGGCGAATGACCGGATCAACATGGCTTTTCTTGGTACAGGCGCCCGGAGTTACGGCCACCGGAGAATGGTGCAGGGTTCATATGATGAAAAGAACCTGCATGCCATTGCCGTATGTGATATCTGGAAACAAAACAGAGAAAAAGCAGCTGCTGACTGTGCAGATAAGTTCAATACCAGGGTTAAACAATACAAATACTCAGAAGATCTGCTGAACGACAATGATGTGGATGCGGTCATGATCGCCACCGGTGACCACCAGCATGCCAGAATCCTGGCCGAAGTTGTTCAGGCAGGCAAACATTGTTATTGTGAAAAACCAATGGCACAGGATATAGCCGAAGCCAAGCTCGCACGTGACACTGTATTGAATTCAAAACAGATTGTCCAGATGGGTTCACAATGGGTCAGTGAACCGATACACCGGAAGATCAGGGATATTGTAAGATCAGGTAAACTCGGCCAAATCACCAAGATTGATCAGTGCTGGAACGATAACAATCACCGCTGGCACGATCCGGATGATCCGGATGTGGCTTCCATCCGTGAGGAAGATACGGACTGGAACCGGTGGTTACTCGGGAAACCTTACGAGCCTTTCGATCCATGGAAATATTTTGAGTTCAGGATATTTAAGAATTACTCAGGCGGAATAACTTCACAATGGATGAGTCATGGCATAGGCCTCGTTCATTTTTATACGGATACTGCTATTCCGGATTCTATGGTGGCAAATGGAGGTATTTTCGGATGGCCTGATATTCGGGAAAACCCTGACACATTTCAGGCGCTGGCCACCTATGAGAAGGAAAAATTTCTCTATTCCTATGAATCGAACTATGCAAATAAATTCGGCGACCATACAATTATTCGTGGTAAAGAAGGCACTTTATTTGCCCATGGCGGGGAAGGTTCTCCCCGGTGGTTTTTTATTCCGGAACACCTCAACCTTGCCGGCGGATTCGATTTTTATGAAGGCCTGAAAATGGCAGTAAACAACGGTGTGGCCGAAATAATTACCACACCGGAATTCGAAGGGAAGTTAGCTCCTGCCGTATTGAGTGACGACAGCAAACCACATCTTGACAACTGGATCGATTGTATTCGTGACGGTAATCCCAAAACTAATGGACATGTCATGACAGGGTATTGGCACTCTATCGGCATTATTATGGCTACACGTGCCTATTGGGAAGGCAAGAAATTATACTGGGATCGGGAACTTGATAATATAGTTGATAAGCCACCGGTTCAGGGTTCATGAGAGACTCGATCCTGAATATCTTACATGCGATATTTCTGCTGGGCCCTGTCTGCCCTTTCTACGTGTTCCTTCAATGAAAGAATACCGAATTCATCCATGACATCCCTGACCTTTATTTCGGGAGACAGGCTCTCCAGGATGGTCCATTCTTCTTCATCAAAAGTCTCGATCTTCATATGCCTGCCATATTTTTCCTTAATATCCGGAAAATGCCTCACATAGGGCCAGGTGTGGATCAATATTTTTTCAAGATTTACAGGTGCGCAAATCCAGTTGCGGTTCCAGAACTCGGTCTGGGCAATTATCCCCCCCGAGAGATCACATATTCTTGACGGTCCTTTTATGGTACTGCTGACAGCATAGGCGGAACAGTCCCAGGCCTTGGTCTGAATGAGGGTCCTGCCGGGAAAAGCAGATGGCCAAAAGATGATATCCGGATTCTTTTTCGACAATGATTCCCAGCCATCCCTCCATTGTATATCAAAACAGATTTGAATCCCGATCCTGCCAAATTCCAGGTCAAACACAGGTGGCTCGAGAGGACCCGGATTGATACCTTCATCCATTTCACCAATGGTAGGATGCATTTTTTTATAATTCCCAAGAATCCTGCCCTGCCTGTCTATCACAACAGCGGCATTGTAGGCCTTGCCATCTTCCATTATGATTATCGGACAGATCAGATAACAAAGGTTTTCTTTTGCAAACTGCTGGAAAGGGATCAATGATGGATAAGGCATTGTTTCGGCACTATCACCATAAGATGTGCCTGAAGTGCTGCCATAAGATGTAAAGGTCTCCGGAAGGCATATAATATCCGGTTGATAGGCTTTCATTTCCTCAAGAAATCCAAGCATGGTATC
>LJUP01000392.1 GCA_001303955.1 Bacteroides sp. SM23_62 | reverse complement strand
TTATTATCCTTCAAATCCTTCACGAAAAATTTTCCAAGGTTGTCTTTGCCGATCTTTCCCACAAATCCTGTCTCCATGCCGAGGTGGGCCAGGCCGTGGATCGTGTTGGCTGCTGAACCCCCTGAAGACTGTTGTCTTTGGAGTCCCAGGGTACCCGCGAGCAGACGGTTGGAAAATTCCTTGCTGACCAGTTGCATGCTTCCCTTGGGCAGGTCAAATTCCTTCAGGGTGCGATCGCTCTTCAGAATGGTTAATACATCTACCAATGCATTGCCCATACCTATTATTTTGTTCATAGGTAGTGGTGTTGAAATAATTGTACAAATATATTGGATAATTCATTTTAACCTATTATTTTCGCAGGGCAAAAATTCAAACCTTCCTCAGTAGCTCAGCTGGTTAGAGCATCTGACTGTTAATCAGAGGGTCGCTGGTTCGAGTCCAGCCTGGGGAGCCTTCTGTGAAATCCCGATCGTTTTGATCGGGATTTTGTATTGCATGGAACCTGATAGATTAACTGCATTTATCTTGGCCTGTAGCGTGTACGGCGGATATTCTCCGTTTTGGGCAGGTAAATTCCATTACTGACAAACCGCACATCCTCAATGGTATAGAATGCTCTGGGATTGAATTGTTTAATAAGTTGAACTACTTCCCCTATAGATTTCCGCTTCAAAATAATGAACAGGATACCAACTTTGCCATCCTTTCCCTGGCCTGATACTGTAGTAACCGGATATCCATGGTCCTGCAGTGATTTGATCAAAAGGCCCGCATCCGCGCGTGTGATGACGCGAACCAGTTCATATCCAAGTGCGAGTTTTGCCTCGATCCGCATTCCCACATAGGTTCCAATCGCAAAGCCTCCCGCATATCCAATATAGGTGAGCCAGTTATCCAGGTTTGCCATGATCCTTGTGATTGTAATCACCCATACCAGGACCTGGAAAAACCCGATAAATGGAGCCACCTTCCTGTACCCCTTGGCAACGAGAATGACCCTGACGGTATCCAGAGAAACATCGACAATGCGTGCAAGCAATATCAGGAGCGGCAATACAATATAGTCAAACCAGAAACCATCCATCTCTGTATTGTTTTAAAAAAGATTATTCCACCTTATGGGTTTATCGGTTCATTGATAATTAATATTCATGCATAACCCCCTTCCGTGTTACTATAACCGGCAGGAGAAAGTAAATCAGGAATCATATCCGGATCTTAATATGGAGAAAGAGAAGGAAGCTATCGATATGTACAGAGTAAAACCTGGACCAGTAAACATACCTTTGTCCATGGTTTAATGAAGAACCATATCCTATGTTCTGCCACATTTCACCGAACAACTCATAAATAATAGAGATATTCTATCATTAGCCGGACAAAAATATGAAAAAAAGAAATACAGAGTTATATAGTGAGGATTTAGGTTATAAACTTACTTATATATCAATTATCATAACATACCGACTAATGGTCGGTATATATTAACTTATTGATTATAAAATAATTTAGGCTATTTAAAACTGCTTTCCATATTGGGATCCCCCTGCCCGTCATAAACTGCTTTCCTTGGGTAGGGAAAGACGGGTCTGGTCATTTTAACTTCCTCGTTTTTGACCTTTGACATGATCACCCGATCAGGGGCATTCCCATTTTCTACCCAGTCCCGTATCAGGCCGACCCAATCTGCCCGGTCCGGTCCGGGTCCCCCTCCGCAATGCAGGACGCCCGGCAGCAAAAATAAGCGGATATAATCCTTCACATCGGGATCTTTATTCATTACTGCCTCATAGTGTTCGATAGTAGCATAAGCCGAAAGTGCGGGGTCATTCCATCCATGATAGATGATCAATTTCCCATTCCTTTTTTTGAATTCACTATAATTGGCTGATGTAGCATCCAGATAGGCAGAAGCATATCGTGTTTTTTCGAAGAAATTTGAATAATCATACGTCGAGTAATCCCAGTCCGGATCCTGGAATACCAGGTATTTGAAGATTTCCGTACCAAATCCGAACTGAAGGCTTGGGAATCCCAGCTCCATGGTTCCATCATTGGGACCGGTGATCCAGGGCAGCCATCCCCCGGGTTCATTTTCCCCTCCCAAAGGAAATCCAGGGTAGATTTCTGCCTGATCATTCGTCACGCCATCATAAACCGTCTGAATGGCATTTATCTGGCTGATGGTAAAACATTCCCCACCCATTACATCATCAGGACAAATGGGTAGTGCTGACAGGTCAAAATCACATTCCTCCGGATCATTAAGGATGCTGTCCCTTATTCCATCGAGCATATCGCACTGATCCAGTATGGCTGACTGGAGCTTGGCAAGATTCTCTTTGGTAATGACAGCCTCTTCCAGATTATCTGGGTCCGGATAGATGGCCTGTATGTTCTGGATGAATTCTGCAGCGAAGGCCGTCCAGTCAAAAGCCGGAGCCCCTACAATGATCCCGTCGAAATCTTCGGGATATCTCTGTGCCTCCATCATAGCCTGTCCGCCTCCCCGGGAACATCCCATAAAGTAGCTGTACTCAGGATCATGGCAGTAATACCTGGCAATAATGGCTTTTGATACGACAGCGGTCCGGTGAACGGCCAGGTGGCCGAAGTTGACCTGCCTTTCCATATTGTCAAGGGCCCAATCGGCTTTGATTCCATGCCCTTTGTGACCGGTATCCGTACCAGAAGTGGCATAACCATCATGAACGCTCCAGTTGGCAGAATTCGCAATGGATCCTACGAATCCACCGCCTCCACCCATTACAAACCGTCCGTTCCAATCGCCGGGAAGCAGAAGTTCAAAATTGATTTCCTTTCCTATGGTTCCCAATACCTTGCAGTAAGTCGTCTTATCGGTAATGGTGACAGCCTCGGTTATATGCACTTCCGGAAAGGACAGGTTCTTCAGTTCTTCACAGGGGATACAGCCGTTCGTATCCGGCGGTATTCCTGGATCCTGTGCAGCAAGGGGGAAGTAAGACACAAAAAGCACAATACCGCCAACTGCCAGATGCTTAATTTGAATCATAATTTTTAATAAATAATGGTATATAAATAACAGAATATTACTAATTTACTTCAAGTATATGAATAAACGAAATGCAATACCCTCAACCATGAAAAAAAATATTTTGCCACTCATCTTGATGTCCGGTATACTGGCCTTGCTGTCCTGCGGTACAGAAACGGCCGAGAAGGAAGAAAAAACCGGCAGTTTAAATCCGGCTGACAATCTTCCCTCCCATATAACCCGGTTGACACATTTCGGACAAAGGGCAGACTGGTCACATGACGGTTCAAAGATCCTGTTCCTGGCAAAAACATTCGGGGATGTATACGAAGTGGAATTCAAAACAGGCATCATCAGGCCCGTAACCCATCATTTTTATCATGAAGGATATGTAAGGGCCCTGTATCTTGCGAATGGTGATATTCTGCTGTCGGGCGCAAGGACATTCAATGCTGACGATCCCCTGCCAAGCAGGCATTCAGAAGCTGAACTATGGGTGCTGGATAAATCGCTCAAGTCGCCACCGGTCCGCCTGGACGAAAAATGTTCCGAGGGACCGGCGGTATCACGTAAAAACATGAAGATTGCATGGCGGGTTGACTATGGGGATTATCCTGACAGACTGGAAGAAGGTACCGTACAAATATGGATGGGGGATATTGAATACTCCGGAGGCATACCGCAACTTGTCAACAGGAAACTCATCCTCGATAACAGGGATCTGCCCTTTGCCACAGATCCCGAACCCCAGAATTTCCGTCCGCCGGATGAAATAGAACTGATTTTTTCTTCCTATGGCTACCAGGGATGTGATGTCATGGGTGTCAGCCTGGAATCCGGAGAGATCACAAATTATTCAAACGCCCCCGACCAGTACGATGAACCCGAGGGAATATACCCGGATGGCCGGTTTACCCTGGTTGAGTGTGATCACCATCGTCCCGAAGGAGTTCCCACCGGGATGCGCAATATAGATATCTTCAGATTGGCACTGGATGGCAGTGGTGAGTTGAAGAGGCTGACATATTTCAATGATTACCCCGGCGGTAAGGCTTCCAATCCTGTGATCAGTGATGATGGCCGCTATATGGCTTTTCAGATGGCCCGGACCGAAGATATGGCGGGAGTGGGCTATGGGATCTTTATCTATGATTTCAATAAAGCAGCTGAATGATTAAATAACATACAGGTAACTTTTTCTGCATTTGTGCGTAATTATAGCCAGCTAAAGCTATAGTTATGAAAAAGTTACTTTTTATATCCATCGTTGCCCTGATCATGTTTTCCTGTGAGAGAAAAGAACCACAGGAATGGGGAGAACTTCTTATCATCACCGAGTATGACGGTACGGCAGAAGAAAACGTAGAAGTAACGCTGTATAATTCGTATGATAACTTCATGAATTATGTATTCATTGAGAGGCAGTTATCTGACGAGTATGGAGAAGTGTATTTCCCGGAATTACTGACCGGATGGTACTACTTTGAAGCTGAGAAGAAAAAATCTTCCCTCTTTACCGTTTATGCCATGGATTCCATCCTGGTCATAGGCAGGCAACAGGCAAACAAGATACTTATCATGGAGCCTTTTGACTAGGGGGACTTCCTTTAAGAGATTCCGGTTTAAGCACAACCTGGACATAATTCTCCTTATTGAAAAAGGTTTTTGCTGCATCCTGTACCATCGCTGGTGTGAGCGTTTCTATCAAGTCCGGATAATCCAGGATCAATGCAGGATCCTGTTCCCTTATGACATAAGCCACCAGGTTAGACAACCAGAACCGGTTCTGATCAAGCTGGGTCTCGAAAGAACGCCGCTGCGTTTCTTTCACTTTGTCAATATAACTGGTATCCGGACCATATACCTGTAGACTGTCTATCAACTGGAAAACAGCTCCAATGAGTTCATCCACCCTGTCGGGTTCACACCCGAAGGATAGACTGATCCTGTATTCTTCCCTGGGGTAAAGGCTGAGAGAAGATCCTATGCTGGTCCCATATGTCCCGGACAGATCCTCCCGCAACGTTTCCCTCAATTTTATCCTCATCACGCTGGTCATGGACGAAAGGGCATAATTGTTTTCACGGCTCCA
>LJUP01000391.1 GCA_001303955.1 Bacteroides sp. SM23_62 | reverse complement strand
AGATCAAAGTTATTAGTTCTCTGAATATGAATAGATTAATAAATGTTAAGGATGATTAATTTATGTTAAGGTGTAGCAGTGCTAGATTAATTCTATGCCAAAACACAGAATTTAAGGGAGCCAGTACGAATACCTTATTTCCTGCAGAAGATTATTGCTGTAAAATGACAATTTGCGATAATCATCAATATGACTTAACTTTAATTATAGTCCTAAACTAGTAATAATGAGAATCAGTCTATTCCCAATGGGAGTTTTACTGCTCATTCTCAGCAATCCGTCACAAGCACAATGGTCCCCGATCACATTCGAAAAAGAAGGTGTATTTCGAGTTGTAAAATTCCATAATCCCTCTGATGGCCTTCTGCTAGGCCATGATGGAATAGTTATGAAAACAAGTGATAAAGGTGAATCCTGGAACTTGTTACCAAATGAGTTGACAATTGATTTTTTTGATTTTCAGTTTATTAACGATACTATGATCTATGCATATGGATCTGATAAAATATACATATCAACTGACTTTGGAACAACCTGGAAGGAGAAGGCCAATCTTCCGACAGGTGCAAAAATGGCATATTTTCTTGATCTGGAAACAGGTTTTGCAGGTGGCAATATTGAAGGATTACGCAAGACTACAGATGGAGGAATGACATGGAGCATGAATTGGACTTATCCGGTGGAAGATTATCAATATTCCGGACTGGATGATATAGATTTTATTGATGACTCTGTGGGATTTGCTTGTGGTAGGTCAATAAGAAAGGGAGAATGGTTTTTTGGAAATATCATTAAGACGGGTAATCGTGGACAAACCTGGTCAGTTGTATATCAAGATACCCCATCAACTGAATCAATTCAACCCGTGAGAATACAGATAAACAACGATTCTTCCATAATAGTTGTGGATGAGTTTTTTAAAATTATTAAATCTGACGATTTTGGTGATACATGGTCAGTCTTGCCTATCAATTTACCAGATCCCGATTCTTGGTTTGGAATGACAGTCATGTCGATGTATTCTCTTAATCTTGATACAATAATAGTAGGAGCTGAGGTAACGGTCTGGTTGACCAAAAGCGGGGGCGATCAAAAGAGGAAGATTCTCAGAACAACTAATGGGGGACAAGATTGGATCCTTCAGTTTTTTGATGATCCGAATCCAAATTGCTGCTGCACACCATTACTGGGGAATATTCATTTTCTGAATGACACTCTGGGGTTTGCAACAGGAAACAACCTTATTCTGCGAACTACAAATACTGGCGGAGACATACATATCAGAGACACCTTGATAATTGGAAGTGTTGAAGATTTTTCCGAAGGCCAATCCGATATATCAATTTACCCAAATCCCACTAAAGATTATTTAACTGTCGAAATTGATAATGACGATTATAATATACTTGATATTTATAATGTGTCAGGTAGCAAGATTAGCAATATAAGATTAAACCATATCAACACAATAGATCTGACTGCTTATTCACCCGGGATATATATCCTTCGTATTTTGGGCAAGAAAATATGCTATCGCCGTATAATTAAAACTTCCAGGTAAGCTGAATTCAAAATTAACTACTCGATCTGAATAATAGTGAGAGTAATCTTTACCTTAAAATAATTAGATTCCAATCAACCATGGACGAAATTTAGCTGCAATAGCAGCAACCAGCTGAAATCATTGTTGATTTCGCGTCATGGAGGGCAACAATACCCCTAAAATCGCATTGATAAATCTATCCCATAATGTTAATTTTATATAATATCATTTTTTCCGTAAGTTTCATAAAGCAAAGGTTCGTTCAAATCACGGCCATGATGCCTGGCGGTTATGGCCTGAAATGATATTTTAAAATGGGTCTTTTTGAATATCTGGGTGTGCTCATTTCTGTGGTAATGGGTCTGGGAATTACCCACCTGCTTGTAGGGATAAACAAAATAATACAATACCGCAATTACATTCAAATTTATTGGGTACAGGTCATTTGGAGCATTAACATACTGGTTTACATTCTCGTGATCTGGTGGGGATTTTTTTGGTGGAGCTCTCTTGAGGAATGGACATTTTACCAATTTCTTTTTGTGACCTTATATGCCATTATCCTGTTTTTATTGGCCACGATGCTTTTCCCAAGGAAAATCTCTCGTAATTTTGATTTTAAAGAGAACTTTTTAAAAAATCGAGGGTGGTTCTTTGACATGCAGATTCTTGCCTGGATTATCGATATTGCTGAGACCAATTTAAAAGCAGGATTGGATTTGCGAGAACTTCCACAAATGTATTTTCTTGAAGTAGGCTTGATGATTGTACTTGCATTCATTGCCGCAATAACTCGAAATACCCGGTTCCATGCCTTTTTTGCCCCATTCTGGCTGGCCATTCTCCTTATTTATCTTGGCTTCACTACACTTGCAAGAATTGCCACTTAATGTAAATCAAGATTCTTCTATCCGGTAGGCTATCACCCTGTTATGGTCAAAGGTGGGAATAATAACCAGGTTAAGATCCGGAATGAATTCAATATCGGCTGTTTTAATATGGCTGTTTCTCAGGTCCAGTAATTCGTTGACAGTACCTCCCGGGAATGCAAGATAAACCCTCCCTTCCCAGAGGCTGACAATATATTTATCGTCCTTATAAAGTTTTATGCCATCAATAATCCCGGTATCCAATTGGGCAACATTGGCCACTTCATTCGTTTCCAAATCGATTTTTTTCAGATATTGATCACCGGAATTACCCACCAGAAGAGATCTTCTGTCATAAAGCAAACCGTTGGACCTGTTTATCAGATCATTGGCTATGGTATCAACAGATCCTTCCCTGAAACTGCATACAACACTGGCTTCAGGATTCCTGGGCGAAGTATCCGTAAAATAAATAACACCGTCATCATCGATGGCAATGTCATTCAGAAAGCCGGGTGATTTGATTTTCATTTTCTTTACAAACTCCCCGGATTCGATTTTGAATTTACTGATACCATCACGCTCAACAACAAACAGGTGGTCATCATGTATGGTAATGCCAGTTGGTGCTTTCAATCCGGTGATCCATTTTAAGGTAAGGATATTTCCATCAAGCTCTAAAACGGAAATAAAATCATCCGCTGATTCAAGGTCCCTCGGGAAGGTATTGTAATTGGAAATATAGATTTGATCCCTTTCCGCATCAAAAACAGCTGACTCGGGTGTAGAAAAAACAGGTTCAGTTTCCCAGATCTTCTCGAGATGATAATTTTGGGATGCAGCATTGAGTGTTAGCATGCTCACACTGGCTGCAATGAATAATCGTAAATGGTACAACATGATGTCTTATATATTTTTGAAACAACATTGCTCCCTATGGTAAGACTGGATTAATCCATTTTAAGATAAGGATTAAAAGCTATCTCCCACAAATTCCGTCCGGATCAACAGTGACATCCTTTGCCAGCTCTTCCCTGTCGTACAGAGCCAGGTATATTCCATTGAGTTCATAAAAAATGATGCTTTCATTACTCATTGCTAAGCGTTTCCAGCCAAATTTATGCTCGTAAAAGTCAATAGATTGATTCAGATCCTGTACACCCAGGGTCAAAATGTCATTCGTTGTTCCATTGCAGTATCATTTTGTCCCGCACCAATTACGCATATAAAAACAAATCCAGATAAAAGTTTCAATGTTTTCATGATAAATGTAATGGCTGATTTACATGAGACAGAAGTCTATTCTGTTTTCAAACTGCTTTTGATAAAATCCATATCAGGAGCCAAAACCCATATAGCCCAGTATCCGCTCCTGGTGCTTGAAAATGCAATTTTCTGCCCGTCGGGCGACCAGCTGGCTTCAATATCATACCCCGGATTGGATCCTTCGCCGGCATAGTGAGTGATCTGAACCGGATCACCACCATCAATGGACATGATCCACAGATCCAGGTTGCCACCATGGTCGGAAGTGAAAAGGATCATGGAACCATCAGGCGATATGTCCGGTTTTACCTGCCGGCCGGGAAAGAAAGTCAGTCGCTTGGCATGTCCTTTATTAACAGGGACCAGCCAGATATCAGATTCACCTGGATTGATGGTGTCCCTTACATCTGCCAGGAAATAATCACCATCTGCAGACCAATCGAATGGAACAGATATCTTTCCCTCAAGATGAAATAATTCCATACATTCACCTGTTGAAATATCAAGACCATAGATCAATCCTTTTGCGGTGAAGGCAATATGCTTGCTATCGGGCGACCAGCAGGGCATGCCGCTATTCATAACTTCAATACTGTCAGGATCTATCCGTATGGGGTTTCCGCCGGTGGAAGATACCAGCTGGATCTTTCTGCCGAAATCCCCGTCAAAAACGATATATTCACCGTCAGGTGACCAGCGTGCATGCTGGGCAAAGGAATCCGTAATCCTCTCCGGCCGTCCCCCATCCGAGGGAATTTTATACGTTGAACAGCCGGATCTTGTGCCGGAACTGTACAAGATATACTTTCCATCGGGGGACCAGCACGGATACCCGTCATGCGTGGAATCGCTGAATGTTATTTGCTTTAAAGAATGAACCTGGGCAAAACACTGTTGGCCTGTCAGCAAGCACAGGAAAAATAACCGGAATAGGATGGTCCTTGTCACAGTTTATATTTTAAATATTGCACTTTTATTCCAAGTTAATGAATTTACCACATATGATGGAAATTTAACTTCAGGATGGGAAGGAATAATGGTGCTTCTTCTATCTTTGTTTTCCTGAATAATAATTACATGAAAATGAAACGGAATGCTGTGGTAGCCCAATCAGGCGGACCTTCACCCGTCATCAATGCATCGCTGGCCGGGGTTTTAAAAGGCTGTGCAGAATGTCCGGAACAAATTAAAACAGTTCTTGCAGCCTGGCATGGAGTGGAAGGAGTATTACAGGAAGAACTCATCAATATGAACCGGCAATCCGAGGAAGAGCTGGACCTTTTAATGACTACGCCGGCTTCCGGGGCAATCGGCACCTGCAGGTATAAGCTCACACCGAACATGCAGGAGGATTATGAACGCATACTGGAGGTGTTCAGGGCTCATGAAGTTGGGTACTTTTTCTATATCGGCGGCAATGATTCAATGGATACGGCTGCCAAGGTTTCCGA
>LJUP01000390.1 GCA_001303955.1 Bacteroides sp. SM23_62 | reverse complement strand
ATACAGGACTATGAGCATGTCAGCAGTTCAGATTATGTAAATCCCAAGATGGTAAGGATGGAACTGGATTTTGCCCATGCCGTGTTCAAGCGGGGCGGTTTTTCAGTGATCAGTGTGACCCATAAGCCCATTGAATCAATCGCCAACGAAATACTGGCACTGATGTTCAGCCGCTTCGAGAAAAAATACCGCAAGCGCCAATGATTCCCATGATCATCCAGGGATTGGCTGCCAGGATCAGGTCACTTTAGCAGAGTGACCGGATAGCGAATCCCTGCCTGCTTAGGGAACCTTTGTAAATGTCAGGTCGACCGAAGAAGTCTGATAATTGATCCCGCCACCCGGCAGTGGATCCCCCAGCGGGTAGCTTGCATCCACCGGCAATGGAAAATTTTCCACGGTTCCCGAAAATTCATTGCCTGTGATATTCAGGCTTGAAATATTCAATGAGAAGGGTTGCGGATTGCTTATATTCAGGATCAGTTCGGTCCGCTCGGTATTGATGATCCAGGTCCCCATCTGTTCCTCGTTGGTTTCATTCAGGCAGACATAATAGGTCGTCTTGTCATTCCTCAATTCAACCGCTGCATTCGTTGAATCATCACAGGGAGCAGCCCCCAGCAGTCCCTGAGAAACAAAATCGGATCCGTTGGTGCCTGGCAGGAGTATAATGTTCCCGATTATTGGCACTTTCATTCTTACTGTATCATTGAATGTAGCTGACGTGAAGGTATAGGTGCCAACCAGCGGGTCGATGGTTTCTTCTTCTTTTTTATCACATGTCACCAGCAACAGTCCAATTGCTGCCAGCATCAAGCCTGTAAAGCCAAATCTTTGCCTCATGATCGTTGTTTTTAAAGGTTTCTCAGTATTTATGGAACGAAATATAGTAAAATTAATTTTCAGGCATTCTTATATTTTTCAAACATCTGCACATCTACTTTTATACCACCTATAAAAATATCCGTACATTAGTATCCTGGAAACGGGAACAAGCACAATGGACTGCATGAAGAGGTTATATCTCATCCTATTGGCAATCTTCATGATAACTCCCCTTCTCGGGCAGGTTACCACGGTGACTGGCACCATTTCAGAAAAAAACTCCGGATCAGCCCTTATCGGGGTGAATGTAGCCGTCAAAGATGCCCTGGAAGGCACCATTACAGGGAATGACGGTGCATTTGAATTAAAAACCAGTGTGCCGCTTCCTTTCCGGGTAATCATATCCATGATAGGATACCAGTCACAGGAAATTGAGATCACTCACAATTCGTCAGGGCTTGAAATATACCTTGAAGAGCAGGTCTATCTCGGACAGGAAGTGGTCGTCTCCGCCTCCCGCATACCGGAAAGCATCATGAGATCACCCGTTTCTATTGAGAAACTGTCGGGCATTGATATTCAGCAGACCTCAACCGCTAATTTCTTTGATGGACTGCACCAGATGAAGGGTGTGGACATGAACGTACATAGCCTGACCTTCCGGTATCCCAATACCAGGGGATTCACAGGTGAGGCCAACCTGCGTATGAACCAGATCATCGATGGCATTGAAAATATACCTCCAGGACTAAGTTTCAGTGCCGGGAATATTTTTGGCGTTTCCCAGCTAGATATTGACAATGTGGAATTGCTTGTCGGAGCCTCTTCGGCCCTGTATGGTCCGGGCGGAGTGAATGGTACCCTGATAATGACCTCAAAAGATCCCTATCAATACCAGGGATTGAGTGTATCCGCCCAGGGAGGCATGATGAACCTGGGAGCGGATCATCCATACGGGGCCAATCCCATGGGGGATTTCAATTTCAGATATGCCAGGGCATTTAATAACAGGCTGGCATTCAAGATCACCGGTGGTTACCTGATGGCCACAGACTGGCATGCCTATGATATGCGTGACCGCTACAACCTGGATGACCCCAACAGTACCCGGGAAAACAATCCAGGTTATGACGGGGTCAATGTTTACGGGGATGATATCGTTGTACCGGTCAACCTCAAAGATGTGGCACCCCAGGTCGCTGCCGGAGTGGCTGAGACCCGCGGGCTCACCCCAGGCACACCGGAATATGATGCCGAGGTGCAGCGGATCGTTGACCTTTTCCCTGACCAGGTCGTAAGCCGTACCGGGTGGCAGGAGAAGGACCTGGTGGATTACAACACGCGGAATATGCGTCTGGGAGGGTCCCTGCATTACAGGTTCAACAACCAGTTCGAGGCTTTTGTACAGGGAAGCTTTGCCCGCGGGAACAGTGTTTATACGGCACAGAACCGGTTCTCACTCCGGAATTTCGACATTACCAACCTCAGGGGAGAGATCAAGAGTACGGATTTTTACCTTCGGGCCTGGTACACCATAGATAATTCCGGAGACACATATAATGCCGGTGGTGCCGCCTTACAGCTTAATGAAGCCTGGAAACCAAGTGAACAGTGGTACGAAGATTATATCGGTGCTTTCACCCAGCAATTGCTTACCGGTAATCCTGAAGATGCCTCGCACCAGTTTGCCAGGCTGGTCGCGGATAACCGTGATTTGAGCGGGAATATCTTCGATCCTTCCAAACCCGCCCTTCCCCTGCCCGGTACGGATGAATTCAACACCCTGTACGACCAGATCATCAATACACCCGTTAATCAGGGAGGGGCAGAGGTCATAGACAAAAGCAAGCTCCTGCATATCGAGGGCATGTACAATTTCACGAAGCTGGTCAAGGTGGTTGAACTCATTGCCGGGGCAAGCGCCCGTTACTATTCGATCAACAGTGAAGGAACGGTTTTCATGGATGAACCCGGGAATCCCGTGAAAATTGACGAATACGGTGCATTTGCTCAGGTCGCCAGGCAACTGATACATGAACAACTGAAGATCACAGCATCGGCCAGGTATGACAAGAATAAATTCTTCAAAGGCAGGTTCACCCCGAGGGCATCAGTAGTGTTTTCCCTTGGCAAAGATCTCACGCACCACATAAGGTCTTCCCTGCAGACAGCATTCAGGTTCCCCTCGATTGCAGACCAGATGGTAAACCTGGATATAGGACCCTATACTGTTATCGGTGGACTCCCCCAGGTCCATGGTTTGTACAACATACCTGAAAACCCCGTTTACCCGCTTACCGGCCGAAATCCCATCACCGATGAACCGGTAACTGAAAACGGGCCGTTTATCATCCCTGAATTCAGGCCCGAAAGGGTTACCGCCCTCGAGGTTGGTTATAAGGGGCTTCTATTAAATAAACTGCTGCTCGTTGATACCTATATTTTCGGGAACAGGTATAATGGGTTTACGGCAACACAGCTACTGGCACAAAATCCGGATACGGAAAATGAAAAACGCTACCAGACCACCATCAGTACAGATTTCCCGGTTATATCCTATGGCTGTGCAATCGGTGCAGAGTTCAGGCTTGGCAGGGCTGCCCTGGTCAGGGGAAATGTTTCCTACAATGAGCTGGGTGAGATAAATGATCCACCACCTGGTTTCTCGCCGCAGTTCAATACACCAAGGTTTAAATTTAATCTTGGCTATGGCAACCGGTACATCACCCGCCGTATCGGTTTCAATATTAACTGGAGATGGCAGGAGAGTTTTCTCTGGGAATCACCATTCGGAACGGCCTTGATACCGGCATATTCCATGGTTGATGCCCATATCAGCCTGTCCATTCCCGGCCTTCAGTCCCGCCTTAAAATAGGTGGCTCCAACATCCTCAACAACTATTATACAACCAGTTTCGGGTCTGCCCAGATCGGGGGACTCTTCTATGTCTCCTGGACATATGATGAATTATTAAATTAGACCCCCACATATTACACTATCATGAAGAAAGTCGGTTCTCTCTTTTTATTATTTGCCTTGGCATTATAAACCATTGCTGTCGATGCCTCAACTTTTGCAAGATTTCCTGCCCTGAACCCGGATGGTTCGGTGATCGCTTTTTCATACCAGGGTGATATCTGGACAGTCCCCGTAGATGGCGGGAAAGCAAGCCGGATAACCATTCACCAGGCTTATGAAAGCAACCCGCAGTGGAGTCCGGATGGTACCCGGATTGCGTTCTCTAGCAACCGCTTCGGGCAGAATGACCTTTTCATTATTGGTTCCGAAGGTGGCTTACCGGAAAGGATCACCTATCATTCAGCCGGGGATCTTTTAACCGACTGGTCTGCTGCCGGGAACCTGCTTTTTGAAAGCAGCCGGAACTTCCGGCAGGTTGAATGGGACACGGAGTTGCAAAGCATTTCTTCAGGTGGAGGGACACCCATCAGGCTGATGGATGCTTTCGGGAGCGAACCTGTCGTTTCAACGGATGGAAGGTTTGTTGCCTTTGTCAAGGGATCCTGCAGGATCCCACGTGAAAGATACCAGGGCTCTGCAAACAAGGATATCTGGTTGTATCATACGGAGACCAGTACGTTTTCACAATTGACCAGGTTTGAAGGCCAGGATTACCACCCTGTATGGGGCAGCAACCGGACCCTCTATTTCATCAGTGCCAGGAGCGGGAAATACAATGTTTTCTCGGTCGACCTTGATGAAACTGGACAATTGGTTTCCGGACCTGTTCAGGTGACCAATGAAGAAAAGGACCAGGTACGGTTCTTTGATGTCAGTGCCGATGATCAGACCATCGTTTATGAGAAGGATATAAACCTGTACAGTATCAGTACAAAAGGCGGTGAGAGCAAAAGGATCACCATAGACATAGCCACTGATTACCGTTTTAATCCCTATGAAAACAAGACCTTCAATGACCAGGTTGAAGGATATCAGGTTTCTCCTGATGGGAAATACGCTGCATTTATCAGCCACGGAGAGGTTTTTATCACTGAAAATCACAAAGAAAAAAGCCTTACGATGAACCTGTCCAATTCCTCATTCAGGGAAAAATACATCACCTGGCTGCATGATTCGGCACTGATCTATTCATCAGACAGGGATGGCAGTTATAATCTTTACCTGGTCAGATCATCTGATCCAGCTCAGGCAAATCTTTTCAAATCCCTGAAACGGGAACTGGTTCAATTGACATCCGCAGAGGAGGACGAACGTTCAGCGGTTGTATCAACCGATGGGAAACAGATTGCTTTCATCCGGGGAGGAGATTACGGCAAAATGAATTTCATAGT
>LJUP01000389.1 GCA_001303955.1 Bacteroides sp. SM23_62 | reverse complement strand
GGGCACAATGTAGAACAGACCATCAGCCTGCAGGATGTTGATTACTATTTGCTGAACGGTGTCCCCAATACCGGATTCACCGAAGCCCTGGCATTTGTATTTCAGAAGCGGGATCTGGAACTGCTGGGATTGGGTACCCCCGACCCGGCACAGGTCCGGATGCTGGTCCTGGATGATTTCTGGGGAGCCTTTGAGATCATGGGGGTATCCCTGGTGGACATGAACATGTGGAAATGGCTGTATGAACATCCGGATGCCACGGCCGAAGAACTTATGGCAGCGGTCCAGGCAATTGCCATCGAGATCTGGAATAAATATTTCGCACCTGTACTGGGAATGGAGGATCAACCCATCCTTGCCATTTACAGCCACATGGTCTCCAATCCCCTGTACCTTTCCAATTATGCAGTTGGTTCCCTGATCCAGTTTCAGGTGGAACAATATCTTGAAGGGAAAGACTTTGCCCAAGAGGTCAAAAGAATGTATGCCCTGGGCAGGATCATTCCCCAGGAATGGATGAAACAGGCTGTGGGAAGTGAGTTATCAACCGGCCCCATGCTGGCCGCTGCCGCAGCCGCACTTGAAGCCCAGGATTAATTAGCCGGGGCAATAAACCCCCATGGTAACCATGTTGCGGACCCAGGATGGATCCGCAGCATGGTTTTGTTGATCAAAGCCCGAATGCATATACAAATAGTAATTCGATAGATTATAGAAGGCAGGGACTGGATCCCTGCCCCCAAGAACAGCATTATGAAATTTTAATTTCCCTGGATGGCTTGGGTTTGACTTCTTCGCGCTTGGGAAGACTGATAGTCAAAATACCATCCTTGTAGTTGGCGGAAATTTTATCCCCGCTTACAACATTTTCGGGGACATTGAACGAACGCTGGAATGACTGGTAGCTGAATTCTTTCCGGGTATAATTTTCACCCTCGTCCCTTTTTTCATTTTTACGTTCGGAATTAATGGTCAACCTGCCGTTGTCATAACTGACCCTGAAGTCCTCCTTGGCCATACCGGGTGCAGCCACCTCGATCATGAAAGCATCATTGTTCTCCTTCACATTCACTGCCGGTAAGGTAGTATCCGTGCTGGAAAAATTCCAGCTGTTCCAGTCCATCAGATTCCCTTCAAAAAACTTGTCAAAGAATGAAGGGAACGATGGATACCAATTCTGTGATCTTTTCATTAGTGTCATGATTAAACCCTCCATTAATTTGGTTAAACATATTAATACTTAATTTTCGGAAATATAATATCAAATTGAATACCATCCGGGAAGAGCCAGCTAACCAAATCTGATAATGAATTGTATTATAATTAATTAGACTGGCCTAACCGGGAAGCATGGTCAGGCGTAGCATGTCATTATGGCATGCCTGGTTCACTGATGGTGTCAATGTGGCATGGAGACGGGAACAGGAGGTTTTATATTGCATGGGAAGGATCCCATCCGGTGGCCAGGTCTTCGTTGAAGGTATCCATGGTAGCCATGTCTTCTGCTGATATGGAGAAATCGAATACATCCGCATTTTCGATGATGCGATCCTTATGGACAGATTTGGGCAGTACCACATATTGCTTCTCCAGGGCCCACCGGATAAGCAGCTGTGCCGTGGTCTTTCCATATTTAACAGCGATCTCAACCAGCCGTGGATCCTTGAGTTTTTTCCCCTTGGTAAGTGGACTGTATGCCTCAATGACAATGCCTGCGGACTCACAAAGATTGAGCGTTTCCTTCCGCTGAAGATAATTATAGGGACTCATCTCGATCTGGTTTATGGCAGGAACCACATGTGCCTTTTCGAGCAATTCTTCCAGGTGATGCTTCATGAAGTTACTGATTCCAATCGACCGGCATTTTCCTTTGGCCAGGAGTTCTTCCATGGCCGTCCAGGATGCCAGGCGGCGTCCTTCCACAGGCCAGTGAATCAGGTAAAGATCTATATATTCAAGGTCCATTTTGCCCAGGCTGATCTCACAGGCATCCAGGGCTGATTCATATCCCTGGTCCGCATTCCAGAGTTTGGTGGTAACAAAGATCTCCTCGCGGGGAAGCCCGCTTTCAGCCACTGCCCTGCCTACATCCACTTCATTTCCGTAAATCCGGGCCGTATCGACATGCCGGTAACCGGCCTCAAAGGAATCCAGGATGGCCTGCCTTGTGATTCCCCCGGGCGGGCTCTGGTATACGCCCAATCCCAGGATCGGTATTTTCACCCCATTGTTCAGTGTAACCGTAGTCTTGATATCCATAAGAATCAATGTGCCATTTCACTTAATTTTCAGGCATCCACATATCGGCTGAGGTAATTCCGCATTCGGTAATCATTTCCAGGGCATAGTCCATCCTTCCCAGGTCACTGGCACTGCCGTTATTGGTCCCAAAGGTAAACTTTACGCCAGCCTCTTTGGCATGTTTGATAAAAGTGGGACTCGGGATCCGGCGGGCATTGTTGATCTCAAAGGCTACCTGGTTATCGACCAGGGCCTTGATCACCCGGTCCATTCTTTCCGGGGTCCATAATTCATCGTACCTGTCATTGATCTCTGCGGGCAGGTAGGTCGGATTCACATAGATATCGATTGGTTCATTGGCCAGGATTTTTTCAATCCGGTCCACCAGTTGTTCCATGAAATCCTGCGGATCCCCCACCTCTGTTTCATCAGGGATCCAGAGACGCATGCGTTTGCCATTATCATTCGTCCAGGTCATGGCATCGGTAAACACATAATCGAACTTTGAGATAACCTCTTCAGAAAACATATCGAGCCACTCACGTCCCTCGGCCTGCATGGCCAGCCAGGCATGAGGGGGTCTGGGATAATGATCCAGGAATTCCAGCACCGCCTCATCGGTTTCATATCCCATTTTCAGGCCGCAATTAATGGCAATACCATAGGTATATCCATACAAACGTGCATTCTTTAATGCATCTTCAAGGGTCAGTCCCTGTTTCAGGTGGACATGCAGGTCAACCAGGGGAAAATTGCTTGCCCCTAAATCGACTATTTTTGCCTCGAATTCCGGGTCATCCAGTGCCTGGCCCGGGGTGGGCAGATTATCTGGCAATGGCTTCACCTTGATATTTTTATAATACACCCTGCTGCCAGGATCATGGCATTGAAAGGCGAACGTCCCGGAGGACAATAACCTTCCGCTGAAACTTTCCGGTCGGTGTGGATTTTCGGGCTCCGTGTATTCCGCAATCAACTGATCATTGATAAAGGTTTGAATGGTTTTCCCCTGTACTGTGATCCGGTACGTGAACCACTCATTATCCGGGACCGGTGATTTCCAGGTATTGCTTATGGCATAGATGCTTCCGGTCATTTTACGCTCCACATAGGAGCCTTCCGGTGCATCAGGCGGGGAATTGATTACCTGGCATTCATATCCCTTGGCCGGCCACTCCTCTTCCTGGAATTCTGTATGGATATAGATGCCCGAATTGGCACCGGGAAGTGTTTTGACATCTGCCATAAACTCAAAATTCCTGAAATCATGGTCCATGACATCCCCGGTATAAAAAAGGTGGGAACGGGGACCATTGGTTACAATGGCGTTATCTTCAATGATCCAGGAATCTTGATTTTCTGATGCTTCCCAGCCATCAAACGTTTCCCCGTCAAACAATATGTGCCAGTCCCCCGACCCGCATCCTGCCATGACCAGGCCCAAGAAGAAAAAAACCGGCATTAGAAAAGTATGCAGTGTCTGTTTCATTCAATAAAAGTAATCATTACAGCGGGTTTATGATCAGGAAAAGTGAAGAATATCCTCGGGGATATCCTGAATTCTGGCAATGTCCAATATTCTACCCCGCACGTTGAATCCCATGGTACATTTTACCTGGCACTCCCCGCAATCCTTACAATATAAATGAACCAGATCAGCCTTATCCATTGTCTGCCGGGCGAGCCTGAGGTTGCGGTAACCGTAGGCATACATATAACCCCTCATTATGGTTGGAATATCTATATATTCGTGACATTGGGACAAACACCTGTTACATTGCTGACAAAACAGTCCTGATGTGGCCTCAACTGCTGGCGGGTTCAGGTCCATCAGTTCCTCTTCTGTCAGAACCATGTCTCGCATAATGTCCAGGTCCTGATGCAGTTCGCTGAAGGTGGAGCAATCGGGAATGGTGGTATGTATGTTTTCATTCTGAAGAACCCATTTCAAGGCTGCCCTGGTATTGATGGGTTGCTTTTTCTCTTTGTCCCAGTAAACCCCGGCCATGGTTTTCATGCCAATGATACCCAATCCTTTATCAGCGGCATATTGCATGGCCTCATCCATTTCCTGCTGGTTTGTCTTGAGGAAATTGTAAGCGATTGTGACCATGTCATAAACACCTGTATCTGCAGCCGCACGGATGGCTTCGTGTTCGATATTATGGGATGCAATCCCGATGAACCTCGCCTTCCCCTGCTTCTTGATCATTTCCATTGTTTTCAGCACAGGTTCAAAAAATACAGCCTCCCTGCTGCCGGCAAAAGGAACATTTAGTATATCCACATGATCCATCTGTAATCTTTCAAGGGATCCGTTTACACTTTCCACAAAGACATCAGTGTTGGTTCCCGGTCCAAACCTGCCATTTTTAAAATCAATTTCCAGTCCTTTACCGGTTCCGGTTAAAACCAGGACAGAATCACGCGGCCGGTCCTTAATTACTTCCCCCACCATCTTTTCATTGTTCCCTTGCTGATAGAATTCATGCGTGGCCAGCAGTTTCACGCCCATGTCAAGTGCTTCCCTGACAAGGTTGGGATTATCACAGTTCCCGGTTCCCATACTCACGACCGGAAGCTTAATATTTGATTTTCCGAGCGTCCGATAAACAAATTTCTTTCCCTCATCTGTGGAAACTAATTTGGATGTGGCGCTGGCAAAAGAATCCCGGGCCATCCCTGTCCCGGTTATAGCCAGCAAGCTATTTTTCAGAAAGCGTCTGCGGTTTTGCATGATTGGTTGGTTTTGGATACAAGTTAAGGTAAACCCGCTTGCAATTCAATACCAGGATGATCCCACTTCCCGTTTGCGGCCGAAAGACCTAATAAGGAAAGTCAAGCAGCAGATAATGTCGGTAACCTGAGCAATATCAAGTTCGGGGCTGTATTGAGAAT
>LJUP01000004.1 GCA_001303955.1 Bacteroides sp. SM23_62 | reverse complement strand
TAACATTCCTGCCGGCCTTTATGAAAAAGGCAATCTGGAAATACTTATTCGCACCCAGGGAGAGTATCGCACATTGGATGAAATACGGAATACCGTCATTACCATGCGCCAGGGTGCCCCTATTCAGATTAAAGATGTAGCCAATGTAGAAGATTCCTGGGAGGAAGTGCGTCAACTCGTGCGTATTAATAGAGAGCCCGGTGTACGCATCGCAATCAACAAACAATCGGGTGTCAATACAGTTGAAGTAGTTGATGCGGTACGCGAGGAGATGGAAAGAATTACCAAAGATTTCCCACAAATTCAACTCATTACCCTAATTGACACTTCAATTTACATAAAAAAGGCGATTTATAACGTAAAAAATGCCACCATGATCGGTGGTATTTTAGCCATTTTTATTCTATTTCTGTTCCTGCGTAATATAGCCAGTACCGCCATTATTGCCACTGCGATACCGATTTCGATCCTCGCCACATTCGGCCTGATGTATTTCGGTGGATTCACATTAAATCTCATGACCTTTGGTGGCATTGCATTAGGAATTGGTATGTTGGTTGATAGTGCCATTGTGGTTATGGAGAACATTTATCGACACCGCGAGGAGGGGCACTCCCCTGTAGATGGAGCTTTGATTGGTAGTTCAGAAGTCTGGTCCGCTATTGTTGCTAGCACACTTACCACTTTGGTAGTATTTTTTCCCGTTGTTTTTCTTCGCGGTATGTCTGGAATTATGTTTCAACAAATGGCCTATGTGGTCGGTTTCGCTTTACTTTGCTCATTAATTGTTTCCCTAACCCTTGTGCCTATGTTGACTTCACGTTTTCTACGCATGCGACATGTGGAAGATCCTAACTACAGAAGTCGTCTGCATAAAATCTATACCTATAGTGAAGAAGCCTTTCGGCATGTGGAAGAGCGCTATTCAAGACTACTGGATTGGGCCATAGAACATCGTAGGATTGTGGTCCTTTCGGTTTTCCTGTTTTTTATTCTCTCTGTTTTTATGGTCCGTTTCATAGGTGGCGGCGGATGGCGCTCGAGAGGGGGGCATACTTCAGAGTTAAGAATTTCGCTGTTGCCCCAGAGCCAACGAAATCGCAGCAGTGAAGAGATAGCAAACATGCTACGCGGTGAGCTTGAGGATTTGCCGGGTGTTACTATTCGAACCCGTGCCGGTCAGGGATTATTTTTGTTAAGAATGGGAAGCTCAACGACCGACAACGTCAGTGTGGAGGTGCGGGGTTATGATTTACAGACTGCGAATGAGCTGGCACAACGCGTGGAACAGGTTATCCGGAAAGTACCAAATATTACCGATACCCAAATCAGTCGAGAAGAGGGAAGTCCGGAACAACTGATTCGTATCGACAGACAAAAAGCGGCAGATCTGGGATTAACTGTGACCCGTATCGGTGAGGCCTTAGAAACAGCTATTGGCGGTACCCAGGCATCAAACTTTCGCGAAGGTGGTAAAGAATATCGCATTCTGGTGCGCCTCAGCGAAGAAGACCGCAAAGATTTGGATGAGCTTCTTGATTTGATTGTTGTGAATAATCGCGGAGAACCTGTCATTTTGCGTAATGTAGTGGAAGTTATTCAACAAGAGGGTCCGGTACGTATTGAAAGAAAAAATCAGGAACGGATAATCTCCGTTAATGCTAACTTTACCGGGCGTGATTTAGGATCAGTCATTGCAGATATTCGCGAGGGATTGCGTACAATCCCAGTTGCAAAAGATTTTTCCATCGTTTTCGGCGGTGACTACGAAGAGCAACAGGAAGCATTTCAAGAACTTTTATTCGGCCTGATCCTGGCTATTTTTCTGGTTTATATGGTTATGGCAGGGCAATTCGAATCCTTTAAAGATCCCTTTGTTGTTCTCTTCTCTATTCCCATGGCCTTAATAGGTGTAGTATTTATTATGATATTAACCGGTACAATTTTTAGTATGCAAGCCTTTATCGGATGTATTATGTTAGCGGGGATTGTCGTTAATAATGCTATTTTGTTGGTAGATTATACAAACCAGCTTAGGCGAAATGCTGGTATGCCTCTATTGGATGCCATCAGGCTTTCTGGTTCCCGGCGTCTGCGCCCGATTCTTATGACCACGCTCACCACGGTACTCGGTCTGCTCCCCCTCTCTTTCGGTTTTGGTGAAGGTGGGGAAAACCAGGCCCCACTGGCGCGGGTAGTTATCGGCGGTCTATTAAGTTCCACACTAATCACTCTCGTGTTAATTCCTGTAGTATACTACTTTTTTGAGCAGCGCTTCATATTCGAGAATGTACAGAATGAAATACGAAAGATGGCTCATAGAGTCGTTTACAGTATCGGTGTAAACAAAAAATTATGAGTTAAGCCCTAAATTAACTGATGGGAGGATAAGGAGTTCCGTATTATGAATCATAAGGTTTTTATTATGGAATAAATGAAGGAGATTTAAAATGGCTGAACAAAATTGTGCTGATTGTAATTTCCGTGCCAAATACGATAATAATCCAAAATCAATTTTGGGTCGCTTATGGAGATGGCATGCTGGCTGGTGTCCCGGTTGGAAATCGTATATGAAATCTCTCTCTGACAATGAAAGAATTGCTTTGGCTGAGCGATATAATATGAAAAAATATATGTAGTACAAATCTAAATACCTATACTGAATTAATAAGCTAGTGCCTTACTGTTGGAATCCTTAGAACTCTCTATGACAGAGGCAATTAAAGTTTAATTGTTTATAGCGATTAGGAGAATAGGATTTTGATATGAAACGCAGAAAATTTATTGCAGGTTCACTCAGTACAATTTCATCTTTTATGATCGTTCCTCGATATGTCCTGGGGGGACGAGGTTTTCTGGCACCGAGTGATACGTTAAATATTGCCGGTATTGGTGTAGGAGGGCAGGGTGGTTACGATCTACGGGAGATGGAACATGAGAATATTGTAGCTTTATGTGATGTGGATTGGGATCGGGCGGCACAAACATTTTCAAGATACCCAAAAGCTGCAAAATATAAAGATTTTCGTGTTATGTTAGAAAAGCAGCAGGATATAGATGCCGTAGTTGTTGCCACACCTGACCATGTTCATGCTGTGGCATCAATGTTGGCTATTAAAATGAATAAACACGTATATTGCGAAAAACCGTTAACGTACTCTGTTTATGAGGCACGGGAATTGGCTAAGGCAGCCCGGGAAGCGGGAGTGGTAACCCAAATGGGTATTCAAGGCCATGCCAGTGAAAGCATCCGCCTGCTCTGTGAATGGATTTGGGATGGCGCAATCGGTGATGTATATGAGGTGCATGCCTGGACGCCTCATCCCGTGTGGCCGCAGGGTATTGACAGGCCGGTTGAAACACCGCCAGTTCCAGAAACCTTGGAATGGGAGCTATGGCTTGGTCCCGCTCCGTATCGGCCATATCACCCATGTTACCTCCCAGCCACATGGCGTGGTTGGTGGGATTTTGGAACGGGCGGATTAGGAGACATGGGTTGTCACATTTTTGACCATATTGTCTGGTCTTTAAAATTAGGCGCCCCAACCAGTATCGAAGCAAGTCATTCTACCTTTGTTCCAGAGGGATTAAGTTGGGATAAATTAAAAAATACAGAAACTTATCCTCGTGCATCTATGGTGACCTATCATTTTCCAGAACGAGAGGAATTTCCGCCTCTTAAACTCACATGGTATGACGGTGGGCTTATGCCGGCCAGGCCTGAAGGTCTGGAAGAGGATCGAGTCATGGGCGACCAATTTGGTGGAGCAATCTATATGGGCACTAAAGGAAGTATATTATGTGGTTCTCATGGAGCGAATGGTGCACGTATTATTCCTGAGGTAAAGATGCAAGAGTATCAGAAACCCGCCAAAACGATACCCAGATCAATAGGTCATAGACAGGAATGGATCGATGCCTGTAAAAATGGTAAGCCGTCTGAAGCTAATTTTGATTATTCTGGACCTATGACTGAAACGGTTCTTTTAGGAAATATTGCTTTACGAGCGGGAAAAAAACTATATTGGGATTCGGAAAATATGAAAATTATCAATGCTTCAGAAGCAAACGATTATTTACATCGTCAATATCGTCGGGGCTGGTTTTTATAAATCACAAATAAAGGTCTTCCCTATTAAAAAATTTTAGATTATTCCATCTTTCAAGTAAGTTAAACTTTACCTTACACATTATCTGCTATTAATTTGAGACCCTATTTATGATATAAACTAATTCCGCTGGTTGGATCACGATTATTTCATAGCAGCGCTATTTTTAACCTAAGAAAATACAACAAATTATACTTATTATAAATTTGTGGCATATTATTGCATAAATGTGTAATTTATATATAAAAATAAGGGATTGGTTTGCTGACTTTCTTATACTCGGAAAAGATGTGGCATATGAATAGACTATTCTCAACCATCACAATTTAGTAATACCTATGGTATGCTTTTAATTTAGGTTTTTTTATGACCGATGAAAAAAAAGAGTTCTATAAGAATTTGTTGTTAGAGAAAAAGAGAAAGACCATAGAGACCATCAGTCAAATGGAAGATAGGTTAACCACAGCATTGGATGAGTATAGTAATAATCCAAAATATTCCGATAGCTTTGCCGAATTTGGTTCTGATTCAGCCGATCGTGAAAATACCTTTTATTTCATCACTCGTGAGAAGCGCTATCTAAATCAGATAGAACAGGCACTTGAAAATATTAAGAATGGGATATACGGGATCTGTTCAGAGTGTGGTAAAGAAATAGATCCCGAAAGACTGCAAGCTGTACCTACCACAACTATTTGCCTTTCCTGTAAGGTAAAACAAAGTTCAACCTAATTCTTTTATAATAATTATCCCGGTACAATACTATTTAAGAAAGATAAAATATAAAATTAAATCATATGTGGAGATTTAGATAATTTTTTTATAATATATATAGATATACGAGAATAAAATAACTTTGTATAATCGATATGAACAAGTGGTACAGGTTAAAAAATTATAAACCATTTCTTATCACTGATATCGATTACAAATTAAGAAACCGTTCATCTAAAAATGTGGGAGGTAACTATGTATCGTCTAATTATTTTATCACTTGTTATCATTAGTTTTCTGTTAGCAGGATGTCAAAAGAAGGAAGCGGAACCGGTAAAGGAACAGGAGCAGACAGAAGAACCAGCCGTGAGTGATACCGCCGCTGTCGATACGTTAGAAGGTGAGGAGATGTAAATTTTCTAATATAATGTAATAAACGAGCGAGTGCGACATCCTGTAAAACTGTGCACCGGGAAAATTATGTGATCGATGCTAGAAGCGATCGCTATCCGTTTACAATCGGATAAAATTTGAACAGTGGTATAATAGCGGCCGATATAGAAAAAAGGTTCAGTATAATTATTTTATGAACCAAATCAATCGGCCGCTATTTACCAATCACATGTGCTGAAACTTGTATTTGGAAAATAGGCCAGCCTTACATCTAGGGTGTCACAGTTAAATACTTTATGAATTAATAAAGCGCTATGAAAAAAGAATTTTGAGTATTAAGAATAGAACGGATTTGAAATATAAATGGATGTATATGATTTATGCATTGCGACAGATTGGTTCTGCGATAAAAATTTTGTCCAGTGTCTTGAGCAAATTGCCCAAAAGCAGGGGCTAACCACATATGTAGTCTACCCTTATAATGTGAATGAAACCATAAATCTCGTACAGAATGATCTTTTAAAATTTACCATTTTTTACGATCGCGCTTCAGATTCTTCTGTGCAATTTGTTCCTCTTTACAATCTACTCTCAGATAAGAAGACAACCATTTTTCAACGACTCAGTTTGCAGCAGCGTGCCTCTGATAAAGCATTAATGCATGAGTTGTTCGTACGGGACAATATCAATACCCCTAAAACGATCATAGTACCAGAATACTTCAATCATCCTGTGATTGATATTGACAGGTATGAGTTCGCAAAATTAGGGAGACCCTTTATTATTAAACCTTCACTTAATACCGGTGCAGGTTTGGGCGTGTATACAGATGGTTTTTCTATCGAATATGTGATGAATAAGAGACAGGAATTTCCCGATGATAAATATCTTATTCAGGAAAAAGTAATACCTAAAGAAATTGACAATCGTAGTTTCTGGTTTAGGGTGTTTTATGTCTGTGGAGAAGTGCATACAACATGGTGGGATAATTATACTCATAGATATGAAGAAATTTCAAATGAAGCGATAGAAAAATATCGTTTAAATTATCTATTCTCAATTATGAAAAAAATATATAATATATGTCGCTTAAATTTTTTTTCCACAGAATTTGCACTTGATACTAAAGGGCGATTTGTTGCCATTGACTATGTCAATGAAATTTGTGACATGCGCTTGCAATCTGAACATTATGATGGGGTACCAGATGAACTGGTACAAAAAATCAGTAAAAATATCGTTTCTTATGTGGTACAGAAATTAAATAAATAATGAAAAGCTATATCATCTTTCAAGATAAGAAGCTTATAACTGTAGCAGGTTTAATTTTAGTGTTCTTACTTGGATATACCGATTATATAATCGGTTA
Organism: Bacteroides sp. SM23_62; assembly: GCA_001303955.1. GTDB lineage: Bacteria > Bacteroidota > Bacteroidia > Bacteroidales > SM23-62 > SM23-62. The sequence goes on along the minus strand of LJUP01000004.1, from coordinate 44,902 downwards.
TGCTTTTTCATTTTCACTCTTTTATTTAATACCGATAATAATTGTGACATGGTATGCTGGCTTTAAAATAGGTATATTCATATCGATTTGTAGTGGTATAGCCTGGTTTTTTGCAGATACACTGTCACAACCTTACTATTCCCACGTACTTGTCCCTTATTGGAATGCTTTTGTAAGATTTGGAATCTTTCTTGTTGTTACTACTTTACTGGCGAAATTAAAAGTTACTTTAGATAAAGAAAAGCAACTGGCCAGAAAAGATGTTTTAACACAAAGCTGGAACAGTCTGGCATTCTATGAATTGGCCAAGAATGAAAATGCACGGGCTTTGCGATATAATCATGCCATTACTTTAGCTTATATTGATTTAGATAATTTTAAAAGTGTAAATGATCAATTTGGGCACCTGATTGGTGATAGACTTCTCATTGAAGTAGTTCAGGTTATTCATCATAGAATTAGGACAAGTGATATTCTGGCACGTTTAGGGGGAGATGAATTTGCCCTTCTTTTACCTGAAACCGATGGAAAGGCTGCAAAATATTTAATTAATCGTATTAGAAGAGAATTACTTGCGGTTATGAAAAAGAATGACTGGCCCGTTACCTTTAGTATTGGAATGACAACCTTTACAAAGCCTGATTCTTCTGTTAAGGAAATGCTACAGGTAACAGATGAACTTATGTATCAAGTAAAGAGAAATAAAAAAAATGATATCATGCATAAGATATTTAATTAACTATGCAATTCATTTAATTGTAGTGAAATAATAACAATATGGCATATAAAGGAGTTTGACCATGGCTGTAAACTTACAAGACTTACCATATCCAAAGGATGCACTGGAGCCTTATATCAGTTCAAAGACATTAGAATTTCATCATGGGAAACATCATAACACTTATGTTGTAAACGTTAACAATTTAATAAACGGCAGCAAATATGAAAAAATGGATCTTGAAGAAATCATAAAAAGCTCGGCACAGGATACCCAGAGTGTTCCTGTATTTAATAATGCTGCACAATGCTGGAATCATTCCTTTTATTGGCAATGTATAAAACCTGGTGGTGGTGCAATTCCATCTGGACCAATAAGGGTCAAAATTGAGCAGGCTTTTGGAAGTTTTGAAAAATTTGCATCAGAGTTTAAACAAGCAGGTGTTACGCAATTTGGTAGTGGTTGGGCCTGGTTGATTCTGGATCAGGATAAATTAAAAATAATTAAGACTGCCAATGCAGATACACCCCTTGCCCATAGTAAAAAAGCACTTCTAACTGTTGATGTATGGGAACATGCATATTATCTGGATTATCAAAATCGCAGAGCGGACTATCTTGACATTTATATTGAAAAACTGATCAATTGGGATTTTGTTAATTCGCAATTAGTATAACTGGTCCGGTTGAATCATAAAATTATAACGGGTAATTGAAAATAATGACAAAGAAAAAGAATCCACACAACCTGCTTGGTAAGCTTTCTCCATCAACCAATCCGCTGTTAGCAAGAGATAAAGAATCTTTGCAGGAAGCGTTTGTTAATCATTTAGAATTTTCTCTGGCAAAAGATAGATACTCTGCAACACAACTGGACTTTTTAAAAAGTATCGTGTATACGATCCGTGACCGTTTGTTCGAACGCTGGATAGAAACACAGCAAACATACTATAATAAAGATGTTAAACGTGTTTACTATATTTCAATGGAATTTATGATGGGGCGCATGTTAGGTAATGCAATCACCAGCCTTGATCTTGACCATGCTGTTTATGATGCTCTCTGGGAGCTGGGGCTGGACCTGGAGGAATTGGAAGAGCTGGAATGTGATTTTGGCCTTGGGAATGGAGGACTGGGGCGCCTGGCAGCCTGTTTTCTTGATTCTATGGCTACTCTGGAATTGCCTGCTTATGGCTACGGCATTCGCTATGAATATGGTATTTTTTCCCAAAAAATTCAGGATGGCTATCAGATCGAAGCTCCGGACAACTGGCTTCGTTTCGGCAATCCCTGGGAAATTGAGCGACCGGAATACTGTTATCCCGTTAAATTTTACGGATCTGTCAAGCAGTATTATGATGAGAAAGATAATATTAAATTTGAATGGATTAATACCGACGACGTTATTGCCATGGCCTTTGATGTTCCGATACCGGGATATAAAAACAATACCGTTAATAATCTTAGACTATGGTCAGCAAAAGCCAGTGAAGAGTTCCATCTTGATTATTTCAACTACGGTGATTATGATAAGGCCGTTCAGGATAAAGTAGAATCAGAGGTCATATCTAAAGTACTATATCCCAGAGATGATTTTCTTCAGGGCCGTGAATTACGCCTGAAACAGGAATACTTCTTATCATCGGCTACTTTACAGGATATCGTTCGCCGTTTTAAGAAAAGCTATACCAATTTTAAAATATTTCCAGAAAAGGTAGCTATACAATTGAATGATACCCATCCTGTTCTCTGCATACCAGAATTAATGCATATTTTATTGGATAAAGAAGGATTACCGTGGGAACGCGCCTGGGATATCACTGTAAAATCATTTGGATATACCAATCACACCATCTTACAAGAAGCTTTGGAGAGTTGGCGTTTAAGCCTAATTGAGAAAGTACTTCCAAGACATCTCCAGATTATCTATGAGATTAACCACCGTTTTTTAAATCAGATAAGGATCAATTTTCCCGATGATCCGGATCGTCTGGCACGTATGTCGATTATTGAGGAAGGTCAGGAGAAGAAAATTAGAATGGCTAACCTTGCGATCATAGGTAGCCATTCTATTAACGGTGTGGCTCAATTGCATACCGAAATTATAAAAGAACACGTTTTTAGAGATTATGCCCAGTACTGGCCAGAGAAATTTAATTGTAAAACAAATGGCATTACCCAACGCCGCTGGCTAAAACAGAGTAATCCACGACTGGCGAAGCTGCTATCGGAAACCATTGGTGACAAATGGATTCTCGATCTTTATGCATTAAAAGAATTAGAAAAACATTCTTCCAATCCTGATTTTCTTACAAAATGGGGACGGGTTAAGTATGCCAATAAAAAGGATTTAACCCAATATATACAAGATAAGTTCCAGATTGAAATTAATCCAGACTCCGTTTTTGACTGCCAAATTAAACGAATTCATGAATATAAACGCCAGTTACTGAATATACTTCATGTTATTACCATATATAATCGTATAAAGTCGGGGAGTATAAAAAATCCACTACCCAGAACTGTTATATTTGCAGGTAAAGCAGCCCCTGCATATTTAATGGCCAAGTTAATTATAAAACTGATCAATACGGTGGCCAAAAAGATTAATAAAGATGAGGATGTTGCCCCATACCTCAAAGTTATTTTTATTCCTGATTATTCCGTTTCACTGGCACAGATTATCATCCCGGCCGCAGATCTTTCTCAACAGATATCTACCGCTGGAATGGAGGCATCTGGTACAGGAAATATGAAATTTGCTTTAAATGGTGCTTTGACCATTGGTACACTCGATGGTGCGAATATTGAAATCAAAGATGCTGTAGGTGCGGATAATATTTTTATCTTTGGTCTAACTGCGCAAGAGGTCAAAGATAAAAGAGAACAGGGATATCAGCCCAAAATAGTGTATGACTCCAATCCTGAACTCAAAATGACCGTTGACATGATAGCTGAAGGATATTTCTCAGATCGTGACAAAGATTTATTCAAGCCGATAACGGACACGCTCCTTAATGGTGACTATTATATGATATTGGCAGACTTTGACGATTATTTAGAAGCTCAGGAAAACGTTAATTTAATGTTTAAGAAAAAGGATGAATGGAACAGACGATCAATAATTAACACGGCAAACATGGGCAGATTTTCGAGCGATCGGACGATCATAGAATATGTTAATGAAATATGGAAAATTATCAGGGTGCCAATTAAACTTGCCAAGGGAAAGGGCACCGATATTAGTGCTTTGTAATATCTTCCAATTTATTAACTAGACAGTGAAAATGATATATTTCAAACGGAAATTAAAGTAAATGATTTGGTTGTGGTTGGGTTTTATCCTGCTCATTCTGATCTTACTAGCGCTAGATCTAGGTTTACTACATAGAAAAGCGCATATTATTAAAACGAAAGAAGCGTTTTTATGGACTACCTTTTGGATTCTTCTATCCCTTCTTTTTAATTGGCTTATTTATTACATGTATGAGCATCATTGGTTTAGTATCGGAAAAGAGATAGGAAATGAACTGAATGGAACAGATGCAGCACTTAAATTTTTTACCGGCTACATCCTAGAGAAATCTTTGAGTCTCGATAACATTTTCGTTATTGCACTTATCTTTTCCTATTTTAATGTTCCCGCTATATATCAACACCGTGTACTATTCTGGGGCATTTTGGGCGCTATCATTCTTCGCGGTATGATGATTACTCTGGGTGTGGCTTTAATTGAACGCTTTAGCTGGATGGTGTATATTTTTGGTATTTTTTTAATCATTACTGCGATTAAGTTGTTGATTTCTCGTCATGACAATATAAGGCCGGAAAAAAATGCCCTTGTGAAACTTGCCCAAAAAATATTTCCTATAAGTAATCAGTATGAGAGAGAGCATTTTTTTGTCTATATTAAAGGAAAATTGACAATTACTCCTCTGTTTTTGGTGTTACTTGTAGTGGAGAGTAGCGATGTGATGTTCGCCATCGATTCCATACCGGCTATTTTCGCTGTTACAACCGATCCATTTATTGTATTCACCTCAAATATTTTTGCTATTTTAGGACTGCGTTCGCTTTATTTTGCCCTTGCTGCTATTATTGAAAAATTCCGTTATCTTAAAATGAGTTTGGTATACATCCTAGTTTATGTTGGCATAAAAATGATCTTATCCCACCATTATCCCATCCCAACATTTATTTCTCTAACCATTATTACTGGCATTCTTTTAGTAGGAATTATTGCATCTATCTATGCTGGAAAGAGAGATACGGCAAAACTGAAATCACCACTGAAAGATCACACTGAAATGAAGATTTGATAAGTATACCTTTTTCTTATTTAACCTTGTTTAGGAAAGTGATACGTTATAGCTTATCGATAATATATTTATAGAGATAGAAAAATTTCTTTAATAAATAAAGGAGCAGACATTGTCTGGAAATGATAATAACTTAAGTATTTTTAATATCTTAGATAATGCCGAAGGTGAATACGATCAATTAACTGTCGATATAGAGACTCAGAAAAAAATTGCCTGTGATCCACGCAAAGCACTTGAAGAACGGTTGGAAGCTCTTGAGGATGTTATCGATTCAGAGATTGGAGATTCTAATTTAGGGCGGGCAAGAAATATTGAACGCCAGGTTGGTTTTCGCCAGTTGTTTCTTAAATTTGAAGGGGGTAATCCTTCCGGCACACAAAAAGATCGTATCGCCTTTGCTCAGGCAAAAGATGCGCTGAGACGTGGATTTGACGCCATAACCATGGCAACATGTGGTAATTATGGTGTAGCTATGGCCCTGGCTGCGTCACTAGTTGGTCTTAAATGTTATATCTTTATCCCCCAGGCGTTCATGACCAGACGGGTCAATGAGATGATGCAGTTCTCGGCGGAAATTATCAGAACAGACGGTGCTTATGAAAACGCCGTTATTAAATCGAGGGAATATGCTGAAAAAAATGAAATATATGATGCTAATCCCGGAGGTGCTAATACGGCAATTCAGCTCACTGCCTATGGTGAAATAGCCTATGAAATTTATGATGAATTACGAGATGCTCCCGCCGTAGTCGCCGTACCCGTGTCGAATGGTACCACTTTAGCGGGCATTTATAAGGGATTCCTGAGTTTATATCGTCGCGGGAAAACTTCGCGCATTCCTCGTATCGTTGCCGGTTCGTCCTATATGAAAAATCCGATCGTCACAGCATACATAAAAGGATATGATATTTGTATAGATCTTGAACCGGAAAAAATCCGCGAAACAGTAATTAATGAACCTTTAATAAATTGGCATTCAATCGATGGAAATCATGCGTTAATGGCAATCAGGCAAACCAGGGGTTGGGCTACAAATGCCAGCGATAAGAGCATGATGGCATTTTCCAAACTAATACGTGAACAAGAAGGGTTGCATGTTTTACCTGCCTCGACTGCCGGATTAATTGCCTTAATTGAGCAACATAAAAGACAGAGTTTTTCAAATGATCGCTATGTGGCTATTTTAACGGGGAGAAAGGCATGAGTTCGACTTTGCTGCATCAGGCCATTGTATATTGTGAAGGGGCATTTAATACACCAAATGGAAAAACAGCTCATGGATTGGTTCGCTTTACAAAAAGATACCGGGTATTGGCGGTAATTGATTCATGTTACAGCGGTGAAGATGCCGGTGAAGTATTAGACGGCCAGGTCAAAGGAATTCCAATTGTTCAGGATTTAAATGCTGCTATGCATTGGGCAAAAAGTAATAATCACAAACCTACACATTTTGTGATTGGCCTGGCACCAGATGGAGGCAAGTTGAATATGGTTGCCCGCGAAACCGTTAAAAAGGCCATACAATTGGGATTGAATGTAGACAGTGGATTACATGATTTTCTATCTGAAGACGATGAAATTTTAGGCCTGGCACAGAAATACAAAATTCAAATTCGTGATGTCCGCAAACCACCGCCACGCAATAGTTTACACTTTTTTAGTGGTAAAATTGAAGAGGTTAAGGCCCTAAAGGTGGCTGTTCTTGGGACTGACTCAGCTGTTGGTAAGCGCACGACCGCATGGTTATTAGTTCAGTCCTTGCAGGAAAGCGGATTACGGGCGGAGCTGATTGGAACAGGTCAAACTGCCTGGATGCAAGGTGCACATTACAGTATCATGTTAGACTCCTTAATCAATGACTTCTTGACAGGGGAGATAGAACATGTAATATGGCAGGCATGGCAGGAAACAAAATCAGATGTACTGGTTATCGAAGGCCAGGGCAGTTTACTTAATCCGGCATATCCGGGGGGATATGAAATTCTGGCCGCAGGGCGCCCTGATATGGTCATACTGCAACATGCTCCGTCAAGGAAGGATTATGACGGATTTCCTGGCTATCCCATTCAACCTTTACCTCACCAGGTGCATGCTATCGAGGTGGTTTCAGGGAAAAAAGTTATCGCAATTACTCTGAATCATGAAAACCTGAATCGCAAAGAAATTAAAGTTTTTATATCTGCGATCAGCAACCTGATCGGTATACCAACGTATGATGTTCTCTCCAACGGAGCATCCGATTTAGCCCGCTTGGTCACAACATATGTAAAAAATAAAAATATATCTTTAGGATAGAATGTAATGGGTAAAAAAGAAAATGGTAGCAACAGGGAAGATACTCTTTCCCGCTTAAAAGTAATCGAGCGACTTGAGGTAGGGCCGATAAAAATTGAGGCAAAGAAAATAATAGTACCTTATGTCGTCTATCAGGGCAAAAAGAAAGATGTTATAGAATTGATATACAGGTATGAAGAAGACGTCTTTGATGATAATGATCCTACTTCTCAGAATCTTGCTGAAGTAATTGGAGCTCAGGTGGCATTAAATTATGGTTTGTTTTGTCAAGAAATTGTCTTCAAAGGTGCATACGATAATCAAGATCGTCGCTTAATACGCGATATGATGGAAAATACGGCCCGAGAGATCTATGTTAAAAAATTCCTCGAATACAATCCTTTTCTTGTTACCAAATCAGTTCATATTCCTTTATTGCGTATAAAAAAATATTCGCAGGCCACGGTAAATTTTGAAAATAAAATAAAGATCCCGAGTCCATCCTCATGGCGTTATTGGGAACACAGTCAGGAAGGTCATGCGGTCCTTTCAAGTGGTGGAAAAGATAGCCTGCTATCTTATGGTTTACTCAATGAAATCGGAAAAGATGTGCATCCGATTTTCATCAATGAATCGGGGCGGCATTGGTTTACAGCTATGAATGCTTACCGTTATTTTAAAAAAAATATTGCTAACACCAGTCGTGTATGGACTAATGCAGATAGGGTTTTTTCCTGGATGCTGCGCCATTTTCCTTTTATTCGTCAAGATTTTCAAAATATCAGATCGGATGAATACCCTGTGCGGTTATGGACTGTAGCAGTTTTTATATTTGGCGCATTACCCGTACTGCGTAAAAGAGGGATTGGAAGACTCATAATTGGAGATGAATACGATACAACGATTCGTACCTCATATAAAGGGATTACTCATTATGACGGCTTATACGATCAGAGCCGATATTTTGATAATACGCTAACAAGATATTTCATGTCCAAGGGCTGGTCAGTAGCACAATTTTCCATAGTGCGATCACTCTCGGAAATGCTGATTCTTAAAATTTTAACCAAGAGATATCCGCATCTTCAAAAACATCAAGTATCATGTCATGCGGCACACATAAAGGGTGAGCGTGTCTATCCCTGTGGTAAATGTGAGAAATGTCGCAGGATCGTTGGTATGCTCAGTGCTATTGATATAGACCCACAGCACTGCGGCTATTCCTCACGGCAGATTGAATATTGTCTTGAAATGTTGCAAGAAAAAGGTATACATCAGGAATCAGAAGGGCAAGAACAGCTGATGTATATCTTAAAGAAGAAAGGAATCATTAACACCGATAAGAATTATAAGGAGCGACCTGAAATTTTGCACCTAAGATTTGATCCGGAACGTTCACCCTTTGAATATATGCCTCTTGATTTAAGAAAAATGTTATTTGATATTTATTTATCATACGGCCTGGGCGCATTACAGCACGTCAGTAAAAAATGGAAGAAAGTTAATCTTAAACGAGAACCAGCTGTGCTTAAAGCATATCCCTTAGAACCGGATCTTGATTTTTCTGAATCTGATGGCCAGTATGCCAGCGCTTTTCCAAAAATCTATCTTTGGGGAGAATTATCATGGCCCGAAGCAGAAAGATATCTGAAGGAGATAGATGTAGCCTTATTACCAGTAGGTTCTATAGAACAACATGGCCCCCACTTGCCTTTAGATACCGATGCCTTTGATGCTCAATATCTCGCAAAACAGGTGGCCCAGGCTTGCAGCGATCCCAAACCGCTGGTTCTTCCGTTAATTCCTTATGGCGTCTCGTATCATCATGATGAATTTACCGGAACTATAGGAATTAATAATTATACACTCTCAAAATTAGTTTATGAGATCGGTATGAGCGCAGCAAGAAATGGTATTAAAAAACTGTTAATTATTAACGCGCACGGGGGAAACACACCATCACTAAATTTTGCTGCACAAATGATCAACCGGGATGCACACATCTTTGTCAGTGTGGACTCGGGCGAAACAAGCGATGTAGATATCTATCAGCTGGTAGAGACCCCAAATGATGTACATGCTGGTGAGGTGGAGACAAGTACAGCCTTGGCGACACGTCCCCATCTTGTGAAAATGGACCAACGACAATCTTCCATACCTGAGTTCTCCAGTCGTTATTTAAATTTTACCTCGAAACGGGGAATTTTATGGTATGCTTATACCAAAAAGATTTCAAAAAGTGGAGTTATGGGAGACCCTACAAAAGCGAGTGCTGAGAAAGGGAAAAAAATATGGCAGATCATGGTGGCCCACCTGGTTGCTTTTGTTGAGGATCTGAAACGAATGTCACTCGAGGAGATACATCAGCGTAAGTATTAGTCCCCGCGAGATTTAAACATATTGTTAAGGAAAATATATGAAAATCACCGCAATTGAGTTTTTTCCGGTAAACATGAAACTGGCAAATCCCTATACTATTGCCTATGAGACGATTGATCATACGACTAATATCTTTTTATATATTAAGACGAATTCCCCAATTTGCGGATATGGTTGTGCTGCACCTGATCTGGCAGTGACAGGAGAAACAGCTGCTAATGTTTTAGATTGCCTTAATAATGTTGTCGCGCCTGATCTGAGAGGAAGTGATCCGCTGAGATTATCGTATATTATGGAAAGGCTTAAAGCAAAATTACCAACGAATCCCTCTGCTCTGGCTGCGGTGGATATGGCCCTCTATGATATATTGGGCAAAAAAGCGAATTTACCTGTCTGGAAAATATTAGGAGGTTATCGTACTAGGATTAAAACAAGTATTACCATTGGCATTTTGCCAGTAATTGATACCCTGAAGATGGCAAAGGAGTTTATTTCTCAAGGATTTACCTGTCTTAAGATTAAGGGCGGTATCAATGTGGATGAGGATATTGAACGCATAAAGATGGTAAGAAAAGAAGTTGGAGCAAAGATTGAACTGCGATTCGATGCCAATCAGGGTTATACTGTGGAACAATCGATTAAATTTGTGGAGCAAACACAAGAAGAGAAATTAGAGCTTATCGAGCAGCCAACTCCTAAAGGTGAACCAGACTTACTGGGAAGAGTGACAAAGAATGTGCCCCTCCCGGTTATGGCCGATGAAAGTTTACTCAATCTGCGCGATGCATTTCGTCTTGCAAAATCGGAGCTGGTAGATATGGTCAACATTAAATTAATGAAAGTTGGAGGAATTTCAGAGGCCCTGCACATCAATTCCGTAGCCCGGGCTGCGAGTTTTGAGGTAATGATCGGATGTATGGATGAATCGGCATTAGGTATTGCAGCAGGATTACATTTTGCATTAGCCAGGTATAATGTTGTTTATGCCGATCTAGATGGGCATATTGATCTAATAAACGATCCTGCCGCCGGAGCGGTTACAATCCAGGCCGGGGTATTGTATCCCTCCAACACACCCGGTTTAGGGGTAGATATTAAATAAATAACAAAATTCCATTATCGACTAAAATGTATAAACCTTTTTCTTGAATTTATTAAAGTCTGTTTGCATATTACTTCATATCAGATTTTTATCCTGGCCTGTTATAATAAATTACCTAGTTGAAGGGAGTAGTGTATGAATGGTTTTCTAAAATGCATTATTATATTAATGATGATTATCAGTACTATTCATGCCCAGACAACCGGAAAAATATCCGGCATTGTAACTGATAAAGCAACCGGTGATCCGTTGGTTGGTGTCAATGTATCCATTGAAGATCTTTACATAGGTGCTGCCACCGATTTAGATGGTGCGTTTTTTATTATCAATGTTCCACCCGGTGAATATAATGTTATGGTGGATTTTATTGGTTATCATCCCAAAAAGATAGAGGGCGTACGGGTATCGGTTAACCGTACATCAACATTATCAATAACCTTAGAAGAAACCGTACTTGAGAGCAGCGAACAAATTGTGGTGGTTGCCGATAAAATCGCCCTTAAAAAGGATCAGACAAGTTCAATCAGAAATGTATCTTCACAGGATATGGCGATTCTACCGGTCGAAACGCTAAATGATGTTGTTGCTTTGCAGCCGGGTGTGGTTGGCGGTCACATGCGTGGTGGTAGAATTTATGAGACGGCATATTTAGTAGACGGGATATCAGTTTATAACGGTTTAAACCGTCAGCAGATGATTAGTGTGGATCCTGACGCGCTGCAGGAAGTTGAAGTGATTACCGGGACTTTTAATGCAAAATATGGTGAAGCGATGAGTGGTATTGTGAATATGGTCACAAAAGAAGGGGGTAACAAAATCACGGCTAAATTCGAAGGATTCTTGGAGAATTATTATACCTCACATTCGAATGAATTTCCCGGCCTCAAAGCGAGCGAGATTGATCGCAACAGGGATTACAAATTCTATATCCACGGACCAATATTCTCGAATAAATTAACCTTTTTTTTCAACACGCGCGTCCAGGACTATATGAATTATCTGAATGGCCTCCGCCGCTTTAACATTACCGACAGACCCGATTATTCTTTTTGGCAAAATCCTTATGCTTACGATGAGCAGGGGGACTATTTATTTAACGAGCATAGTGGCGATAATGAATACGTGCCAATGGACTGGTATCAGGGTGTAAATCTGACAGGTAAGCTGACTTACAAGCTGAGCAGGTTGAAAATGTCTCTCATGCTATTGGTTGATAATAGTAAAGAACAGGATTATGACCATGTTTACAAATATAAACCGGATGGGAGAAATATTCATTATAACGACAGCTATCTGGTTATGTATCAATTTAATCATTTTTTAGCACAGAATGCATTCTATGAAGCAAAACTCTCCTATTCTAATAATTATATTGCCTCCTATCTATATGAGGATCCATTAGATTCAAGATATATACACGATCGCTATGCTGCCAATAGCGGTTTTACCGGCTTTTATACAGGTGGACAGGAAAAGTGGCATAATGAAATAAGCACCGAGAAGCTTTTAGGCAGACTGGATTTTACCTGGCAAATTAACAGAACAAACAGTATCGAAGGTGGATGTGAAGGAGCGCTATACAGATATGATTCCCGTTCACAAAATATTGTGAATAAATACAGAAATACCGCTGCGTCAGGGATTATCTATGAACCTCAAGTTTTACCTGATTCAACAACCTATTCTGATATCTATAATAAAGAACCGGTCCAATATGCTGGTTGGATATCTGATAAAATGGAATTTGAAGATATGGTAATCGATGTGGGGGTACGGCTTGAATATTTTGATCCAAAAACTAAATATCCTTCAAATTACCGCAATCCAGGTAATCAATTGGCCAAGGAAGATCAACCTGAATGGCAGTCGGTATATTTCAAGGCTGATCCAAAAATTAATGTTGCGCCGCGGCTTGGATTTTCTTATCAGTTGGGTGAAACTGCATTATTGCGTTTTAGCTATGGTCATTTTTATCAATACCCACCACACAGCACAATGTATTTGAATAATTCTTATGTCCTTTCGCCAACTAATTATGCCAGTACAATCGGGAATCCCCAGGTAAAGCCCGAAAAAACAGTTAATTACGAGGTTGGTCTGTGGCAGGTATTAAATGAGTATATGGATCTGGAGGTAGCTATATGGTATAAGGACATTTATTCTCTATCCACGGTCAACATAGTAACCACTTATAATCAGATCCGCTACGGTTTGTATGGTAATAAAGATTATGGTAACGCTCGCGGTCTCGAAGTAAAATTTCATACACGATTTGACCGACTCTATGCTGAGTTAAACTATACGCTGCAGTATACCCGCGGTAATGCTGATAATCCCGTATTTACCTATACTAGAGCCGGTAATAGTCAGGATCCCATCCCAACACTTATTCCCATGTCCTGGGATCAAAGGCATACGCTTAATGCGACCGTAGGATATAATACGGAAAGTTATGGCCTTACTGCAATTGCTTACCTCGGATCAGGTGCTGCTTATACTTGGACTCCCATAGATCAAAATGCTTTACATCGCGTTAATTTATACCCCAACAATGGATATAAACCTTTACATTATACAGTTGATTTAAGGGCGTTTTATGAGTTTGGCACTTTTATGGGATTAAAACTGCGTGGTACACTTTATGTATATAACCTGCTTGATCGCTTGAATGAATACGGTGTCAACGGAAATACCGGGAGAGCCAATCAGGCAATTATACGTGAGTCCGATTTGTTAGGTCACTGGAGTGATTTTAGTAGCTATGAGGATCGTATTTACAGCCCGGCAAACTGGTCAGCACCACGCTCTGTTAAAATAGGTTTAGGAGTCATTTTTTAGTTTACTTTTTAAAGCTAATTGAAAAACTAAATTTGACATTTATTTAAAAGGATGCGCAGTCATGATAAAAATTTTCCAAAATATATCGTTCATTGGATTACTACTTTTATTTTGTACTGATCTATTTGCCCAGGGGAAGATCTATGACGGTCCGGATGATGGGGCCGGCGATCCTCACCTGGAGCGTGAAGGATTTATGAACGGTAACCGTGTGCAGTTGCTTTTTAAAAATAATACGGAACTGGGAGATTATCCCAGGAAAGATGCCGCTCGCTGGCCGATTGGCGTTGGTGGAAACGTAATGCATGATGGTATAGCTCTGATGGTAAGCGCAAAGGTATATATCAAAGACAGAACAACACCAGTGTCAGATATGGATGAAATAGTATTTTTACGCGAGCAGGGGAGATTGGATTCATTATTTTTCTGCCAAACCAACTACCGCGAAGAAATGGACCGGGATGATACAGGGCAAATCGAATGGGGATTGCATCCTGCACCAGGATATATAAATAATTCGAGTGAAACACCTGCACTGAGTAATGATCCAAATTCCTGGCCCACTACAGGTTGGCCTTATACCGGCCGTCAATTACACTGGCCAGGTGAATGGGATGGTCGTTTTGGACGCGGGCAGATTCGTGCAGATTTGGAAGCTTATGTGGTTGCTAACGATGCACAGGATTTGGAATATTTAGGAGATGATGATTATGTCAAATATTATCCCCGGCCGAATCTAGAAATCGGTGGTATTGACCCGCGTGTGACCGTTCAAAAAGGTAAACCCTGGGGAGGTGTCGGAATTCGGGTAAAACAACGAGGTTTTCAATGGAACAATCCAATGGCTCAGGATTGTATTTTTTGGGAGTATACCATCGCAAATACTTCAGACTATGATTTGCCTAATGTGGCATTTGGATATTGGATCGATAATAATATCGGTGGTGAAAATACAGGAGAAGACGGAAGTTTTGACAAGATTGAAGATATGGCTTATACATGGGATACGGATGGTGTGGGTGAAGATGGATACAAAACAGGTACGCAAGGATTTGCATTCTTAGAAAGTCCCGGAATTTTCAATGATGATGTGGATAATGACGATGACGGCCTCATCGATGAAAGCCGTGATAATGATGCCGGTAACTATCTCAATGATCCCATGGGTGGAATTGTAGATCTCCAGAAATTTCTTAGTTTTTATGGATTAAAGGAAGAGGACCTGAAACCACACTGGGCGGGTGATGAAGATCAGGATTGGCAAGATGGTGAAGATGAGAATGGGAACGGGGTATATGAAAGCGATGAATTTGCCGGTGATGACGTGGGATTAGATGGAGTATCACCCGGTGAGGAAAATTACTATGGACCCGACGCCGACGGAACCGAATGTAATCATAAACCTGACCTGGGAGAAGGGTATGCTGAGCCGAATTTTGGCTGGACAGATGTGTCAGAGACAGACATGCTGGGTTTAACAACATTGCTATTTGATCCTATTCCTGAGCATGTGGATCCTTACTTGAGTTGGTTTAGAAATGATCAATCCATGTGGGAAAGGATGACTTATAAGGACTCATTAGAGGAAGGAGCAAGCGGGATAGCTAATCTTGGTGAACTCTTTTCTTCAGCAATCTTTCCCTTATATAAAGGAAGAACAGAATTTATTTCCCTGGCAGAATTACATTCCTATGATGATTTATCCGGTTTAACCTCATCAGAGCATGCAGCCCCTGCATTGTTCACACTTAAGAAAACCGTTCAGGTGATCTATGAAAAGGACTATCGTTTTGCTCAACCTCCCTTAATGCCAAAACTTACGGCGGTTCCGGGTGATGGCTTTGTACAATTAATTTGGGATAACAGGGCCGATAAAAGCACACGCGAGCCGATATTGAATAATGAGAACGATTTTGAGGGATATAAAGTATTCCGGGCCACAGATAAAGATTTTACCGATCCCATGATAATTACCGATGGTTATGGTACCAAAACTTTAATGAAACCGATTTTTCAGTGTGATAAGAGGAACGGAAAGGAGGGTTTTACAGATTATGGCTTATTGAACGGTATGGGCTATAATTTAGGTGATGACACCGGTCTTGCATATTCTTTCAAGGATGAAAGAGTACAAAACGGTAGAACCTATTACTATGCTGTTGTAGCCTATGATTATGGAATTCCACCAGGCATTTTAAAAGGTTCAGCGGTTATTGCGCAAGACGATAAGTATGGCATTGCACCCTCTGAAAATAATGTTGTCATCCGAAAAGATGAATTTGAAAATGTTACCTTTATAGGTCAAAATGTAGCAATTGTCACTCCAGGCACCAAAGCTGCCGGACAGATTTTTCAAACGGAATACAACCTGGACGCAGGGGAACGCGCCGCATATGCTACAATAATACCCGAGGTTGTGGCTCCCAACTTACTTAAAAAAGGGCATCAATATAAAATCAAATTTGCAGCCTTTCATCTTGATTCGTTAAGTCTATACCCCCGAAGATGGGAGTACCAATATATCACTAATGGACTCTATGTGTATGATGCCATAGAAAATGATAAACTCGTTTTCAGCGATATCATGGTATCAACAGAATATGGAATTAAAAGACCCAGGAATTTAATCACTGCTCTGGAGTTTTATGATGTTCCGGTTGGAAATGATTATTATCAGCTTGCCTATACAGAACCCAGAGTAACCGATGTTTTTGACGGTATACGACTAAATGTTCAAATGCATATTAAGACAGCTACTTTTGATTCGCTACGCTCGGGCTGGATGCCAGGAAGTTCACCAATAGAAATACGTATTACACAATACGGTGAAAAGTTTTACCCTAATGATTATAATATTATTTTCTCAGACGACGTACTTTTCACAGGCATTACTTCCACGTATTCATCAGGATTTTATGATGCTGACGGCAATAATTATAATAGAAGGCAAATGATACTGAATCAGGATTTCAACTTCAAAGTGGAGAATCTTAGTGTACGAGATTCACTTGGAAATCCTGAACTGATGGATATCGTTGCATATGACGTGAATGATAATGATTCATTAGATATTTTTGAAGATTTAATTTTTGTTGGACGGACAACCAATGGCAGATGGGAATACACCATCTTTACTATTGATTTTTCACCCCTTGCAGGTGAGAGCGAACTTCCCCATGCAAATGATGTATATGCACTTCGCTTCAACAGACCATTTATGCCCACGGACTCCATCATGTTTTCAATTAATAGTGAAGAAATTATCGATGATAATTTAGTGAAACAGGATATGAATGAAATAAAGGTTGTCCCTAATCCTTACATTGCCACGAACGTTATGGAGGCATCGGTCATTAATAAATATCTCAACCAGGGAAGACGTCTGATGTTTACACATCTTCCTGAAAAATGTACAGTTAAAATCTTCACGGTAAGTGGTATACTGGTCAGGGAACTTCAATTTCCTGATGACGCCTTAACTGGTTATAATGGATTTGGAGATTCAAGTAGTGGTGTTTTGCACTGGGATATGTTGACAAAAGAAGGTCTGGAAATCGCTGCTGGAATGTATATTTACTATGTGAAAGATGAGAGAACAGGGGAAGAGAAGATCGGTAAATTTGGTGTTATTAAGTAAGCATGTCATATTTTGGAAAGGACATTAACATGTTATTAAGAAAGATTATATATACCATACTCGGCCTTCTGTTTATCAGCCAGGGAATTGTATATAGCCAGAAACCTTATCGAGTTGGTACAACCGCTGCCAGTTTTTTGGAAATCGGAGTCGGCAGCATTGGTATTAGTTTAGGTGACGCTTATACGGCCTCGGCAAATGACCTTTCTGCAATATACTGGAATCCTGCGGGGCTTGCTAATATGGAACGCAATGAAGTACTATTTGTATATCAACCATGGGTTGCCGATATCAATAGCATGTTTGCCGGATTAGGCATTATGGTTCCTCAAATAGGGACGCTCGGTTTAAGCATTTTCGGTCTGGATTATGGTGATATTGAGGTTACAAACATGGACTACCAGGAGGGTACCGGGGAAAAGTATACTGCTTATGACTATGTGGTAAGTCTATCCTATGCCAGAAAGCTAGCTACCTGGTTTTCATTTGGCGCGGTTGCCAAATACGTGACTTCTAAAATCTGGCATACCCAGGGCAACGCATTTGCCTTAGACCTGGGCGTTCAGGTGCAGACCCACTTATTATCTTTTAGTGGTCAACGTGAAGATGGTATGAAAATAGGAATGAGTATTTCAAATTATGGTACAAGAATGCAATATGATGGTTCCGATTTGCTTTTTCCTGTGGACATAGATCCGGAAGGAAGTGGAAATTATCAGAATTCGCAAGCTAAACATAATTTGAGAGAATGGGAGTTACCTTTATTATTCCGGGTTGGGATTGCACTGGATCCTATTAAAACTTCGAACCAGAGGATCACCGTGTCAGCCGATGCACTGCATCCCAACAACATGTCTGAGTATGTTAATGTAGGTGCTCAATATCAATTCACTTCACCCGGCATCGGTGATTTTTTTCTGCGTGGGGGATATAAGGCTATATTTGCTTCTGACTCACAATATGGTGCAACCTTTGGAGCAGGGTTTAGGTTGTGGCTGGCTGCGAATAATGCACTCAAAGTTGATTATGCTTTCCATTCCATCGGTGTTCTTGGTAATATACATTGCAGCAGTATCGGTTTCACTTTTTAAGATCATTATATAATAATGTATAATATTGTTATTTTTTGAGATTCTTCAAAAAGGAGTGCGGGATGACAAGCAGAATCCTATTTCAGTTGATTTTAAGTCTCCTTATAGCATTAAATGCTTGTAGGGAGATTGAAATAGTTGATCCTCAAATCGAAACAGATGACAAAGATAAAGGTATTTATGTAAATCCTGATTTCCTTAGACCAACAGGAATTGATACCTTATTTATAAATGAAGGGGATACGCTAGAACTTGCTGTGACCACCATCTTGATAAATTCTCCAAATTACAGTTGGCAATCAAATGATGAATCCGTATTGAAGATTATTCCCGATCCTGTTTCCGATTCATTAGCCTATGCCATTGCAGTGGGGGACAGTGGTACACAGACAACGTTCACGATAACGGATTATGGTAATGACGCTACGAAACGTATTTATGTTCGCATAGTGAAATATTGGGCTGATCCATTATTTTATTCTTATATTGGTAAATTAGACAACCATTATTATTATCTTTCGCGCTATAAGAAAACCTGGATTGAAGCAAAAGCTGAATGCGAAAAAAGTGGTGGCCATTTGGTCACAATAACAAGCGAAGAGGAGAACACATTCATCAGTGAGGCACCCCTGAGAAATAACAGGGAAACATGGATCGGCCTAACATTTCTTTTCAATAGTGAACTAAAACGATGGATTACAGGGGAGTTGATAACCTATGAATACTGGGCTGGTATAGGCAAACCTGGTGATCCGGGTATATTTGCTGAGTATTATTTTTATATGGATCCTGAAGGAAGATGGGAGAATTGGCATGAAATTTTATATCAATATGTGTTAGAAATTGAATGAGTAATAGTTTTGTAATAAAAAATTCCCACAGAAATAACCTGCTAATTTTTTTAATCTATTTCCTGCTTGTAACATTCTTAAATTGCTGTAAAAAAGAGCATATAGAACAACCGGTAGAAAAAATATTAGTTAATATAGATGATAAAGTGAGTATTAGTAAAAATGAATTTATAAGAAGAGCTGAATACACCATTCGTCCCCCGTATTGTAAAGGGAACAGCTATATTCATAAAAAAATAATTTTAAATTCACTCATTGCAGAAAAACTTTTTGCCCTGGAAGCCGAAAATCGTGATTCTTTATTACAAAATGAAGAGTTTCAGTATTTTCTTAAAGGCAGAAAAGAACAAGCCATGCGTCAGTGGATGTATCACAAAGAGGCCACAGAAAAAGTCAGACTTGATTCATCGGATATTAAAAAGTTCTTCAACTTTGCCGGCCGGGAATATCAAATTGCATATTATTCGATTTGCGATAGTATGCTATCAAATCATGTGCCGAAAATGTCAGCCGAAGATGATAGTAATTTCAAGGAAATTTATCATACTTTGTTTGGTGATACCCTCATTCCCAGGAAGAACATTTCCTGGGGAGATGTTGAAAATCTGAAACTTTTAGAAGCGCTTTTCTCAGAAAATATTTATAAGGGAAAGGTTCTCGAAGCAATCGCAGTTGACAAAAATGAGTATTTGATCGTAAAAGTATTGGGTTGGAGCGATGCGAAAGCCATTACTGGAAATCAAATGCAAAAGAGACTTAAAGAAGTAAGCGAAAAGCTAATTAGGCTAAATGCCAGTGAAATTTGGCAAAATTATGTAGCCCAAATTATGAAAGGAAAAACACTTGAATTCAATGAATCTGTTTTTTGGCAAGTGAATGATATATTTTTCAAATTATTTTTTAGAACTAATGTAGAAACAAAAAATTCACTAAGAGAAATCATCTGGGATTTGGAACAAGGTCCCGTAAAATCCTTAGATGAAATGGAGGTACATGATATTTTAGACCAACCTATTTTTAGCATTGAGGGAGAGATGTGGACAGTTAATGATTTTAGAAAAGAACTGATGTCTCATCCTCTTGTTTTTAGAAAGCGAAAAATGCAGTCCCATGAATTTGCGCAGCAGTTTCGTCTAGCGGTGGCTGATCTGATACGAGACAGGTATGTAACGATAAAAGCCTATGAAAAAGGTTACGATGAAGTAAATGTTGTCAAGCGAAACGAGAGGATGTGGCGGGATGCTTTCATGGCTCTTTATCAAAAGCAAACTTACCTGAAATCAATTAAAGAGAAGCGAAATTTTAATAAAAGTTACATGGGTATCATTGGTGACCATTTAAATACATATGTAGATAGTCTGCAACAAGAATACCATAAAAAAATCCAGCTAGATTTTGATGAATTCGAGAATATCACTTTTACAGGTATTGATTTGTTGGTGAAACAAGAAAGCCAGCCTTATCAATATATGGTACCAAAATTTCCTGTTTTAACGACCGACCACCACATCGATTACCTCACCAAGATGAAACATTGATAATTTACTCGAATGCAAAGATATATTCAGTAAAAACCAGATATCCATATTCTCAAGTTTTAACTTTTTTTACGAGAAGCCGTTTCACGTACGTAGTCTCTGCTTCCAAAACCGTAATCTCAGAAGAACCTATTATTGCTTTTTCACCCTTTTTGGGTATGTGCCCTAATGTGCCCATAACCAATCCTCCCATTGTATCTGCTGATATATTTTGTGGTAATTCAATCATGCATTTAGTGGCAACCTCATCAACCATGCAGGTAGCGTCGACCTCATACTGATCTGCTCCCCTCTTAATAATAGCGGGGCGTTCTTCATCAAATTCATCCTGAATAGGTCCGACCAGTTCTTCCAGCACATTTTCAAGGGTGATCATTCCAGATATGACACCGTATTCATCCACCAGCATGGCGATATGCGTTTTTCGTTTTTGAAATTCAACCAGCAAGGCGTCAAGCCGAATTGTTTCAGGAATAAAAAGCACATCTCGTGCAACATCTGTTAAAGAAGATAATTTTTGTTTCATTGCATGCGCTTTAAAGATATCTTTGACATGAACGATTCCAATTATATAATCGATATCACCCTCGCATAACGGGAAACGTGTATGCCCTGATTCAGAGGCTTTACGCAGTTTTTCTTCCATAGACTCAAATCTATTGATGTAAACAATCTGATGGCGTGGAATCATATAGCGACGGGCAATCTTCTCCTCAAGATCCATTACGTTTTCCATGATTAACCGTTCCCGTGGTTTTAAGTAGCCTCCTGCTGCTGATTCCAGAAGTATATGGCGTAATTCCTCTTCAGACGGGGAATCAGCATGCCCAACTTTCCATCGAATACCAACTATGCGCAGAAGGGCATTGCTAAAGGCGTTTAGCAGCCATATAAACGGTTTGAATATCTTATAAAATATTGTTAGGGGTATGGAAACAAATAACGCTGTGGATTGATACTTTTGAATAGCAAATATTTTTGGTGCCTGTTCGCCGGCGGTAATATGTAAAAAAGTGATGAATGCAAATGCCAGCGGGAAAGATATGTAATGCACCATTTCTTCAGGAACACCAAGGGCGACAACCACAGGTAATAAAGTTCTTGCGACCATTGGTTCACCAATCCATCCCAGAGCCAAACTTGCCAGGGTAATTCCCAGCTGACAGGCAGATAAATATGCATCTAAGTGCGCGATAATATTGCCCACCAGTTTAGCTGTACGGCTACCCTTTTTAACCAGCAATTCAATTTCACCAATGCGTAATTTTACCAGAGCAAACTCTGCAGCAACGAAAAAACCGTTTGCCGTTACAAAGAATAGTACAGAGGTTATTTTCCAGAACAAGTTATCCTCGAGTCCCTATTTTATTAGATATATAGTAGGTCTTTTGAATCTAAACAATTACTAACTTTGTAGCAAGTTCGGTAACCTACCCTGAATAAGATAAAAAACATACTCGTATTATAAAAATTCAATTGAGTACAAACAAAAACCTTGGTAATTTCACCAAAAGGAAAAAATAGACAAGATATATAATTATCACATCCAATATATAAAGATTAATTTTTAAAAACCATTTAATAATTATTTTGGTATAACTGATTGGTAATTTTAATAAAAGTATATAAATAAATTGTATTAGAAAGGAGATTTAGAATGGTAAATACACCAAAAAAAAGTAAGAAAAATTCGGATTTCGTTGAGAAAAGCTCTGTTCTTGCGGGTAAAGTACTGGAAAAGATAAGAGGCGGGGTTAGCGATGCTTATGAAGCAGGTGTTAAAGCCCTTGATGAGTTGGCTAATTCGGCTCAAAATTATCTAGAAAAGTATGAAGATAGTAGGGAAATGAAAAGACTTAGTAGTGAGAGGAGGGAGTTGACAAAAGAATTGGGTATACGCGTCTATTCAAATAATAAATCAAAGAAAACCAGCATTGAAAATTTATTTACAGACAAGGAGATAGGAGTGTTGGTGGAGAGAATAGAGGTTTTGAATAAGGAGATCGTCAAACTGGGTAAGAAAATCGATCAGTATGAAAAGTAGTCTTTTCGAATAAAAAATACAAAATAAAAAATAAAAAAATTATTAAAAGGAGTAAAAGAGAGTATGAGTTATTTAGAGAATCTTAGAAAAACTTTAAAAGAGGGCAGCGAAACCGTAATAAAGACCACCGAAAAATTCGCTGAAAAAATAAGGGAATTTGGTGAAGAAGGGGTTGAGCTTTCCAGAGAACTAATTGCCGAAATAAGCGATAAAACCTCCGATATTACTAGATTGAATAAGCTTAAACTTGAAGTCAGTACACAGCGCAAAGAGCTTGATTCTGAATATCAAGGGTTGGGTGATTTAAGTCTGAAGATGTATAAATTAAAGGATATGAGTAAATATAAAGAAAAATTTTTGGAGCAGGTTAAGAAGATTGACACCGTTAAAAATCTTTTTGAAACAAAGCAAGCCGAGTTAGAAAATTTTCAGAAATCGCACTCCGTAAGTCATGTCGTCAATAAATTAAGTGAAGAGCTGGCAGAAGGCGAGGCCATAATTAATCAGGTGATTGTCTCCCATGAGTCAGACGTTATTAATAAATCCTTGAAGGAGATATTATTACCCAAAGAGGCTTTAATCTCAGCCATAAAGAGAGAGAAGGATGTAATCATTCCTGACGGTAATACAAAATTGTTAGCAGGCGATACAGTTACCATTATCGGAAAACAAGCAGATGTGGAACGGGTAATGAAAAGGTTATCAGCAAAATAAGATTCTCCTTTATGTATTGTGAAGCATTAAAATCTCTAAGGTTAATTAATCAAGGGAATAAAATTGGTAATGCAAAAACAAAAAGGACATGGGTTTAGTACAGCTCCAGTATTTCTGGCAGCAATCAGTACTATTTTGGGAGCTATTCTTTTTCTGAGGTTCGGTTATGCTGTGGGCCATGTTGGAGCTGCGGGTACGTTCTTAATTATTCTAATAGGTCATGCGATTACCATTCCGACAGCATTGGCCATCGCTGAGATTGCGACCAATCTAAAAGTTGAAGGCGGTGGCGAGTATTATATTATCAGTCGTTCATTCGGATCTATGGTTGGTGGCACAATAGGCGTTTCGCTATATTTTTCACAAGCGATTTCTGTTGCTTTCTATATGATTGCCTTTGCCGAGGCATTTACTCCCATTTTTGCCTGGGTTAGAGATTTAATGGGCTTACAATTGCAGACCTGGATGATTAGTGTACCAGCTACCTTAATTTTACTGATTCTAATCTTAAAGAAAGGTGCTGATATAGGTGTAACAGCTCTGTGGGTTGTGGTCTTCATTCTGGCCATTGCTCTTGTGTTGTTCTTCGCAGGGAAATCACCGGATCAGGAACCGATATTGGATATATTTGCTAAAATAGATAGACCGCAGGATTTCTTTATTGTATTTGCCATTATTTTTCCAGCATTTACTGGCATGACAGCCGGTGTTGGCCTGTCAGGTGATTTAAAAAATCCAAGGAAGTCAATTCCTCTGGGAACATTGTCCGCTACCATTACAGGTATGATTATTTACTTATTTGTAGTAATAAAATTAGCATACAGTTTATCCCCTGATGATTTGGCTTCCGATCAATTTGCCATGAGCAGGATTGCATTATGGAGCCCTATCATTCCCATAGGTTTAGCAGCAGCGACACTATCATCCGCAATTGGCTCCATCTTAATTGCACCGCGAACCCTTCAGGCTATAGCGCGAGACGATATCTTGCCTGGTTCATTTATTAATCGCTTTTTAAGCAGGGGTAGAGGTGAGGTAAATGAACCGGTTAATGCTACCTTAATTACAGCCATTATTGTTTTAACATTTGTATCTATGGGTAGTGTCGATTTTGTAGCTAAAATCATAAGTATGTTCTTTATGATCACCTATGGCACCCTGTGTCTGGTTAGTTTCTTGGAACATTTTGCCGGAAATCCTTCCTATCGTCCCACGTTTCGTTCTAAGTGGTATTTATCTCTGGTAGGTGCCGTTGCTTGTTTTATCATGATGTTCCAGATGGCACCGCTCTATGCTTTTTTAGCCATTGTGGCTATGATTGTTATATACTTAAGTATAAAACGTTCTCGGGAAGAGGAAGATGATTTATCTGCCATGGTGAAAGGAGCTCTTTTTCAATTAACCAGACAACTACAAATTATTATTCAGAGAAAGCAGACACCCACAGCGTTAACTAATTGGCGTCCATCATTTATAGCCATATCAACGAGTTCATTAACTCGCCTGGCCCCTTTTGATTTATTACGTTGGATATCGCACTATTATGGTTTTGGCACATTCATTCATTTTATTAAAGGTGGTTTGAATACAGAAACAAACCTGGAATCAATGGCTAAATTAGAAGAATTAATATCACAAGCAGCTGTCAGTAAAGCCGGTATATACGTTGATACTATTATATCACCCAGTTTCAAAACCGCAGTAGCACAAATTGTGCAAATACCCGGCATATCCGGTATGGAGAACAACAGTATATTATTTGAGTTTCATGAAGATGACCAGGCAGATATTAATGATATCATAGAAGGCTGTGAATTTGCCTCTTTTGTGAATTTTAATATCTGTGTCCTGCGATCGTCGGAACATCACTTTGGGTATAAAAAGAAAATACATATCTGGTTAACACCGGGAGATTACCGTAATGCTAATCTCCTGATACTTCTGGCTTACATCATTTTAGGGCATCCGGAGTGGAGAAACGGAGATATCGAATTGTATACTGCATTTGAGCAGAAAGAATTGAATAAAGAGGTGAATCGCCTAAACAAATTGATTGATCAGGGTCGTATCCCTATTTCCCATAAGAACGTACAAAAAATTCCCTGGAATAAGAAATTGAAAACCTATGAGAATCTGGTATGCGATTATTCTGAGAACGCAGACCTTGTTATTATGGGCTTTTCTTTGAATAAAATTATACAGGAGAAAGGTATATTTTTCAAATCATTTACCAAGATCAAAGAGCTGTTATTCGTTCGAGCAGGACAAAAAATCGTGATCAGCGAAGAAAAAGATTAAAACCTATATAACTACAATATTAAGATTATAAGAAATTGGAGGATACTGCGTATGGCTGAAAAGGACGGGGGCCTATTAGGAGATTCTGTCAGACGTAAAATTGCTGAATTAAAAGAAGTCGATATCTTAGTAGGCATACCCAGTTATAATAATGCACGAACCATTCCCCATGTAGTACGAGCGGTAAATGCAGGGCTGGCCAAGTATTATCCGGATTCAAAATGCGTTTTGGTTAATTCAGATGGGGGTTCCAAAGATGGTACTCCTGACCTGGTTAGTCATACCGAAGTAGGTAATTTGGATATGATATTGGTAGACCATCCGGTCTATCTGGTGAGTAAAATCGTTACGCCGTATCATGGTATTCCGGGTAAAGGAAGTGCTTTTAGAACCATTTTCAAAATAGCCCGGGAATTAAACGCGAAGGCATGCTGTGTCGTCGATTCAGATTTACGCAGTATCACGCCGGAATGGATTGAGCTGTTACTGGATCCTATCGTAGATAAAGGCTTTGAGTTTGTAGCGCCATTATATTCTCGACATAAGTTCGACGGTACTATCACCAACAGCATCGTTTATCCTATGATACGAGCAATGTACGGTAAAAGAATTCGTCAACCTATCGGGGGAGAATTTGGCTTCTCGGGAAAACTGGCCGCACATTATCTGACCAAAGATGTATGGGAGAGCGACGTGGCCAGATATGGCATAGATATCTGGATGACGACAACCGCCATTGGGGATGGTTTTAAAGTTTGTCAATCCTACCTGGGAGCTAAGATTCACGATGCCAAAGATCCTGGCGCCGACCTGACTGCTATGTATATACAAGTAGTGAGTTCGTTATATACTTTCTTAGAATCCTATTATAACATCTGGAAAAAAATCAAGAATTCAGAAAATATACCTACCTTCGGATTCAAATTTGAAGTGGGATTGGAGCCTGTAAATGTTAATATAGAACGTATGGTTAACGCATTCAAACTGGGCATCGAAGCTTTGGTACCTTTCCTAGAAAAAATAATTACTGAACAAGAATTAAAAGAACTGCAGAATTTGGCAAAGGAAGATATTAAAAAATTTCATTTTTCTGATGATTTGTGGGTTAAACTTGTCTATCGCTATGCCTTGGCTTTCCATCACCGTATATGGTCTACTGCACAGCTGATGAAATCAATGATTCCTCTGTATTTGGGAAGAACGGCATCATTTGTTATTGAAAACTTAGATAGTACTTCCGAAGAAGTTGAGGCAAAGATAGAAATGTTATGTGAACAGTATGAACGTCTGAAGCAGCTTTTGATTGAAAACTGGGAAAAACAAAAAATTTAAAAAATAGTAAAGTATCAGGAGGTCACAAAGATGCAAGATTTTTTAACGAATGCAATTGTCAGCCCACTCGAAAATTTATTGGCAGAAATATATGCCTTTTTACCCAATATTTTTGCGATGATATTGATCCTGATTATAGGTGCTATCGTTGTGTTTATTTTGAAATTTGTGTTAAACCTGTTCCTCAAATTAATTAGATTTGATAAAATATGTTTCCGTCTTGGATTTGCAAATGTATTATCCAAGGCTGGTATGAGGTTAAAGCCTTCGGAATTTGTAGTAAAGATTATTTATTGGTTGCTCTTATTTATATTTGTCATGCTGGCGTTCAATGCATTAAAAATAAAGGCATTGGATACACTAATAACACAGTTTTTTCTATTTCTGCCCAACATTATAGCGGGTATTATTCTGTTCTTTGCTGGTTACTTAATCAGTATTCTTCTGGAACGTGCCGTTCTTATCGCAGCCGTTAATGCTGAAATTCAGTTTGCCAAGGTCGTTTCTCGAGGCGTGCAAATATTAGTATTGCTCTTCTTTTTAGCCATTGCATTAGAGCAGGTAGGGATAGGTGAAAGTATTGTCACCGCTTCCTTCACTATTATCTTTGGAGGACTTGTACTGGCAGTGGCTTTAGCGTTGGGATTAGGTGGTCGTGAGCTGGGTAAAGCATGGCTGGAAAAGCATTTTGGTAAACAGGTCTCTGCCAACGGCGAGGAGAATAAAAATATGTGGTCACATCTGTGATTATATAAAAGATACACAGATATTAAATAATAGATCGATTTATAATTTGAATATAATATAAATCTTTTTTTAATCAGAATAAGCTGTTTAGAATGATGCATCATTATACGTTTTTGTTGCAGATGCTCAGTTACTGTATCATTTTCAATTTTATTTTATTATTGCTATATGCTTGAGAAAAATGGTTTCGTAAATTTGCAATAACAATGATATGGTATTAGTTTTAGAGGTCCATCTGTAGATTACTGAACAGCTCTTATTAAACTTCAGTATTTTTTACTATCAAGGGTATATCAATTGTAAGTTCATAAAAATGGGAGGATTTCGTATGCAACAAGTATTTGATCAAATCACCCAACTGGTGGCTAGTTATGTGCCAAATTTATTGGGCGCGCTTGCCATTCTGATCCTGGGGTGGCTTTTGGCTCTTATTATTGCTGCTATTTTCCGCGGTATATTGCGCAAGAGTTCCCTGGACAAGAAATTAGCCAAGTGGATCGGAGGGGAAGACCGGGTAGAAGAAATACCGGTAGCCCGTTACGTCGGTAAGACGGTTTTTTACGTCGTTCTGCTCTTTGTTTTGGTAGCTTTCTTTCAGGCTCTGGGATTAACCATTATTACAGAACCACTGAATCAATTGCTTACGCAGGTTTTTGTTTTCGCACCACAAATTTTGGCCGCGGTTTTATTGCTTTTTCTGGCCTGGATTCTTGCCAGTTTTTTGCGCATGATTATTACACGTCTTTTAGATGCAGTGAAGCTGGATGAAAAGTTGATTGAAAAATCCGGGATGAAGGCTGAAGAACGTATACCGTTATCAAAAACTATCGGTAATGCCGTCTACTGGATCATATTTCTGCTGTTTCTACCAGCGATTCTGGGATCTTTACAGTTACAGGGATTAATGGGACCGGTTCAGGGAATGGTTGATGAAATTCTAAAGTTTCTGCCCAATATTTTTACAGCAGGTTTAATAATTGTGGTGGGATGGTTTGTAGCCTCGATCATCAAACGCGTTTTATCAAATGTGCTGGCAGCAATAGGCCTGGATAGACTAAGTGAAAAAGTAGGTCTGGCAAAAGTTTTAGGAAAGAAAAAATTATCAGAAGTTTTGGGATTTGTAGTTTATGTGCTGATCTTAATTCCCATCATAATTTCAGCATTGGAAGCCTTATCTCTAGAAGCAATTACCGCACCTGCAACCAATATGCTCAATATGATTTTATCGGCCCTACCTTCCATATTTGCTGCTGCCTTAATCGTTACCGTCTCTTATGTGGTTGGTAAAGTTATTTCAAACTTAGTAGCCAATTTATTGGATAATATCGGTTTCAATCAATTGTGGATGAAATTGGGACTGACCAAGGAAGAAAAGGAAAAGAAGAAAGCTTCGGATTTCATTGGTTATCTTGTACTATTAGCAATATTGTTTTTTGCGAGTATCGAAGCTTTGCGTATGCTGAATTTCGAAAATGTTGCAGAGCTGGTTTCACAATTTGTGGGATTTGCAGGGCAGATCCTGATTGGTTTGGTCATACTCGCCATTGGACTGTTCCTCGCCAATTTGGTATCGCAGAAAATCAAAGAAAGCAGTGTAACACAGGCAACTTTATTAGCACTGCTGGCCAAAGTTGCCATATTAATTCTTGCCGGTGCGATGGCCTTGCAACAAATGGGCTTCGGTGAGGATATTATCATACTAGCCTTCGGATTTTCAATTGGTGCAATCGCTATTGCAGCTGCAATCGCGTTTGGTATCGGAGGTAAAGATATTGCAGCTGAGCAGCTTAGAGAATGGACAAAACAGCTTAAATCTTAGATAAGAAAATTAAAGCTGGAACAACACTTCGCTCTGGATGTAAATCGGGCTTTTTTAAGGAAAAGGCCCGATTCTTTTGCATCCTATAATATGATATATAATTAGATTGGTTTAATAAAACTATGAATCCATCAATAATTTTAAAAGATATTCTACCTCTCATAGAAGGTATAGCCAGCCAGATAAGGGAACGCTATACGTTGCTGGTTATTAACAGTTTAAATCACATTGAGAAAGAGATACAGGATCTGGGAAATGATCTGCAAAGTAAATCCGGAACTGGCAGCCAGGTCAGTACCAGATTGAGTAGCATTGGAGGATTCCTACAACGTATTTCAGAGTGGATGGAAAATACTACTGATTTAAATCCGGATATTTATCAGAATGAGTTTAATGAAGGATTGCGGGAACAATTTGTTGAATTATTTCAGCAATATCCAGAGGAGATAAAACTTAATATTCCCGATGAACATTGGATTCTGCTGCACTCGGATAGTTATATAGCAAAATTTTTAAAGATATGTTCCTATACACGACATCCCCTGACCTATATTAGATACAGGAGAGGCAATATCGCTAAAGTGAAAAGCACGCTAAGACGTCGCTTGCGACTACGGATGTTTTTAGAGCGTTATTTATCCCTCCGATTTTATCACTATCTATCGATTGAGTTCCAGCATTTTTACAGACTCTATGCCGAACTGTTGATGCAATTGTATCAAAGGTTTGAAAATTTTGAATATGAAACCTTACTTATCGGCAAATTCGAACAAAATAGCGATTATTGGCAGGCCCTACAACAGGTTGAAATAGATGAGGTTGTAAATAATTTACCTGCATTCTTAAATGAGCACAGAGAACGTATTAAAGGTTACATAAAAGATTGTGCCCAGCGTTTAGAGGAATTTAAAACGGAGCTGACTGAATACTTTAATGCTGCTTGGGAGCTGGGTGGTACCATTTTGATGCCTCAACGAAAATTTTCTGCAAAAAAAAGTCACAAGCTGAGGAAAAAATCCTGTGCGAATATAAAGCGTATATTTAGTGCCTGGCAATTACATATCAAATCCCTGTTGGCAGAATGTCAGAAAGATATTGAGCTAAGTGTTTTTCAGTATCGGGCAGCCGAATTATGCCTGGATACTGAAACAATCGTCGCGCAAAAATCGCAGAGTAAAATACTTCCAATTATTACAGAGATAAGAAATGTGTTATTGCAATCGCAGGAAAAGTTTAGCGTATTCCAGAAAGAAAATCTAAAAAGTACCATAATTAAAGAGAACAGGGCGCTGTTGAAAAGCCTGAGACAAGATAAGTTACCTGAGCTTCTGGATGCACTTTTTAATGCCCATTTAGATAAAGCATTTTGTGGATTTCGGGATAGATTGCTTGAAGCAAGTGATCAGTTAAAAGAAAAATATACTATTATTACGGATTATAATATTGAGCAAGTACCCCCAAAAACTAAAATTAAGGATATTTCGTTGAAAAATTTGGTGGAGGGAGAAATTACGGCACATGCAACGACTAAATATTCAACACTGTTGCAAAAACTTCAATCTGATATAGAGTCCTTATCACGTAGTATCTCCAGCCTGGATCAAATTGTTGAGTTTAATCTCGATGCTGCTTTAGATCTTTTGAAGGAAGAAAAAAGAGAAGAAACAGATGACGAGGTACAAAAGATTGTAAAGGATGGGCTTGAACGGACGCAGACGATATTGACGGATCTAGAAGAGCGCTTTAATCAAAGTATTGATATCAGTACCACAAAACTTAAAGAGCTAACCTTTGAGCTGGAACAGGAAGTTCAGGACCTCAGCGATAATGAAAAGATTCTGGAGCTAAATCTAAGGCTGGCGCGTGCGCACTCCAAAGAAAGAATACTCCAAGTACATGGAATAGTATGGGGGAAAATTAAAAATTTTCTGCCGCGGATTTTAAAATTTATTGCTAAATATGTCGGAATAGCCAAAATCAGTTATTTTAAGGTTCGTAAGATATCCGGTTTAGAGCCAATAAGCGGTGATGTGGACCGGATAATATATAAATATCTGCTGGACTTGGATAGAAGCATTAAAGCCATGCCCTATATCTATCGCAGGCTGTTCCAGATTACACCTTTAAAGGAAGAGCGTTTTTTCTTCGGCAGATCGAAAGAGCTAGCAACGGTACAGGAGGAATTCGATCTATTCAAAGCTGGTTACCCACGATCGATTGCTATCATCGGTGAGAAGGGAAGCGGAAAAACAACTTTATTAAATTTTGCAGAAAAGGATACTTTTTCGGAGTTACATGTTATTAAATTTATCATTACCCATACCATCCTGAACGAAGAGGAACTATTAAAGATGTTTGAGACAGGTTTTGGACCTGAGAAATTTTCATCCTTTGATAACCTGCAGCAAATTTTAATGCAAAACGATAATAAACAAATCATAATCATAGAAGATATTCATAATCTTTTCCTGCGTGTTATAGATGGTTTTGATCTAATGGAGAAACTACTGGCACTGATTTCAAACACATCGGATAAACATTTATGGATTGTAACTTCAGGTCTTTACGGTTGGAATTACTTGAATGAGGTAGTAGATATTTCAAAATATTTCAAGTGTGTGGTTGATCTCTCCGGTTTAGAAACACAGCAAATAGAAGATCTTATTATGAGTAGGCATACAATTAGTGGTTTTTTATTGAGATTCGAAGCTTCAGAAGAATATGTGAATAACAGAAACTTTAAAAAGCTGGCAAGTGAGGATGAGAAGCAAAAATTTTTACGCAAAGTCTTTTTTGACAAATTGACAAAAGAATCGGACGGAAATATACGCACAGCATTATATTATTGGTTGAGTGCAATCAAAAATTTTCAAGAACAGGAAGTTATGGTAAAGTTGAATTTTGAATTGGATCATGCTTTTTTATTCCATTTACCCAATGAAGAGATCTATACACTCGCTGCTTTTATTCAGCACGAATATCTTAATGGTGATGAATATGCCAGCATCTTTCAGTGTACGGTTGCAGACAGCCAACTGTTGTTAAATCGCATGCACAACAGGGGATTCCTGAATAAATTGGGTAACGAATACCAGGTACATCCGCTTATGTATCGTGCTGTTGTCAGAATTCTGAAGTTAAAAAATATCTTAGTTTAAATATAGAGGATAAAATGTTGATACGTCATATGCTGTTTTTTTCTTTATTGATTATAATTTCGGGTGTACTCGCTCAGGATACAGCCGTTCAGTCCTTATTACCCCAGATATCAGATCAAAATCAGGATAGTATAAGACAAGATAGCGTAATTTCAACCACGGGAGAGGAAGGAATAAAAAAATCCCTGAATAAAAGGGACTGGAACATTACAGTAAGCAAGATTTTCTGGAGTATTATACTGATTAGCCTGGCCTTGTTGTCTATCAGATATACCACGAAAATTTTAGAGACTCTGGGGGAGCGATGGGCTTATTTGCGTCTGCTCATAAAACGCTTAATTCCCATCTATCGCATTACAACGTGGACCATTGTTATTTATATTGTCATAGCATGGATCATCGCACCGCCCATTGAAACACTGATTGCTGTGACTGCTTCGGCAGGAATTGCGGTGGGTTTTGCTTCCCAGGATATTTTAAAGAATATTTTCGGTGGCATCATGATCATCTTCGATCGGCCATTTCAGGTGGGTGATAAGATTGAGATCGGGAATCACTATGGTGAAGTGGTTCAGATTGGTCTCAGAACGGTTCGTATCGTTACTCCCGATGATTCTATGGTTTCGATTCCGAATAGTGAGCTGGTTAGCCAGTCTGTTTCAAATTCAAATGCCGGTCAATTTACCTGCCAGGTGGTTGCTGAATTGTTTTTACCCGCAGATATTGATTTGATACAACTCAGAAAAATTACCTATCGAGCGGCAGCCGTTTCGCGTTTTGTTTATTTAAAAAAACCGATTGCAGTTATTATCAAAAACGAAATACATCAGGGTCGATCACTTCTAAAAGTAAGGCTGAAAGCCTATGTACAGGATTTACGTAACGAATTTGCTTTTTCCAGCGAAATGACCGAACTGGTTATCAAAAATCTGTTACACAAAGGATTGGTCACACCGGAATCACTGGCCAGTGTAGGTGCTGCTTAATCTGATTTGGTTTGTTTCCTGAAATCTTCACGAAGCCCAACCCGCGTCGCCTTCATTTACCCTCGTTTATCCAACTTTTTTCCAATTTTTACAATTTCTTTGTCAACCTCATCAATTTTTACTAGAAAATCGGTCAAGGACTTATCAGTAAAAAATGTAGCATCTAATTTTTTCAATTTATAGACCCGATGTACTAAAGAACCCAGCTTTTTTGTCAAGTCATCACGCTCAGTATTTAATTTTCGTATTTCAACTTTATTCTTATATTTTTTAGCGTATTTTTCAGCTAATTGATATAGATCATCGAGAACAACCGCACTATAATCATACGCTTCAGATGCACCTTTTTTCACTATTTCAAAAATATCTGCAGCATATTTAGAAGTTTTTTCCGCTATCTCAGTTGCCAATACTGCAGCCTGTTCGCCTGCTTCTTTAAGGCCACTTTCAATTGTTTTTATGAAATCTTTTTCCTGAGCTTGAACCCTTGATTTTTGGCTCTTCGTTTTTCCGCCTTTTTTCGCCTTTGATGCTGTTTGCTTTGACTTAGCTTTTGCTGATGATTTTTTTTCAGCCATTTTTTCCTCCTTTTGGATTTGGTTGAAATTTAATTTTGAATTCTATTTAATATAATCATAAGAAGTACAATTTAATTTCCATTGTTTTGTTTATCCCATAGTACATGATTAATCTTCATTAGATTTTATCCTAAAACTTATGATAACCAAGAACATCCACAAAATATTATTTTCCAGATCGAAATAATAACATTGAAAAAAACCTGCAATTAAAATGCTGGCAATGCTCATAGCTATACCAAAAAGAGATTGTCTCTGGCCTTGAGAAAATGATAAACTATAAATCCGCTTTATCATCC
The DNA here is from genome assembly GCA_001303955.1 of Bacteroides sp. SM23_62. Taxonomy (GTDB): domain Bacteria; phylum Bacteroidota; class Bacteroidia; order Bacteroidales; family SM23-62; genus SM23-62. Next base: position 10,178 of record LJUP01000004.1, on the reverse strand, counting down.
AATAAAGCCATAAAATCCACATACCAATCCAAGCCAAGGCTGCAGGAATACCGTTCAAAACAGCAATATGTAAGGCATCATTATGTGCATGTGCCATGGTGTCATAAAATCCTGGCACTTTATATTTTTCAGCCATTTCCGGGAAATAGGCTGGTCCAATGCCATGCCAGATATGATCTTTGATCAGTTTAACAGATGTGCTCCATAAATTTAACCTGCCCTCGTTTTGAGACATATCGAAGATGCTGAGAAATCTCGTGTTTAGGTCGGGAATAAAAATTAACAATAGGACCGATACTATTATGATGGGAATGATTATTTTTAGAATTAATTTTTTATCGTGCAAAATTGATCCAACAATCAATACTGCAAATAGTGCAAGCCAAGTACTACGCGCATAAGTAGCATATAGGCTTGAAATCAATAAAATCATGGCTGCCAGATATAAGTATTTATTTCTGTTCCATTTCTTTTCATTTATAAAATAAATAAAACAGATAAAATAGATCATCAACTGATTACCTGCGAAAGTTAGATAAAAATTATAAAGACCGACAGCACGATAATAATTACCTAAGCTACCTAATTCGTTTCCCAGTATAATATCAACACCTGTTAGAAATTGATATATAGCATATACCGACACAATAGATCCAGATATTATCAGAGCATTCAGAATCTTTTTGGCATCTTGAGAAGATAAAGCAAGTGATGACAGAATTGGAACACTAAGAAGGGTCCATTCTACGTTGATAAAAACTTTTAAAGAACGAAGTGCATCAGGACTCAAAATAGCAGATAATAAACCCAATACTAAATATATTGACCAAAAAATAAAAACAGGGTGTGCTTTAAAAGGTATTTGTTTTTCTTTTACTGCTAAAATTATCGTATATAAAAAAATTATGCCTAAAAAAATTTGCATTAGCCATAAGGAAAAGGGAATACTGATGGCCCATAAAATATATAAATAGGTTAGAGTTTTATTTGTCATACTTTTGAGTACATCCTTTATAAAGTCCGGACGAATGTATTAAAAATTTCTGTTACGGTATCTATATGGATCTTATCAATTTCTCCATCGGGTGCGACGATGGTGTATTGTTTGTCGGATAAAGGTGCAAATTCTATAAGATCGTTTTCTATACGATAAAATGCCAAAACCGGCACATTAAAACAGGAAGCGATATGAATTAAAGAGGTATCAGGTGATATTAAAAGTTTAAGATGCTGTATAACATAACTAACATCAAAAATACTTTTAGTCGGCGGCGATTTGATAACGTTTCTAAATGAATTTTCAATAATTTGTTTTTGTTTATAATGTTTGGGCATCGCAATTATAATCATAGCTTGTTTCACATTTTTCAAAAATTCAATCCATTTATCAAAGTGCCATTCTTTAGTGTTATTAGAAGCGCTTAAATTGATCGCCATGACATCCTTTCCTTTAATATTTTTGGCAAATTGAATCACCTCGGGCGAAACGGGGCCATCGGGTATATATGGCAGTAAATCCTTTTCTGTATAAGAAATTCCTAAATAATCAAGCAACATACAATTCTTCTTGATCATCAAGACTGGATCATCAAAACGTATCATATGATGAAAGAAACCTTCATGCAGTGGATGATAGATACCGACACGATGTTTTGCTCTGATTCTTGCACTTAGATATAAAAAGGTAACCGAGGGGTGGTCTTTTGGATTGAATAAAAGATCAAATTCTTGCTCAAATATATATTTTTTTACTGCTCTGGTGGGATATTTTCCGTTGATTACTAATTTAATGTTCTTGTCATATTTCAGGTAATAAGCAAGTCGATTTACACAGACTATCGTAATTTCCATTTCTGGATTAACCCTTTTCAGTATTTTTATTAATGGTGATAGAACAATAATATCTCCAAATCCTTCCCGGGCTAATATAACAATTGAATCTAAATTCCCTTGGGATCTGACGTGACTACTAATTTTACCATAAAAATTCCTGATAAAATTGATTGTTAAATGCTTTTGCTGTTTCTTTATATTGTCGATGATGGCTTTAAATTTCATTTACTCTCTCAATAGAAGACTGGAAATTAAAGATATTAAAAAAAATACCAAAATTTTAATTAAAAAAGAATTGCAGTTTTGTAAGATTAAGATAGAGATCATTTTGAGCGATGAACTCCTAAAAAAGATAATTTCCTTAATCAGCTTTGCTTTTTAATGCCGCGTTTTTTATTATCCATAATATTTTTTACATACTATTTCCGTGTTTAAAGTTATGAGGATATAAAGAATGTTTAAATTTATAAAAGTTTTATTTCTGATTCTTACACTTGTTTCTCTTTTATATGGCCGGGAGGAGAAAAGATCAATGTTAAATATATTAATTATTACTGGCGGACACGATTTTGAAGCTTCATTCTATGAAATTTTTGATAGCTTTGAACATATACAGTATGATACCATTTCACAACCAGAGGCAAATCAGGCCATGATGTTTAATCAAGTTGGAAAATATGATGTTTTGGTCTTTTACGACATGTGGCAGCACATCACTGAGCAGGAGAAAGTAGGCTTCTTAAATTTACTGGAAAAGGGTAGAGGTATTGTTTTTTTGCATCATTCGCTGGCTTCATATCAAAATTGGGCGGAATATAAAAACATAATCGGTGGGAAATATGTACTTAAAGAAAGCGATGACCAGGTTAGTGCTGGTTCTACATACAAACACGATCTAATTTTACACGTTAAAATTGCTGACACCACACATGCAGTAACTGATGGTTTGAAAGATTTTCAGATTAAAGATGAGGGATATAAAGGTATCGAAATTCTACCGAGTGTCCAGCCTTTACTCACTGTGTCCCATACTGATTGTGCTGAGTATGTAGCCTGGGCCCATAAATACCAAAATTCAAAAATCGTTTATATATTATTAGGACATGACCACCACGCTTATCAAGAAGAAAGTTATCGTAAATTGATACAAAACGCCATTTTTTGGGTTGCTGGGAAATCGATATAATTCATTTCTAGATGTCATTGCGGTGCATGCAGGAATCTCATTACGGGGAATCACATTATTGCTTTCTTTTATTGAAAGATAAATGGCTTTAGATAGAACTTCCGCAAAAACGAATCAGGCCACCTTTGCCCGGGATCTCGGTTTATTTGATGCCACTATGATTGGCATAGGGGCAATGATTGGTGCAGGTATATTTGTCTTAACCGGAATAGCAGCGGGTGAAGCTGGTCCAGCAGCTATTCTGGCTTTTGCCTTAAATGGTCTGGTTACCTTGCTTACCGCCTTCGCATATGCGGAGCTTGCTTCTGCAATTCCCCGCGCAGGGGGCGGATACTCCTTTGTTCGTATGGCTTTTCCCGGAGCAACGGGCTTTATCGCCGGCTGGATGCTATGGTTTGCCTACACAGTGGCATGTAGCCTATATGCTCTTGGTTTTGCGGGATACTTCTGGGAGTTTTTTATTAAGTACCTTCCAGATATAACTACACCGCTATTGCAGGTAGTTGGTGAACATTCAGCTATCTTAATCATAACCATTCTTATTGGTACTATGTTCGTACTGTTAAATGTTCGGGGCACTGAAGTAACCGGCAAGACTGAAAATATCCTGACTCTATCGAAAATTGTTATATTATGTATTTTTATATTTTTTGGAATAAAGCAACTGTCTGAAACGACAGACTACACCTTCACTAACCTGATGCCTTTTTTCCCAGCCGGTCTTGGAGGTGTTTTGGTCGCCATGGGTCTCACCTTTATTGCTTTCGAAGGATACGACTTAATCGCAACCGTTGCTGAAGAAATCAAAAATCCTGAAAAAAATATCCCCAGAGCTACCTTTATTGCATTGGGAATTACAGTGCTTATATATTTACTGATTTTATTTGTATCTCTTACGGCATTGCGTCGCGGCGATGAACCTACCTGGCAATTTTTAGGCCGATTTAAAGAGACAGCCATTGTTCGAGCTGCGGAAGATTTTATGCCTGCTATTGGAGTGGCGATTATTGTCTTTGGAGGTTTACTCTCAACAATGTCGGCACTTAATGCGACGGTTATGGCAGCTTCCCGCGTTGCCTTCTCAATGGGTCGGGATTTGTGGTTGCCGAAAAAAATTTCACAGATTCACCTCAAAAGGCGAACTCCTCACGTAGCAATTTTCACAACCGGTGTTATCTTGTTGAGCATGGCACTCACGCTGCCTATTGAAGCGGTGGGTTCTGCTGCGAGTCTTATCTTTCTTCTTACTTTTGCACTGGTTAATTTATCGGTAATAGCCCTGAGAAGAAAATATCCCGAAATTCCAAGAAGATATCGTGTACCACTTTATCCTGCAATTCCCGTATTGGGATTTATCCTGAACGTATTTCTGGCTCTCTATCAATTTAAATTTCAGCCCATAGCCTGGTATGTCACCGCAGGGTGGATTGCTTTTGGACTCCTTCTTTATTACGCTGTTTTTGAAAAAAGAGCGGCTGTTTTAGAAGCTCAGGTTTTGTTACCTGGCTCTTATGGTCCAGAAGCTGACCAGGAACAATCGGTAATCATCGCTTTATACAATCCCGACAATGTGGAGCAACTTCTCAATTTGGGGTATCCGGTTGCTAAACAGCGCAATATACGACTAATAGCTATTAGTGTGGTGGAAGTTCCCAGACAAATCCCCATTCATGAGGGTATGCGCTTTGCCCATCATAAGGAATCTCTCCTGAACAAAGCGAAAAAGTATGCTTCGGAATCTGGTTTTAATCTGAGTACAGAGGTGGTAATTGCTCATAATGCCTCTGATGGAATTTTAGCTGCGACTGAACGCCATCGTGCCAGCCTTTTATTAATAGGGTGGAAGGGTTTTACCAATGCCCGAGATCGTATCTTTGGTGAAGTTGCAGACCGCATCATTCGCTTTGCACCTTGTGATTTAATGGTGGTGAAAATCGAACAAACAGGGGATATGGGTAAATGCTTGTTGCCCACCGCAGGTGGTCCGAATGCGATACTGGCATCAGATATTTTGAATGCAATAGCAAAAGAAATGAAAATGTCCGTAACCGCCGGCTATGTTTTAGCAGAAGATGGTGAGGATAAAACTCAAGAAATAGAAGCTGGCGACCAGCGTATGGATGAAACACTGATGCATCTGGATCAGTCTGTAGTAAAACAAAAAAAATTAATTAGATCCCAATCTATTGCGGGAGGAATCGCCAAAGCAAGCCGAGAATTTGATCTGGTAGTGATAGGGGCTGCCAAAGAACCCTTCTTTCGTAAAATGTTGTTTGGAGAAATATCGGAGAAAGTGGCCCGCTATTCTCCCACTTCGGTATTAGTGGTAAAAAAATATGAGGGGATCGTTAAATCTTTGTTAAAGAAGATAATGGGATAAAAATAAAAAACCTGCATAGTTAGGTATGCAGGTTTTTAATTATTTCTATCGTAGCTGTATATTAGCGGACGGCATATAAGACAGGATTTTCTTTCAATATAGAAGCAATTTGGCCACGTATAACAAGGTTAGTTTCCTTGTAATAGTCTTTAATCAGATTTTTCAGGACCCACACATTGTTGATCTTGTAAAGCGCAACCAGTGCCAACTGTCTCACTTTCTCATTCTTATGCGAACGGTAGATATTGTAAATGGTATAAACCTCCTGGTTAACATTTACTTTGTCACCGTGTAAGATGATGCTTTGCATAGCTAGGATCTTTAGGCTATCGTCGTTCGATCTTAAAAACCTGAGCAGGTTATCGTTGTAGCCTTTCCAATCCATATCCTCTTCCTGTGCAAGGCCAATACCGATTAAAATGCTAGCCAGAAGGGGAACAAACAAAATTTTTAACTTACACATTAGGTACCTCCTTTCGGCTACTTTAAAATGTGCATGATTCTTCCGAACCTACTTTTAAATACGTTACTTTAAGGAGAAGTGTTGCATTATAAATACAAAACAGTTTTATACATAGCAGGTACTGGCTTTTATTCCTGTTTTGCAGATAAGAATTATATTGTAAATTATGTTATAAATCCCTACTCTTAATTTTAATAATATGAGAAATAATATTTGTTTTGGAATTGAAGGTTGGTGTGCTATTATCACTGAGGACTTCACTCTTCTCATGAAGTGCTTAACAACTTGCTGAAATACAATGTCACTTTATGACTTCTTAAAATCTTTGGGAATCACAGCGGGGATACATTTAATGCTCCACAGTTCATTCCGTCGGATACGTGCTGCATTTCCGGGTATTAAACCGGGTGATGTTATCAATACCCTGAAATTGTTGGTAAATGGTAACGGATCTTTGATTATACCTGCTTTTACTTACTGTTTTAAAAAAAATACAGGGAGGAATGAAATATATGACCAAAAAAGATCCCACAGTAAGGTTGGAGCAATTAGTGAAGTATTTAGAAATACAAGAGGTGTGGTTCGCACGGCATCACCAACTCATTCCTTCTGTTTGTGGGGAATTGTAAAAAAATATATTGATAAAAGTAATGCTCCCATCAGTCCTTTAGGCGCCGGTAGTGTTTTGGAGTGGCTAGCTCAGCAGCAGGAAGCCTATATTTTATTGTTAGGAGCGGATTTCAAGGCTTTAAGTTTTGGGCATTATATCGAGATAAAGGCAAAATTACCCTGGATCAGCTATTCGCCCTGGGAACATTTAGGTGTAGAACCGACTGCTATTTCGACAAACGGAGAACAAAAACTGATTGAAGTACCCGGCTGCAGCAAATCCTATAAGAATTTTGAAACATTTTTGCTTCAGGAGCACCAGATCAGTACTTTTTCATATGGAGAATTACATGGCTATTATTTGTCGCTACAAAAGCTGCTAAAAGATGGCCTGTCGTTTTTTAGTACTCATCCAGATAAATTGCTTTGTGATTTTGGAACATGCCCGGCCTGTGATAGTAGATGGGCCTATTATCTGGAACAGTTAAAAAAGAGGCAAACATGAAATAAGCAGCTGTTTCTCAAGTCCTAAATTATTTCTTATTATAAGAATTACTTAGTTCCTGATATTTGCTTCTTAATCTTATGGGAAAATACTATTCATAGCGTAGTGATACGACTGGATTTTTACGAGCAGCTTTAACTATACGATATCCCACGGTTAATAATGTGAAAAACATAGTAAGAATAGCTGTAAAAATAAATGTGCCTACATCAATACTTACTGCATAGGGAAAATTCTGGAGCCATTTTTTTACTATATAGAAAGCAGCGGGCCAAGCAATTATATTCGCAATTATGATCAGAAAAATAAATTTTTTGCAGAGCAGAAATACGATAGAACCAACCGTCGATCCCATTACTTTTCTGATTCCAATTTCCTTTGTACGTCTTTCAGTTATAAAGGAAGCTAATCCAAATAGACCAAGACATCCGATAATTACAGCTAATATGGCAAAGGTTCTAAATATACTGCCCAATCTTTCTTCAGTTTGATGTAGACTGGCAAAATATTCATCGAGAAAAAAGGAATAGTAGGGGTGATCCGGAAACATATCATACCACTTGTGCTCGATGGTTTTCATAGTCTTTGAGATATCATTGCCATTCAAGCGAATAGTGAGCCTGCGTGCTCTGTTTTCAATGGCCCCCTCAGTACGTACATATTCAATAAACGTTGGTTCAACCACCGAATATAGGGTCCTCTGGTGAATATCCCTGAATACCCCGATAACTGTCTTTTTGTATATTTCTGTTGAAAAAGGGGAGGGTATTTCAATATTTTTACCTATCGGTTGATCCCATTCCAATTTTTTAGCGGCTGTTTCATTGATCATCACAGCGTCTGTGGCATCCGTTGTTATTTCCTTTAGAAAACCTCGTCCTTGTGTAATTTCAATTTCAAAGGTATTTAAGAAATCATGATCGATATAAAAATTTTGCATTCTGAACCCCTGGCCTCCAGAAAATCCCTCTGGGTACACATCGACGTTAAACAAATATATTTCCCCAGGAACCATGGTGGAAGCTCCGGCGCTCACAACACCTTTAATATTGAGCAATTCGTTTTTAAATGATTCAAGCCCAAAGCGCACATTGTCATTCTGAAGAGCAATAACTAATAAATTATGCGTATTGAAACCGAGATCTTTATCCCTCATAAATTTCTGTTGCTTAAAGATAATAATAGTAGAGATGATTAAGATGATGGAAACAGAGAATTGAAAAATAACTAATATTGAACGAAGCAATGCATTCTGTGATCCTTTTTGATCATTTCCTCTGAGACCTGAGACAGGGCTCAATGCTGAAAGGTAGAAAGCAGGGTAACTACCGGCGAAAAATCCAACAAATAGGACTATTGCTAGAAAACTAACAACCAGGTAGGGTATCTGAAAGTGAGTTATGGAGATTTCCCGATTCGCGAGGATGTTAAAATAGGGTAAAATAAGCCATGCCATTGCGATGGCGATTATCGATGATATTATGGTGAAAACGAAAGCTTCACTATAGAACTGAAAAACCAGTTTCTTTCGCTCCGCTCCGAGAACTTTTCGTAATCCAATTTCCCTTGATCTGCTTGATGAAAAGGCCGTTGCCAGATTTATAAAGTTTATACACGCTATAAGTAATATTGCTATGGCAATTGCTACTAGAACATAGATAATACGAATATCGCTGTTTGTACTTAATTCATACTCAAGATGAGAAAGTAAATGTATACTTTTGAGAGGTTGCAGAAATGTTTGTAACTCAACACCCATTTCCTTTAATATAGGTCCGAGATAAGTTTTATTAAAGTCGGTCATTTTTTGCTCAAATTCTTCATACCTGGTATTTTTCTGTAATAACAAATAGGTTTGAAAGCTGCCGCCTCTCCATGAACCTATTCTGGGATCGTATTTTATAAACGTTGAAAAAGATGCAAGAACATTAAAAGTAAAATGTGAATTTGGTGGAGGATCTTTCACAACACCCGTAATTTGATAATCATGTTTGTTATCCCATTTTATTACTTTTCCCACTGCACTCTCATTCCCAAAGTACTTGTGAGCTGTTTTTTCTGTTAATACCATGGTGAAAGGAACTTCCAGTGCCGTTTTTGGATCACCTTCAATTAAATCAAAAGAAAACACGTTAAAGACAGATTGATCTGCATAAAGTACCCCTGTCTCAAAGAATTTCTTATCTTTATAACGGAATGCTCTTCTAACGGTGGGGCTAAATCTAACTGCATCGACCACTTCAGGAAAATCTTTGATCATGGTCGGACCAATAGGAGCAGGAGCCAGTGCAAGTTCTACTGTCTTGCCCATCGATGTTCTGCGGGATACTATGCGATAAATATTATCTGCATTTTTATGGTAACCATCATAAGAAAGTTCATATCCTATATATGAGAAAATCAATATACTGCACAATATACCGAGAGATAGCCCGAAAATATTGATAAGCGAATACGATTTATATTTGTAAAATTTACGAAAGGTTATCTTTAAGTAGTTCCTTATCATCATTAGCTCGAGGTGATTTTAAGGGACATAATAAAGTAATATATTTTTGCAGATTAATTCGAATTCCCATTTCACTCTGTTAAGATCGGCTTTAACATGCGGATTATAATTGCTTAGCAATCCTGGCCTGCATTAGAGCAAGGGTCACCGCATATCTAAGCCTATACAGAGAATAAGTAGCTCCTGAAACCGCATCCACAGACATCATATTTTGTTTCTCGAGCAGCTGATTTTCTAAATTTGGATAAGCTATAGCCGGCGTGGTTCCGGTGACACTCATCTTCTTGCAATAGGATTCATCTTCCTGCTTACCTGTTCCAGATTTATGAATTTCATTATAATCAATAGATATAATTCTTTCATCTTTAATTTCGATTTTGACCCAATGTCTGTAATCGTAAGCATCATAGGGTGATTCACCAATATAAACACCGTTTTGACATCCGTTGGCACTAACGGGTAAATCATGGCTTGAAATCAGCTGTTTGAATACTGTATCAACTTTGTTAATCGGAGAAGTTTCTATAATAAAATGTAGGTTAACTAAACTGGCTTTAAAATATTCATCATCGGGTTTGTATGCTTTAATTTCTTCTAGACTATCCCTGTGCTCAATACAGGAATGATTTGATATGATACAGATAAAAATAAATAAAATACTATTAATTGTTTTCATTTTTACACTCCACTTAA
>LJUP01000079.1 GCA_001303955.1 Bacteroides sp. SM23_62 | reverse complement strand
TGGCCGAATCGCCAAGGGCCAGTTCATCGATAAGGTAGACGCCTTCATGGTTCAGGGAGGTGCCGTTAGCGACCAGCTTGATCCCGGTTATCTTGCTGAGATCGAGGATATACTCATCCACACCGGAAAAGTCAAACAGTACATCGAGGAACCCATCTCCCTCATAGATCCTGTTATGGTCAAAATAATATTCCCCTGTGATCAGCTCATTGTAAAGGTATTGTCCCCCAATGAGTTCAATGGCGTAACCATTACCGGCATAATCGATAAGGAATGCCTGTAACACAAAATCCGATTCCGTCCTGACCTTTACATTCAGGTAAGGATTGCCTGATATATCGACCACAGCTCCCATTTTATAATCGAAACCGTACCAGCGCTGCGAACGGTTTACATTGACCCGCAGGCTGCTGTCCACCATTGAGAAGGAATGACCGGGCAGGGAAGAAACCTCCGGGGGTACCACATCCACATTGAAATCCTGCAGGTACCCTGTACCACCGTCAACCAGCATCACCACCAGGAAGGAATCAACGGTGGTATTTTGCACGGCTCCATTATCTTTCAGGGTTATTTTGATGTACGCCTGTCCAACGGTGTCCGCTACGGGTGTAAACGATAGGGTGGCAGAATCACCTGCTATGGCTGATACAGACGGATTCGGTATAATACCGGTATTGGTACTGATGGCAGATATGGTCAGGCCCTGCACGATCTCCGGTTCCCCGTCCGTGATGCCCGTAAGGGTAACCTGTTGTGGTCCCGCATTCTTGAAGACCAAGATGTCTTCGGGGGGATCTATGGTCGGTGGACTCAAATCCGGTTTGGCAGCCTCTCCCATCCTGAAATCATCTATCCAGATGGTAGCGGCGGCATTTGGATCCCACTGGACCTCTGCAAGTACAGGGGTATTCAGGGTATTTATCTCGCTGGTCAGGTCCAGGTAAACATAGGTCCAGTTCACCGTGTCAGCAGGGAGCGTGAATTGAATGTCTATCTGTGCCTCATTGGTCGTGTCTTTAAAGGTGATGTTAAAATTATCCAAAGCCACATCCGACTTTATATGAAAATCACAATGAGGGGCCACACCAAGATCAAAGGGCCTGGCCCAGAATACGAAGCGGTCCCAAGGATGATCCAGGGCAACCACTTTCAATACGCCATTGGCCTGATCAAAGGTATAGGCTTCAGCCCAGCAATAGGGAGTAAAAGGCAGGCTGCCTTCAAAATCGATATCCCAGGTCGTCGTGGGAGCCTGTGAAAATGAATCAGCAGTGTTCATGAACAGGCATGAAACTGAAATAATGAGCAATTGGAATAGAACTTTTTTCATCTTAGTATAGTTTTGGTTAATAATTGACTGTTTCTTTGACATTAAACCTGCAACGGCCTGAAGCTGTTACTTTTCCATCCCTGATCTCCCTTAGTTCGATCAAATAGTTGCCTGTCTGATCAGAAGTATAAAATCCAATATCGCTGGCATCATGGATCTCCGGGTTCCAGTACAATGTATTCCGGTAATCGGGAATCCTTTGCCGGCTTTGTGTATCTGCGGAATGATCTGGAAACCGGAAGGAATCAGGCTGTTGCCTGAAATTGTATATCAAAGACAGTGCCCCGGGGGGAAGGTCATTGCTCCGGATCACACCCTGCCTTGTCCGGATGTCTATGATCCCGTCAAAGGACATTTTTTGCAGGTAGTACCTGTAATGCACCACCCTGATGCTTTCGATATCTTCCGGATTGAGTCCCAATACAAAAGCCGGTTCCATAAAAGGCACCCCGTCAACCAGTATCAGGGGGGTTTCCCCGATAACGTTTGGCACATGCTGGTCAATGACCAGGAGTCTGTAGCCCTCGCGGGATTTCGAAACCATTACTCCCCTGACGAGTTCAAAAAATACTTCCTCCATTACAGGTAATTGCACATACTTGTCCATAACAAGTTGAAAATCAGGAGCTCCGTAAAAATTATTCATCACCTGATCCCTTTCTTGGTCCTCTGATTCATAGTGCATTCTGTAAATTTCCTGTACCTGGGCGGTAAGGAAAAGCTCTTCCAGGTCCATCCTGTCTGATTCTGAAAGCAGCAAGGGGGGAAGGGTATCCCTGGAAATATTTCCATAATAGTTGTTGTCAATAGAAATTGTTTTATGCTCATCTGGCGGATAGCAGCTGAGCGTAATTTGCCTGCTCCCTTCTGCATGCCTTAGATGAAAGCTGAATTTACCGTTTGCATCAGTCCGTGAAGTAAACATTTGAACTTCTTTCCCATTGAAACTCAGCACAACCAATTGTCCAGGTACAGGCCGGTTGTCTGCCCTGTTCCTTATGACCCCCGAAAGTATTTCACCACCATGTTCCGGCGGTATATCCAGGTTATTGCCCACAAGATCTAGAATCTCAGCCGGAGTGAAGGCTCCTTCAAAGGTATGAATATATTTTTGCATAAAGGATACCAGTCCCGCTTGGTCCTTCACCGGTATATTCATGCTCTCAGGCTGATCGTGCATGGACCCGCCATAGTTTTCCATCCAATCCGACAGGCGGTTCCGATTCAAGCATCCCAGATCCTTTCTGACGGCTACTGAATAATGGGAATCTCCAGGGGTCTTATCCGGTAGTTCAACTTCAAGGTCAACCCTGTCCCTTGTCGAATAAGAAGTTTTAAGGGTCCTGATATCCAGTGAATCTATTGGAGTGGTATGGAAGAAGGATGATCTGGCAAGCACTTCAAGATCACGGGTAACCAGAAAAACCGAATAGATCCCCGGCTCCTCCGGTGCTGGCACAGACAGGCTGTTCTCCCAGGGACCGGGGATGCCTTCCCTGTGATAGATGATATTGATGCCGCGGGTCATGAGCAGGTTCATCTCTTCATCCCGGTCATGGCCCGGGGATTTCAGTATGCTCAGCTCTATCCTATCCTTGTGGACCAGGGTTTTTATGCCCAATCCGTCCATGGCATTCGGAAGACCCTGATAAACTGTATCACCTGAAGAAGTAATAAATTGAATGTAATAATCCTTTCCTGCTTCCGGCAGAAATTCAAAGGATCCCAGTCCGGTAACATCCGTGGCAAAACCGCTCAGGGTATCTGCAGAACTGCCAAAGACAATACCTGTTCCTTTAACCGGCATCGAGTATTTGGTGAAGGCTTTGACAATCATTTCATTGAGGGTATTTTTCAGTATCTTTCCGTATACGGGATGAAGGCTGATCAGGTACCGGGGCAGTTCCCGGAATCCTTCGTTCATCCTGGTGATCGCCCTGGGAGCTGATCCGTTGATTACCTTAAGCTGTTTTTTAGAGATCAATGCACCGGCAAAATTCCGGTCCCAGGCCGTGTAGGCCTGTAATGTATAATATCCTGATGGCCAGCTGTTTAATAATGTGATTGCTCCATATGTGAACAGTTGTGTGGCCTGCAGGCGTTGCTGGCTTACAATCTCATTCTGTCCGTTGATCAGTTCCACACAGATGATATCGCTGATTCCCGGCAGGGACTCATGATTGACCGTATGGCCCCGGATCGTGAAATGGATGATCTCACCGGCCAGATAAAGGTCCCGGTCGGTATCGATCCGCAATGATTCGAGGGGGATGGTACGGTCAAAATCATCATATGACCGAATCAAATCCTCATATGGCTGCCCGGAAATGGAAGCATTACCAGCTAGCATAATAAAAAGCAATATGATGACGGGGCTTTTCATTCATTCACTATTGGTTTCCAGGATTAAGTGGGATCCAGTCTGCCGGCGGATCTGCATTCCCGGCGGTGGTACAATCAAAACAATACCTGGAATTGGCCATGGTCGTGTAAAGGATACCCGCATCCCGTATGGTATCGGCAAGCAACCATCCGGCCCTGTAATAATTGGATATGGCAGGGTTGCGGTCTCCTGCGATCACCACAAAATTACAGAAACCGTAAGGTGAATCGAAATAAATCGGCGCATTGGCAAATTCTTCCGCATCTACATACATGGTATCAGTCCTCACGGTAGAACTGGTAAAATATCCAAGAACGCTTCTGTCAGGATTGGTGACATTCCTGATATTGCCATATATTTCTGCCGGGATGGGATCAAACAGGGTACCCAGGTTCTCGTTGAGTTCTTCCAGTGCTTCCCAGTACCTGAATTCCTCCTCGGTAATCGCATGTTGAATCACGATGATGCGGTACCTTAGGGTCAGTCTGGTTGTGGTATGGTCAACATAGGTGATGGGGTGTTTCAACAGGAGATCATCCGTAAATTTCTCTGTCGATCCGATGATGATCCCCGAGGAAGGGTTATGTGCATAGCACAATGTGGGATTCCAGGAGCTGGAGATGGGGACCGAGAATGCCCAGTCTTCAATATACTCCCAGCGGTAATAACGGGTGTTGTTATCGGGATCATGCGTATCTATATACCACTGAATCCCGTCAATCTCACCGTTTACACCCTGGTGCCGCTCCCTCATCCAGTACAGGGAGTCTATCGGGGGACAATCCTTTAATAACATCCAGGCGGATTCATATCCTTCATCATTATGGGTGATGCTGATCCGGTATTCATTCCCGATCTTCCCGGTTATTCCACCGGTTGCCGTCTCGTATCTACCCGGATCGACCTCTGACAGGACTTCCGATGATCCATTCTTTTCTTCGATTACCACAACTGCACCTGATACCGGTTCTGTAAATACATCCTGTATCCCTTTGCTAAGACTCAGCCTTACAGTGTAGGGTCCAGGTTCACTGGTGATCCCCCCATCAACGATCAACAATTGCTGGCTTCTTGATATTTCCGGGGTGTATTCCTCAATACAGGCAGTTGTCATCCATAGCAGGCAGGGCCAGATCATGAGAAAAACCTTATAACCGGAAAGGATATTTCTCAGGCTGGGACCGCTCATTGCGGCTTGTCTCAAAGCCATGGATTTTTTCATTGTGTTCAAAACCTGATATTATAGGTGACTGTAAATACAGGCACGGCAAATATTGACATCTTATAACCCTGTATCTCCTTGCCCTTCGAGATAAAAAATATGGAATATACATTGTCACGTCCCGTTGCATTATACAGGGCGAAAGTCCACGACGAATGGGCAATTTTCCTGCTTCTGAGATTGCCTTCCAGGTTCAGCGACAGATCCCACCTGAAATAATCCGGGATCCTGTATGCATTCCGTTCCGAATAATGCAGCCTGATCCCATTTTTAAAAGGAAACTTTGCGATTGGATAGGTTATGGGCCTTCCGGTATTGTATACCAGATTGGAAGAGAAGTTCAGCCTGCGTGAGATCACCATATTAAAAACGGCAGAAACATCGTGTGGCTTATCAAAATGTGAGGGATAATACGCCCCGTTGTTAATGTCTTCAAAATCAAAATCGGTGTCAACTTTTATGAAGGAACGCGAGTAGGTATAGCTCAGCCAGCCTGTCAACCTGCCCCTGTTTTTCCGGACGATCAGTTCAATCCCGTAAGCTTTCCCCATCCCGTTGATGATGTCAGTTTCAATGTGTTCATTGTTGATCAATTTTGCCCCGCCCTTGTATTCAAGAAGGTTCTTAATCCTCTTGTAATAGGTCTCAACGGATGTTTCAATGTTATAGGGGAGATCCCTGTAATAACCCAGGGAGAGCTGGTCCCCGATCTGGGGACTGATATGCGGATCACTAAGTTTCCATCTATCCGTAGGGGAAATGATTGCAGAATTGGAAAGCATGTGCAAATACTGTGCATTGCTATTGTAACTGAACTTTATGGAATTATAGGGATTGAATTTGTATCGGACAGATAGCCTGAATTCCGGATGGTGGTAAGACTGGATGATCTTACCTGAAGGGTAATTTATGGTGTCGTTGATATTCGATGGATCCAGGGGTGTACCGGGACCGTACCGGTAGACTGTTTTCGGTCCGACAAACTGGTAAAAGGAATAACGGATCCCACCGTACAATTTTAGCCTGGGACCAATATCATATTCATCGCTCAGGTAGATGCCGGACTCGAACGCCTGTTCCTTTTCCAGGACAAGGGGGATGATGTCAGAGGCTTCCCCCACGGGCCTGAATTCATTCGGATTCATCAGGTAAAATATGCCATTGGCGCCAAAACGCAAGATATGCCTGTGATTCAGGAAATAGCTGAACTCGGATTTCAATTCATGATGTTTGATCCCGTAATCAAGGCTAAAATCAGACATATTCTGTTGCTGGCTGGAAATGCTGTAATTATAACCGCTGTAAACGGCCCGGAACTCTGAGATGAATTTTTCACTGAAATAATGTTTCCAGCTGGCTGTCATGCTCTCGTTATTATAGCGGTAAGTGGTATCGGAATTAAGCTGGAAGTTATCACGGCTGTAATAAGCCGAGACATCGATGAAATTCTTATTGTTTATTTTACAGGATAGTTTTCCCGTAAGATCGTAGAAGCCGGCATTGCTGTTGCGGATCGCCGGGATGTTAATCCTGTTCAGTATCCAGTCCGAATAGGTTGCCCTGCCCCCTATCAGATAAGACAACTTGTCCTTAATGATGGGCCCCTCTACCAGGATTCGGCCCGTAATGGGACTGATCCCGGCACTCACTGATGTTTTTTTCATATTCCCCTGTTTGGTGGCAATATCCAGTACCGATGATACACGTCCGCCGTATCTTGCCGGCATGCCACTCTTAAACAGTTCGAAGTTCTTGATAACGTCCGGATTAAAGGATGAAAAAAAACCGAAAAGATGTGAAGAATTGAATACTGGTGCGTGGTTGAAAAGCACCAGGTTCTGGTCTGAAGTCCCACCCCTCACATGAAACCCGGAGGACGCTTCCCCCACTGTCTGCACACCGGGTAACAACAGGGCTACTTTGACGATATCCGTTTCCCCCATCATACCGGGAAGGCTTTTGACCCTGGAGATTTCCATGCGTTCGATACCGGTCTGGATGCCGGATACATTCTGGTATTTGTCCGCAACAATTTCAACTGCTTTTAATTCAGTGAGTTTATCCTTAAGGTCAACATTATACTCACTGCTTGAATATATTTGCATACTGAGGGCAATTTTTTCCTTGCCCAGACTCTGGAAACTGATCTTATGCGCCCCCCTGGGCAGGGATATGAGATAATAACCGTTCATATCGGTTGCCGCACCCAGGCCAAGCTCTTCCACATAGACGATCGCTCCCACCATCGGTGCACCATTCTCGAACTCCTTGATAAATCCTGAAAGGTCTACCCGTCCCGGCTTATTTTTCATGGCGGGATCCCCAAGCTCAACCAGTCCGTTATCAGGATGATGCTGAATACCATTGTTTTGCCCGGGTAATGGAAGGATCTCCGGAGGATCAGGCAAACTGGCCATCGCGCCCTGATCGGGTATCATGAAAAAGTCTTTTGCTACACTGCCGTGGATAGGATTTCCCTTTGAAAGGATCACATCTCCCTGCGGGGTAATGATATATTTGATATCCCTTTCCTTGAAACTGGCATCGAGAAGGTCTTCCAGGGTAAAAGATCCTCCGGCCTGAACAAGTCTCAGCGTATCGATCCAGGAGGGATCGTAGAAAAACCGGAGGTCAGTCTTGCCCTCAAGATGGCTGACCAGATCCGCAAACATCTCACCATGAAATGACTGATCAATGATCATGTCACCGGCCTGGGTGTATCCCCTGCCGGTGGACAGGATAAGCAGCACAGAAAGGATGAAGCTTCTATTTATTACCCTACAACGATTCATAATAACTGAGAATACGAGCCATTTCATCACCTGAAGCAGAGCGGAACAGGATATGGTTTTTCCTGATGAATGATTTAAGTTCTTTCTGATGTTGGCCAAGTACACTGAGCAATGCCGAGGTGTTCCTGACGGTATGATACTTTCCATCCTTCATAAGGATCTTGCGGGTATTATAGCGGTATTCATACCGTATGGGGCCAGAGGTCTGGGACAGTGTTTTTGTATGTTTGATATAACATTTGACCGAACCATCGTAAACCTGTTCATAATATCCAGGGGTATTCATTACACCTGCCCTGAGGTGTACGAACTTCCGCCCGAATAAATTGAACCCCTGCACAATGTCCTTGTTGACCCGGATTTCTTCCATACCCCGTTTCTCACCTATCCCCAGTATTACCTCATCGTTTAAAAGATCGTATTTCATCAGGAGGCTGTCATAATCCCCGTAAACGGTCTGCAGCCTGGCCCGGTGTTCACCTTGAAGCATAAAATATGGGGTCCCGGATGCAGCCGGGTACACAAAGGAATTCCTGCGGCCGTTCAGGTATCCGTCCGGTTTACCGTAGACACCCGGATAATGATCAAGAATCGAAAATATCTGCTGGTTATCCTGGGCCATGCCGCCCGGTATGAAAAGACAAGACATACACGACAGCAGGATCACCTTGACTAAATGTCCCATCAGCATAAAAATCAACCGTAAGAACCACACCTTCCGGCAAACCGGATAAGAAAAGGGTCCCTGCATTCATCTTCCCGAAGGAAAGGCAGGCTTATGGCGTGGTTCTTACGGTTTAACCAATTCCGAAATAAGCTCGTAATTGCTCAGGAAGCAGGCTACTTCATGAATTTAACTGCTTTTGACATGCCTCTCAGCTGAGCAATATAAATGCCCCTTTTCAGGTCCCCAACATTCACCTGCGTAACATTCCTGGCAGACTTCATCAGCTGTCCCGTGATGGAGTAGATATCCACATCTATCCTTTCGGTGTTCGTGAACCGCAGTATATCATTGCTTACATAGGCCCGGATATCTGCCTGCACAACGTCAGAAACAACTGTCGCTCCTCCGGTATCTGCCGGCTCAAATTTCATCAATCCGCAATAATAGGTGCAAATATATGCTTCATCCTGATGTGCGTTCCACCAGTAGTGGGACTGATTCTCACCTGTATTTCCGATGGATTTTACATCGAAGGAAATGACCGGCTTCTCGGCCGGATCAAAGGCTGTATAATCGGCAATGTTTTCCAGGTCACCCGCCATGGGGTCCGTAAGGTATCCCATAACAACCGTATATTCCAGGACGAGTCCCACCTTCAGCACACCACTGGCAGCCAGCTGGTCATCCAAATAGTTATCTGCAAGGACCAGCTGTTCCAGGGCAATGCCTACATTGCCCCAGGTAGGTGTTTCAGCTGCGCCAAAGCTCCCATTACATTCGTCAATCTGACCGTTCTGAAAGCGGATCTTCTTACCCCCAAGCTCACAGTAACGTGCATAGGACTGATTTCTCAGCGTGACATCATCCCCGGCGGCTGTGAAGTCCGGCTCGTACCTGTCAGGGGTAAAGGTCTGGATGGCCACCTCCCATCCGTGATCGGTAAACTGACCGAACAGATCCGTGAACTGCAGCAGGACATACAGCGCATTTTCATCATAGATAAGCTTGCAGGATGATCCCGCGGTGGTCCCCCCGTCAAAGAGATCGTCCCCGTCCTTGGCATGATTGGTCATTTCGTATTCATCCTCGATGGATTCCCAGAGGGCGTCGAAATCTAGGGTTGCCGCATCCCAATCCCATTCTTCCGGGGCCATCACGGCGATGGCTGTATCCTTCCATTCATAAGGATTATCGGCAAAATCAGGTTGATCGCCAAAGCTAAACCATCCAATGGGTACAAGCTGTGCAAAAGAGCCCAGCGAAAACATGGTTAGCATAATCAAAATCAGTGTAGATTTTTTCATAATACATTAGTTTTGGTTAATACTTGAGAATAGCTGTAATAAAATACTAAATTTTTATCAATTTCTGATCTTTCTGGCCAGGGGAGTATTGCGTTTCCCACTTAGCCTTTCGGCTTTTTCCAGATCGCTCAATGCCTGGTCCTGTAAATTAAGTTCGTGGTGCAGCAGCGCCCTCAGGGCATATGCATCCGCCAGGTTTTCGTCCAACCCAATGGCCCTATCCACTTCAATCATAGCCTGCCTGAAATCCCTTACCTCATAATAGCGCTTCCCTTTTTCAAGTCTTTTTGTTTTTTCCTCCATGCCGGGATCATTCTCAATACGGTCGAGTTCGGCAAGCAGTCCCTCCAGCCTGTTTATGGTTTCGGTCATCCTCGCATCGGAATCCCTGATGGATCGTTTATACTGCCTCAGAAAAGCCAGGGCATCCGCATGACGACCCTGCATATACTGTGCATATATAAGATAGTAATAGGGCGAGACCCTGCTTGTATCCATGTCAAATGCCTGCCGGAAATCATATTCCGCTCCCTGAAAATGCTCCAGCTGCAGGAGCATCATCCCTCTTTCCATATGGTAACCACTACTGGAACCCTCCTCGTTGATCAGGCGGTTGATCATCTGGATACGGTTCATTTTCAGGATCAGGGTATCCATCTGGATATCAGCATCCCGTGGTTTGAAATAGGAGGGATTCAGAGATTGGATACCGGACCGGCAGGAAGCCTTCCTTACAATATCCAGATACAACTCCCGGAATCTTGCATCCTTACCAAGATCAGCCGCCATCTCATCGAGGATGGTAAGGGCGGCCACATAGTTCTTTTCCTTTGCAAGGCCCTTCAGATAGTCATAAGCGGCCGTTTTATTGCCCGGATCTGTACGGAATGCCATTCCCATGGCGATCATCCCTGCGTCTGTATCCATCCTTTCCGCTGATGAAGGTTTTTCCGTGCAACCAACCAGTAAAATGAACAGGATGATATGTATGATCGTGGCCGGCATTTATACATTCGGTTTGTCTTCGTTCAGCAGGTCGAGCAGGTGTTCTGCCACCAGTTCATGCCCTGCTTCATTCCAGTGGTTATCCTCCGGTATGTAGTATGTTTCCGTAACGGTAAACGGGTTTTCACCATTGATGAAAACCGGGAAGAGATTGATGAAATCGATGCCTTCACTGTCACAGAAATCCTTCCATGACCTGACATAATAATCCATGGTATCCTGTCTCAGGACCTGGGTCTGCCAGGGATGTACGGCCAGCCTGAGCCTGATCTTGTGCTGCCTGCAAAGTTCAGCCAGCTTTGCCATGTTTTTCTGTCCCAGTTCCAGTCCCCTGTCAGCCAGTTCGATCAGCCCCCTATCATTATACCATTCACCGACCCCGTGGAATTCGGGACTCCTCAGCATATCTTCGTCATTGAAATCCCTGAAAAAGTCATAATACAGTTCCACCGTGTTTTTATGCAGGTTTGAGAGCGCCCTGGGATCAAATGCTTTCATTTTATCGACGAAAGCACTGATCTTCTTCGCATCCTTTGCCGAACCAACTGTATACCATGTAAAAGAACGCTTTTTCAAAAAACTTCTCAGCTTTGTGGCGAAAGGATATAGATACCCCTCCTCCCGGGGCTGGAAGGCTTCATAGGCTATTTCATTCTGCAGGTCTGAAATATCCACGAACACCCAGATCTCATCGGTTCTGAATCCCTTCTTGTTCAGCAGATAATCGGTTTTCAGGTAGTGGATCCGGGGACTGTAACTCACGGCGGCGGCATTCAGGATCTCGATATTCCTTTCCCCGGCAGCCTGCTGCAGCCTTCCACAAAAGCTGTATTTAAAATCCACCCCTACGGCTTCGGTGTGTGAATCCCCGAGGATCAGTATCCTCCGGTGATCGGGATCTTTCTCAACCCTGTAAACGGCACTGTCACGAAAGCTCATGGAATTGGTAAACACAGGATAAACCAGTCCCCCCCAGGCCGTCATGGCAGCCTGGTTGCTTTTCAACCCATGGTGGAAATAAGGATGTTTTATCCTGAAAGAATTATAGTCATACGGTATTTTCAGCAGTCCCAGGAACAGGTCAAGGATGATATAACCTGCCAGAAAGATCAATATATTGATGCCTATTATTTTAATTCTCTGCCTCATTCACCGTACTTATGCTTGCAATCGTTTTATCTATCGATTAATGAATGACAAATTTATAGGCTTTGTTCTCCTGATCCAGTTTCACCAGGTATATGCCCCTGTCAAGATCACTGACATCGAGCCGGTTGACATGCCGTGCAGATTTAACCAGCTGTCCCCCGATGGAGAAAATATCCATGCTGGCACTTGCCGCATCTTTCAGTATCAGGGTTTTGTCCCTCAGATAGATCCTGACTTCCATGGAATTCAGATCCTCGACAGAACCCACTGTCGGTTGCTGGAGGATCAGGTATCCGTTATAATAGAGCGAAGCATAACCATCATTGACCTCGGATGACCACCAGTATTCAACATAATTCGCCGATCCTCCCATGGTGGCATTCGATTTTACTTCAAAGGCTATGGTATCGTCCTCTGCCGTAGTGATCGGGTCCATCGATACGCGGTTGCCTGGATCACTGATATCACCAAAGGGATCGATGGCAGAAGACAGCACCTGTCCGATATCAACGACAAAAACTGCTTTGATGGTATTATCTGGTTCAACCGACCAGTAATGCAGATCCTCAAGCAGCTTGGTCAGGCCTATTTCATTGGGTCCGAACGCAGCCAGTCCGTCAGCCCCAACGCTGGAGTGGTATTCAGATACAAACCCATCCCTGAAAAGGGCTTTGCCACCGCCCAGTTCAATATAGCGGGCATAGGAATTGTTCTGCAGGGTAATATCATCTCCGGCAGCAATGAAGTCAGGTTCATAACGGTCGTAATAGAAAGGCTGCATACATACCTCAAATGCCCGGGATCCATCATCAGCCTGAAGGAAGGCATCAACATACTTAAATAAAACATACACCTTGGCAGAATCATACATGGCCTTCCACTCCGCTCCGAATGTGGATCCGCCATCATAGATATCTCCGCCGTCTATCCTTCCGGGATGGGCAATGGGTACAGCATCTCCCTCGATGGCCGACCAGGCAGCATCAAAATCAAGGGATACAGGATCGAATGCCCATCCCTCGGGAGTATGCGGTGCAACATATACAGCTTTCTCATAGGGGACATTGGCATACCCCTGTCCCGCTGGTTCCGCAGTTTGGGGCTCGTCGCCCCAGCTCACCCAGCTAACGGGTACCAGTGCGGTTTGCGCCAAAGCACAAACCGTGAAAATACCTAGTAATCCAAGGATTAGCACAACTCTTTTCATCGGTTCAAGTATTTAGGTTATTACTTGAAAATCTAAGAAAATCCAGCTCTAATTTGCAGTCACAGTCAGCGTTATGGTTTTGATATCCTGCAGGTATTCTTCCGCCCAGTTGCCCGAACTGGAAGCCACTACGGTAAAAGGATAAGAACCTGCGATATTATAACCGCCCACAACGATCGAGTCGAGTCCCAGATCAATATTCACACCTTCTGCCCGGTAAAATTCCGGATGGAAAGTAGTCTTTTCATTGTCTCCCTTGAAATAAACAGCCCATTCACCAGTGACATCCTTTAAATACAGTGTAAACGGTTGACCGGATGCCACGGTATTGTTATTCAAACTGGTGGTGAAGTTGGCAGATGGAGTGATCGCGGGCTCCTTGTTACAGGCAACGAGAAGCACCACGATCAATAAAATTCCTGTTTGAAGTATATTTTTCATAATACTGATTTTTTAAACATATACAGATTTTTTACCATCCGGGATTCTGTTTCAGCTGGCCCGCATGCAGCTCAATCTCGACCAGGGGGATGGGCATGAATTCATTTTTGCCCACCACAAAATTGGCCTGTCCGTCAGATCCGTTAAAGATCTGTGCAAAATCAATACCCCATGCAGGATCGAAACTCCAGCGTATCAAATCGAACCAGCGATGCCCTTCAACCGCCAGCTCCACATCCCGTTCATGCTTGATGGCATCCCGGGTCAATGCCCCGACAGCCGGCATATCGACCCTTTGCCTGACTTCGTTCAAACGGGCCAGTCCGCTTCCGTCATCCCCCAGCAGCAACTGGATTTCCGCATACATCAAAAGGACATCGGCATACCGGATGATGGTACGGTTAAACGGATCATTCCTGGGAGCATTCAGTTCATTGTATACAGGGTAATAGTATTTTTTGAGTCCCAGTCCATTGGTCCCATCAGGAAGGGTCAGTCCCCTGCTCCTTGCAACCCTTTTGTTGTTGACCCCGCTGATATACCTTTTGTAGTAAGGATGAGACGGATCGAAATGCATGGTATCACCGTCCATATACATGGAAGAATGTGCCCTGGGGTCAATGGCAAAGGGAGCCGGTGCTCCCGCCGTTTCAAATTCGTTGTACAGATCAGGATGAACTTCCAGGTTCCTGAAGCTGCTGGAGTGGGGTGAAAAATACTGGAAGTTCAGGGTCCCTGACCACTGCCAGCCCGGCAGCCAGCCCCCTGCGATCCGTTCATCGGAATACTGGACCTGCCACACTGTCTCGGCATTGTTTTCAGAGGGATAGGTATTGTTCTCCGATGGAAGATCCAGGTAGGAGAAATTGCAAAGATGTGCATAGATATAATCCAGCCTGGTCTTGGGCTCCTGGGGCTGTATGAGCTCATATTCGCTGCTGTTTATCAGGTCAAGGAATGCCTGCTTGCCCTTGTTCAGATCGGCCACATCCTCTGCGGATCCTGCATTACCGAACCGGGCATAATAATAATAATGCTTGAACAGCATGGCCTTGCCCAGCAGGGCCTGGGCCATGCCCTTGGTTACCCTTCCAAGGTCCGCAGGATCAAGTTGGGTCCTTGTCGGAAGATAGGGAATGGCATCCTCCAGGTCTTTTACAAGCTGGTTCCAGAAATCCTCCCGGTTACCGTTCGTCAGGTCGGCCTGCAGGTCTTTGTCGGGAATGTTGTCTTCATTGTAATAAACCGGACTGTCCCAGATGGTGACCAGGTAAAAATAGGTCATGGCCCTGAGTCCCCTGGCCTGTGCGAGGTAGTTGTCCTTTTGCTGCTGGTTCATCCCTGGAATATCAGCGGCATCCTTGTCCTTCAGGTTCCTGATCAGCATGGATGGCCGGTAAAGCCCGAAATAGATGGCCCGCCACATATTGTTGACATTTCCCGAGGTGGAATTGATATTGAACTGGTCAAATCCGGTGGTTTCAAACAGTATCCGGTCCTCAAACGACTGGAACATAAGATAATACTGCAGTCCAAACATTCCCCCGTCGGCCAGGGCACAATAACATGAATTGAGCGCCAGTGTAAAATCGTCCATGGTTTTGTACCAGGACTCCACCGACAGGTTGTTGATGTTCTCAACCGTCAGAAAATCCTCACTGCATGTGGTAAATGTAAGGATGATCAGAAAAGCCAGTGTTTTTATGCTAAACTTTTTCATTATGTATGGTTTTGTATTTTCTGTTAAAAATCAACCTGTATACCTACTGTGTATGAACGTGGCAGCGGATAAGCACCGCTGTCAAATCCTCCGTTGTTGATGGGCGCTTCCGGGTCGGTACCGGTGTACTGGGTGATCGTGTATAAATTGATCGCGCTTACGTATACCCTGGCCCTCGAGATCTTCAGGTAATTGATGGCTGAGAAAGGCAGGGAATATCCAAGCTGTATGTCTTTAATCCTCAGGAAAGAAGCCTCTTCCAGCCACCAGGTTGAGACCCTGGAATTAAAATTCGCATCATTCAGGTCGGCCCTGATATACTCGGTCGAGGGATTGTCCGGCCTCCAGTAATTGGCTGCAAAATCCGCTGATTTGTTGTGGTGCAGGTCCTGGAAAGCCATGCTTTCGTTGTTCCTGCGAAGGAGATTGAACACCTGTGTATTCTGCATGCCAAACAGGAAAACGGAAAAATCGAAATTCCTGTAGTACAGGTCAATATTCAGTGAATACTGAAGATCGGGCAGGTTTTTACCCACGATCGTCTGGTCCAGGTCATTGATGACACCATCCCTGTTCAGGTCCTGGTACCGCAGGTCGCCTGGTTCGGGTTCCCCCTGGGTGGGCACGGCATATTTGTATACACCGCTCTCATCGAAATCGCTTTCCTGGATAATGCCAAGGGCCACGAAAGAATAAAGACTGTTGATGGTATTCCCTTCCCGTGTGAGCTGATTGCCTGAAAGGATCTGGTTGGGAATTTCATCCACCTCATTTTTCAGGGTGGTCAGGCTCCCGTTGATACTATAGTTGAAGGCGCCTTCCATGTTCCGGTAAGTGGCATTGAATTCAAACCCGGTGTTATGGATCTTGCCCAGGTTGTACCATGGCCTTCCCACCGCTGCACCGGATACCTTGGCCAGGGTCCAGGTAATGGGAACCTGCATCAGCAGGTCGTCCGACTTTTTATAATACCATTCAGCGCTGAACAGGACCCGGTTCTCCAGGGCTGCCAGATCCACACCGATGTTCGTCATGGCAGCCGATTCCCATTTGATCAGGGGATTTCCCACAATGTACATTTCGTTAAGGGCGGGGGCCACGGTCTGGTTGACGCCGAATACAGGTGAGAATTCATCCTGTTTCCCGAGCAGGTTCTGGTACCGGAAGGATCCGATGTTGGAATTACCCGTTTTTCCCCATCCCGCACGTAACTTTAAGGAATTGATCTGGCTCACGTTGGGCATCAGGTCCTGGTTCAGTTTCCAGGCTGCCGAAAAGGAAGGAAAGGTACCCCACTTGTTCTCCGGACCAAAATTGGAGGAACCATCCCGCCTGATACTGGCTGTCAACAGGTACTTTGACCTGTAGTCGTAGAGCAGCCTGGCCAGATATGAGTTTTGTGTCCAGGGCGAGAAATTTCCCCTTGCCACCCTTTGTTCAAAATCGGATTGATCGATCACCGGTAACTGCTCATAGATGAATCCCGGGGCCGTGATGCTTGCACTGGTCCATTGACCTTTCCTAATATGGTTGACCCCTGTCAGGGTGAAATTATGAGCACCAAAGCTGTGGGCAAGGGTGATCTGATTCTCCAGCGACAGGGTCATCCCTTCGCTGTAACTCTCATCCAACTGGGCCTGGGGGACCGAACGGACGCCATTGTCATAGGCCGGGGTCCACGACCTGGACCGGTTCATGCTCAGATCTACCGAGGGGTATATCCTGTAGGTCAGCCAGGGAAAAGGTTTGATCTCGGCATAGATGCTTGCCAGGATGGTATTGTTGTAAGAATTCTGGTCATTCAGGGCCAGTGATGGAACCGGGTTCCCTTTGTCATTCCAGCCGGTATTGTTGACCACTATGGGGTTTCCTTCCCCATCCACATAATCAAATGGGACCTGCGGTCCTTCATATCCCTCCTTTGCATCAAGCGGATAATACCCCTTTTCTGGATCTTCCACACGCACCCTCATCAGGGGTGAAACATAAAGGGAGGTGGTCCAGGCGCCAAATTGCCCGCTGCTGCCGCCGCTCGTTCTCCGGCGTGCAACCAGCGTGGTGGCACCAATGCTGATGTATTTTCCTATCTTAAAGTCTGCATTGGCCCTTACGTTGTATCTTTCAGCCAGGTTATTGATCAGGATGCCCTTGTCATTGAAGTAGTTGGTGGATAAACTGAAATTGCTGGTTTCTCCGCCGCCCGACACCCTCAGGAAATAGTTCTGGGTGTAACTCTCCTGCAGGATCTCCTTCTGCCAGTCTGTGCCTTTCTCCCATCCATCCCCGTAATAATACTGCCTGAATCCGTCCGAATAGGCCGGTTCCAACGTCTGGTTGTTCCTGACCAGTAGGGTATCATAGAATGCCGAATACTGGGTGGCATCCATGATATCATAATACTTGGGTTTCCGGTTCAGCTTCCCATAGGCCGAGAAGGATACATCTATTTTCCCTGGCCTGCCCCGCTTTGTGGTGATGATGATCACCCCGTTGGCCCCGTTGGCCCCGTATATGGCCGTGGCGGAGGCATCTTTCAGGACCTGCAGGGATTCAATATCCTCGGGGGCCACTTCGGATATCTTTCCGCTGATGACCCCGTCAATAACGATCAGTGGGGCATCACTGCTGTTGATGGAACCGATCCCACGGATCCTGATGCTGGCACCGCTGGCCGGGTTCCCGTTCTGTGTGATGACCAC
>LJUP01000003.1 GCA_001303955.1 Bacteroides sp. SM23_62 | reverse complement strand
ATACAAGAGGTGCTGACCCAAGGCATGATGGGACTCCATGGCGGTATAGCCATGACAGGAGTCGGCACATGTGGCGCTGTTACCGCTGCAACCTTTCTTATAAGCTATGTAGTGGGTGTTCCTACTGCGAAGCTGGAAAAAGACGGCAATCTCAATTATGCCGCATCTACTCCTGTAGTAGAATATGTTATTGATAGATTTGAAGAGGATTATGGCGCTATTGATTGTCTTAGAGTACGATATAATCGCGTTCAGAGGGCTTTTGACCTTATGGATCCGGACGCCAGGATACTGGAGATGACTTTTGCCTTGTATCAAAAAGATAAATGCGGCATGACCTCTGATAAATTCGAAGGGGGGCGTGATCAGACACCGCCTGTGAGAGGAGCTCGCTGGGCGGCGGAGGCGATTTGTGACCTATTGGAGATGGAACCTGAAGAACGGTGGGATCTTCAACCCCATCTTAGGGGCCTGGGACCTCAGGAAATGATGCCAAAGCTTCAGAAACTCGTCGAAGTATTGAAAGAACTAGGCTGGGGACGCCCTGAGGAGAAGATTTCATACCGGGAGTACCGCAAATTGAAGCTGAAGGGAAAAGAGGGCCTGGAAAAAGAAAGACTGGGTTCGGTAAATGCGCCAAAGCAGGAAGAATATGCAGCGTCTGACGCATAATTCTTATCATAAACTATCTGTTGTTTTTCAGGACTGCAAAAAAGGAGAACAAAAAAGATAAAGTTGCCAGTTCTAAACCGATCATCGATTATTGATTACTTTAAAAACATAGCTGGCTACTGAAAACAGATGAGGACACATTTAAGAAACTAAGAAACTTGACACAGGCATGTCAGTCGGGTACTCTGGATATCACGCTAAGATTAGCCCGCTTAGATGCTCCCCGTTAAAACCAAAGCGGTAATCACAAATTGAAAAACCATATGTTATCTTAGTTATAGGAGATAGCGGAAAGGAGAAAATCATGAAAAATATACTTGTGTTGCTGGTCATAGTCTTGTTCTTTTTCGTAGGCACCAACTTTGCTCCGGCTCAAGAAGCAGAGGTCATCAAGCTTCCGGAGCCTCAAACCGAAGGTGGTATGCCCTTGATGAAGGCACTGAAATTAAGACAGAGCACGAGAGGCAATTTTGGGCCGGACACCAAACTGCCGATGCAGTTGATTTCGAATTTACTCTGGGCTGCAAACGGTGTGAATAGGCCCGATGGAAAGCGCACAGCACCTTCTGCAATAGATTGGCGAAATATCGACATCTATATAACAACCGCTGATGGCCTCTTTCTGTATGACGCGGACCAAAACGCATTAAAGGTCCTCGGCAGGGCAGACGTCCGTGCTGTCGCCGGTCTGCAGGACTTTGTGAAAACGGCTCCTTTAAACCTTATATACGTGGCTGACTTATCCAAGGCCAAGGGCTTCGGTGGCAAGGGCGAAATAATGCCTGAGGCGGAGACCTGGTCATTTGCCGGCGTCGGTGCAATCTTTCAGAATGTATACCTGTTCTGTGCATCGGAAAACTTGGCTTGTATCGTTCGTGCAATGGTCGACAGAGATGCAATCGCAAAAGAACTTAAATTGCGCCCGGACCAGAAAGTATTGCTTGCCCAGACCGTGGCATACTTTAAAAAATAAGAATATATGGACTTCTTATCAACCTACAATTGGTTTTAGGATAATACATTGCACCTATAGACATACGGATACTCATTGGAGGGATAATGAATAAATCTACTAATCTATTCAAAATTCTTGTGTTTTCTGCAGTTGTCCTATTAATAAGCGGCATATCGCTGCAGGTCCTAGCGCAAACGGAAAAGGGAATAGAGCTTTACAATTCCTGGGAGTTTAATAAAGCGGAAGAGGCCTTTCGCGAGGTACTAAAAAATAAGCCTGATGATGTTCAGACCGTCTATTATCTGGGGCTATCGCTGCTGATGCAGGAAAATTACCAGGAAGCTCTGGATACTTTCCAAAAGGCAAAGGCCGCTGTTGATAAAGGGGGACTATCAGGAGAAGCCGGGATTCCGGATAAAGGTCATCTGGAGATTGCTTTAACCAGGGCTTATTTGGGACTGAAGAAATATCCGGAAGTGTGGGAATGCCTTGAGGCTGCTGAAAAGGCAAAGGCCAATCCTGCCGATATCCATACCTTTCGAGGGGCCTATTATTTGGAAAGGAATAACACCGAGAATGCGGTTAAGGAATTGGAAAAAGCGATTGAACTCGATTCTCTAAACGCTTATGCCTATTATTATGCCGGCTATGCCTATCTTCGTTTAGGAAATCCGGCAAGGGCAGTGGATATGTTTGAGATGTTCCTCAGGCTGGCACCCTATGCCCCTGAGGCAGGAAAAGCCAAGTTTCTCATTGATTCCCTGTGTTGATCGGTTCGCCGCCTTCTTAAAGATCCTGACAAATCATATGATCGGGGGAAATGAAGTATCCCCCGATCATGAGTTCTTTTCTCCACACAAGTCTACTAAACCTATTGTTCTTTTTTGTATCCCCGGCTTATTAGACTATAATAAGGTTTGCGCCCTCTGTTACTATGAGTCTCCGAAGCCGGTCCTGAGACTCAAAGATCGTTGAAACCCTTTCACTCACAGTGAATATTTACTTTATTTTAGGCGCACCTATAAATTCCATATAACCCATCGTCTGGTATTTTCCATTGAAGTAGGGCGCCAACAGAAGCGCGCTGAACATCATCGGCTTGCCGATTCTCTTGATGTCACAAGGATTATGCTCTAATCCTGCGGGGATATAGAGAACTGTGGCCTGCGTGATGACGTGCCTTTCATACTCTTCACCAATGAAGTACTCGATTTCCGCATCAAAGGAGCCCACGAGGTCCGGCAGTGTTGCACCCAAAAAAAACAGATATTCATCGGTATCATGGTGATGAGATTCCAATTCCAGCCTATATGGCTTTATGAATATCTGCCAGCCCATGTTGATTTTTGCTCCGGGAAGATCGCTATGGCCTCGAAAATAGGCCTGGGGACCGGGAACCACATCCGGAATAAAGGAATTCTCCTTTAGCTGTGTGCTGAATAAATGGTCATACTTGCTGCCCGTAGTACCCTTGGGCCATGGCGGAGGATTTTTGAAAAAAGGGGAAGAGGCCTGCTTTTCCTCTTGCGCGCCGGCAACTACTGGAGCGCCTAATTTCGCCAGGGCGCTGGCAATGGCCACTCCGGCCGCTCCTGCGGACACCCCCTTAAAAAAATCTCTTCTGCTTGTATCTGCGTCACTGTTTTTACTGGAACCCATTGTTTTCTCCTTTCGAAAAATAGGTTTTTTAGGTGATAAGGCCTTGCTTTTTGTTTAAAAAATATAAGAAAAAATCAAATTGCCGGTCAAGGGAAAAGAACCGCGATATCTTATGCAAAAAGCACCTGAGCACGGATCAGCCTGTTACGAATATCGACTCCATTAGGGCACTGAACAGCACAAGAGGAACAATCGCTGCAATGCACACTTCGGATTTCCTCCGGCAGACGCCTGAAGTTATCCTGCGCTTGATGGAAGTTAGCGCCAAAATCGTAATATGCCAGAAAACGCAACTCATCCGTGATGGGCACATT
The DNA here is from genome assembly GCA_001303955.1 of Bacteroides sp. SM23_62. GTDB lineage: Bacteria > Bacteroidota > Bacteroidia > Bacteroidales > SM23-62 > SM23-62. Next base: position 46,942 of record LJUP01000003.1, on the reverse strand, counting down.
GTTCGGGCATTTTCCTTTACACTCATAGCACATACGGCAATAAAGCGGACGGATCTCCTGGTTTCGGGTGTACAGCATTTTCTCGTCCTGCGGCGTGTAAGCCTCCGCCATTGCCCGGACGTTCATTTCAAGTTCGGCAATATTCTTCGTGTATGGGACCGTGGTTGATATCGCAGGATTCAACAGAACCCACTTTATGGCCGCCAACGGCCCTTCTTTTGGCAGATTGATATCCCTTGGTATAAATCCCGCCACCGCGATAATAACCTTCATCGCCACCATTCCGATTCCTGCCGCGTACAACCTGGAAATGGCCTCCTGCCTCAAGGGCGCACCGCCTATTGCGTAGCTGTAAGTTGTCTGTACAACATCGAATTTGCCGATCTTCAGGATATGATCCGCCACTGCATGCACATCGTGCGTGCTTACGCCGATAAACCGGGTCTTTCCCTCTTTCTTGAGCATTTCACAGGCCTCGACGGATTCATCGGTAATTGTATCGGGAGTATCTCTGGAATGCAGGTGATAGATATCGACATAATCTGTGTTTAGCGCATTGAGACTTGCTTCCATGTCTTTAAATATATCCGATTTGGTTCTTCCATCGGTTTTTGTCGCAAGTATAACTTTATCTCTTTTTCCCTTAAGGGCGGTTCCCGTTATCCGCTCACTGCTGCCATTCCCATACATACGGGCCGTATCGAAATAATTGACACCCAGATCGATGGCTCGCGCGATAACCTGTGGATCAGGCTCAATGCCGACCCCTGAACCAACAGTGGACACTTTCAAACCGGTTTTACCCAACACCCGATAAGCAACATTGTCCGGCATTTTAGAAAAGGCATAAGAGTCATTCGTGGAAACAAGTCCCACTGCAGGCAGAATCAGTCCGGCTTTAAGGAACTTTCTTCGCGAAGAATTGAATTTCATAAATCCTCCTTATATCTCCGGCGCTGTCAGATCAGGCGGAGCGATGACATTCACATTCATTCGAAGCATTGCGTCATAGATCTCTTTAGCATAGCTCCCGGCAACCATAACGTGATGGATACCTGCTATGCTTTGAAGAAAACGATGTACATCCTTGATCTTCACATCCGCTCTATTTGAACAATACCTGCGCATTTTCTGCATTTCAGGCGGGGCGTTTTTAAATGAAGGGGTAGCCTTATCATCAATCCCCGGCTGAACCCTTCCTGGCCATAACACGAAATCCTTCAGGTCTTTGCTGAACCCTCCCAAAGTTACATCAAGACCTATCGGGTATTCTATTTCCGGCACCGCGCCTTTCCCCATGCCATGATAGTCCAGAAGGTTATAGGGCTGCGGCCGAGAATAGGCCCCAAAGATCTTCGTGGGCGCTACACAATGGCGAAGAACGGTGGTGGAGTTCTGGGTATTAACCGAGGAAACGTTACATTGATAGGATGGCCTATGACTGATCTCCTGCAATAGCATGGAGGAAAGCATCATGCATATATCGGCTTCACATGTGGCGGAGATTCCTTCGTCTCTCAATCTTGTGAATGCAAGGCAGGGAGTCGGAAGCGATGTGTCTGGGCCAAAAGTGAAGCTCAGACAATCTATGGAAATAGCTGACAATCCTTCCCTCTCTACAATGGATTGCAATAATACATACATTCTCGAACAGTCAAGAATCATTTCGTCTGTCGGGCCAGTGATTTTTGCTGCTTCCCTTTTCCACCTCTCCATCTCCTTCCTGGCAGTTGCCTCATCAACACCTTCTTTCATGAGCTGTCTCAGCTCTTCTAAGGGCCGGTGTTCTATCAGGACGCCCGTGCGCTTATAGATATAATCCTCACTGAGGTTGGGAGCCGGTATACTGGTTGAACCAAACGGTTTGCCGAATACCAGGGCCTTTTGGCCTTCGAGAGGTCTTGGTGCCGCGACGGTCTTTATCAGTTCAATGGCATGCTCTTCCGAATTGGCAAGAATGGCATTCGTCTCTTTTATACGAAATGATGCCGTTAGGTCAGTTTCCCACATGATCAGGTCAAGATTTATGGGAAGAAGAATTACTGGAATATCCAGAGTGCCCATGCCTTCAGCGATATGTCTGGACGAGAAGCCTATAGTAGGCAGGCGAATAAAAAGAATATCCGCGTTTTTATCCTGGATGGACTTGAGTATATCCTCTGGTTTTCGAAAATTGATCTTCATCGGGGTTACAAGAATCTCATATTCCTTGATTGATCTAATCGACTCAATCAGCCTTTCATAATTTTCCGGAACATCACTCAGAAAAAGCAGATTTCTTTTTGTCCCCTCAGGGCTCGGTCTTGATCCGCTAATTGTGCTCTGCCCCGCGAGACCTGTCACCGGAAGAGCCGCTGCCATACCAGCCAGGGCGGTTGTTTTAATAAAGTCACGTCTATTTAATTGTATCCCTTTTTGATCATTCCCCATCTCTACTTCCCCCTTTTTGATAATCAGATTATAGCGCTACTCCGTACATGTATGTTCAACTTTCACTTATTTCTTTCCATCATGGAATTCAGGGCGAAATGTTACATAACTTATAATATCGTATGTCGAGGGTGTCAAATCTATTTATATTTTTCGCGTTAATCCCAGGATCAAACTTTAAGATCACAGGCAAATTGGATCTACCTTGCCGACTTCTGAATGCCCTCGACTCATAAATCTGCTTTCTAGGTAATATGAAGGGCTACCAAATCATACACCGACTTTATCAATGACACACAAGGTAAAATCATATATACTTCGCCGCTAAAGATGGGAGTTCTTATCAACGTATGCCTTTTTTCTATTGACTTTTAATTCCCATTTGCCCCATTATGTACTTATTCATGCCTTACCAGCCTCATGTTTTCAATCTGGAGTGTTATCAGAACCTCCGGTTAAGCTTCATTATTAAACGCCTTTTTTGCTGATGATATCCTTTAGTTTTTGTCTTTGAACCCTTACGGGAATTTATCTAAATAGAAGTCCTCAAGCGTCGGCAGCCATCTTTTTAACCGTGAAATGGGGCAGAGGGCTAAATGCTTTTGTATTTTCATAAGTGGAATGGATTTTCGAACCTGTGTTCGGGATCGTGTGGTTGTGCTTCCCCAGCAACCACTCGGCAACTACTCAGGGCTAAGAAAGGAGAGTAACATGAATTGGTATATTGAGGTCCTTAAAAAATATGCTGTGTTTAGCGGGAGGGCAAGACGAAAGGAATACTGGTACTTCGTCTTGTTCAACTTAATCATATACATTATTCTAAGTATCATCGACTACGCAATCAACTCCGCGATTCTCAGTACCATATATAGTTTGGGAGTTCTGATTCCTAGCATTGCTGTCGCTGTCCGGCGCCTGCATGATACAAACCGTACCGGATGGTGGTTGCTGATTGGATTGATCCCGATCATTGGCTGGATTGTTCTAATCATTTTCATGGTTCTGGACAGTCAAAAGGGCGAGAATCAGTACGGTCCTAATCCAAAAGGCGTTGCTGCATAAAAGGCATTTTTGGGCATTCTGAAATGGACAAAAGGGACGTTCATTCATGTATGAATGAAAATATTGAAGTATGCCTGATGACCCAATCTTCGGATTAAAGAATTGATACGCCTTCCTGAATATATAGATAGCTTTCGAAATTAGAGGTGGAAACATGACTATTCAATATATCCCCCCATTTTCTCGCGCATGGAAAAGAATGGAAATGATTCTTTTCAAGCCTTTCAATCTAGGCAAATGGTTCGCCCTTGGTTTTACTGCATTTCTTGCCGAACTTTTACGGACAGGCAGGGGAGGAAACTTCCAATTCAGGTTCAGTAAAGGAGATCTTGATTGGGATGAATTTTTTGAACTCCCTTGGAGGATAATAGAATGGCTATCCCAACACCCAATTTGGACTGCTGTAATTATAGTCGGACTTGCTATTGCTATCGTACTCTTTGTCGTATTAGCATGGCTCAGCTCAAGGGGCATGTTCATGTTTCTTGATAATGTTGTTCACAACCGATCTCTTATTGTAAAACCCTGGGGCGAATTCAAGGCTATCGGCGACTCTTTATTTCTCTGGCGATTGGTATTCAGTATTATCTCCTTTATTATTTCTATGGGGTTCATGGTTATTGCATTCTTTGTCGCCCGCAATATTTATCTCAGCGGATACGGTTTTGTCTCTTACTTAATGCTGATATTGGCGGGTGTGCTTATCGGTTTGCTGCTGTTCTTGGTGATTGGTTATATCTCAATGTTCCTTAATAATTTTGTCGTTCCCATCATGTACAAAAGCGGATTAATGGTTAATGACGCATGGCGAATATTTTTAATGCTGTTCGGCAAACATGTATTTCATTTCATTTTATACGGATTTTTTATATTTGGTTTATATATCCTCGTTGTAATCGGGATTGTTATCTGCGGCCTAATAACATGCTGCTGCGGTTTTATTTTATTGATGATCCCGTATATCGGGTCTGTTTTGATGCTGCCGGTTTCCGTTACGTTCCGGGCATTAAGCCTGGAATTCCTCGAACAGTTCGGGGACGAATACAAAATATTTCCCACCGGTACAGTAGATTCCGTTTTTACCACAGATGGGAACATGAATCCGGTTGTATAAAGCGAATAGTATAATGAAAAAGATAATAGAAGTTCCTTTGTCGAAAGATCAAATCATTATTCGTACGGCCGGCTTAATTCTGATACTTGCCTTCTTAGTTGCGGCCAGATTCTATAATCCGCTTGAATCAAGACTGATAACGTGTCATTTTAAAGAGCTGACAGGATATGAATGTCCCACTTGCGGTCTGTCACGTTCGATTCATTCCCTTATATCATTGAATATTGCCGATTCGCTCGGTTATAATCCTCTTGGGATTGTCCTGATTCTGGGGCTGTTTGCCCTTCTAATAAAATTTTCCGCTGAATTGATATCAAAAAAAGAGATCATTATTCACGTCACAAAATCTTCCTGGAAGCTAATAATAATTTTTTTACTGTTACTGGTTTTTTCAACATGGATATTAAGATTGTATCTAACACCATGATTTTGGTCAGAATCTTATGATCCCTTCGATTTTGAAGCCATATAGTTGATTACTAAATAGGCTCTAATTTACATTTAGATGATGATGGTTCAGTTGCAAGCCATTCTCCGGTAAGTTCAATTATCTTGATTTTATTTTCAAGATTTTGACGGCGTACCGGTATCATATCCACAACATCAAAACCGCAGATCTGCAGGATTCTTTCAAGGTTCATACAACATGAGGTCGTTCCATTTCCGCTTCCCCCTGCATAGCATATACCAACAGCAATGGGACCACTGTCATTGTTAAAAGGGCCTGGAGGGACACGTGTCGGTAATGGTCCTCTGGGAATTGTTGTCTTTACCCTGCGCAACCTGTCAAGAAAGGCCTTCATGCTTTCGCTGAGATCGCCGAAATAAACAGGATTTGCGAATACCACTGCATCAGCATTATCAATCTTTTCCACAACTGACATGAAATCATCATCTATAACACATTTTGTTTCCTCTCTGCATATACCCCAGCCATCATCATTACATTGCCTGCAGAGTTCAATGTTAATTTGCGGCAGGTATATGACTTCCGAATCACTTCCCACTGTTTTGATTCCACGGCATAAGGCATTTATCAAAGATGCGGTTCTGCCTTCGGGATTTTTGCTTCCGGAGATTACCAATGTCTTCATAAAAATGCCTCCTTATTATAAACGGTATAAGGTATAAGGTGTACGGTGTAAATTTTATCCTACACCGTAAACCCTGTACAGTAAATTGATTTTTTATCGTCAAATGAATGCAGGGAGAAGGCATGAGTGTCAGATAGTATTTTAGTGAAGTGAGTATATACCTATAGGGCTGGAGTGGGTCGGATTGGGATTTCATCCGCTGGCTGTTCGGCATAAAACGCCTTATAACCAGCGGATTCGGTAATCAATTCCATCAGCAAGAAAGCTTGCCCACGGTCTTGCCCATGGTGCGGAGACCTTTGAAAAACGAGATTTAAAGCTAAATTTAGTCATTTAGGCGCAGGCCGGAATCTAGTAATTTCAAGTAGTTCCTGGATTCCGGATCAAGTCCGGAATGACGGATGAAGGAATTATGCAAAGGTCTAGTTGCGCAGCAAATTATTTTACTTTGATCTGTGATGGATCCGATACCTTAATAGATCCGCCGCCGTTTGGATTTTGGTGAATCTCTCCGGTTACACAAATCGTCTTGCCGACATATAGATCCTTATCCACCTTGTCTTTAATCGAATCATCCACTTCTATCCCCACAGCGGTCTGCTCCATTACCGCTGCCCCCATACCAAGGATTGTCATTCCCTGATAGGGCAAAGTGTCAATGATCTTTCCGCAAACGGTTGCTTTTTCACCGATATGCTTCGCAGCTTCATCATAATTGTATTCTTCGGCAAATAAAATAGAGGCTGAGAAGCAGACAAAAGCAAACACCAAGCCAAAACACAATACTTTTTTCATAATAATCCCACCTCCTTATTTAAATTAATGGTTCATCATGAAATCAATACATTATTACACATCTCAGATCATACTACAAGGATACTTTCCTATGCGGATAAACAGGTTTATTCTCTCGGAACAACAGGATCCCATTCCACTTTCGCGGCACCAAGGAGTGTTCCGGTTGCATATGCAAGGTCAATAATTGCTATCTGATATTCCACAAGCGCAAGAATTTCCACCCTCTGCGCCTCTGCGAGGTCTGTCTGGGCATTCAGAACATCCGTGGATGTAACAAGGCCCAGTTCAAACTGCCTTTTTTCCGCCCTGTACTGCTCATCCTTAAGGATGGTTGTCTGCCTGCTGGCCAGAATACGCTGCCAGTTTGCCTCGAGTTTATCAATCTGGCTCAGCACCTCATATTTTATTTCAGACTTTTTACTCTCTTTGCTGGCAAGTCTCTGGGCACGTTCATACACTGCCTTTCGAAGCCTGCTTTTTGCCTCCCTGTTACCTATAGGTATGGATACCTGAAGGCCAATCCGGTGATCCTTAAACTCATTATCTGACAATAGGTCATATGAGTCGCTTCTTGTCGGACCCAGACCGTTGATATTATATTTATACTCCAGTGTTACCAAGGGAAGGGTCTGGTTCTCAAGATAGTCAATATTACTGCTGTCCTGAGCCAGCTGCAATTCCAGTTCAAGCATCTCCATGCGGTTTTCAATGGCATTTTCCACCATCCTGTTACCTTCCAGTTCATATCTGACAGGGTCCGGTGGAGATGACGGGATCAGGACTGTTTTTGTTTCCATGCCCAGCCCTTTCTTGTTGAGCATGCGTTTCAAGTCCCTTTCAGTGTCACGCGCTTCGTTCTCAGCCTTTATAATCGCTTCAAGCTTTTCCGCTACACTCGCCTCTGTCCGGATCATCTCAATTTGGGGTTTTACCCCAACCTCCACAAAACGTGAAGTCTCCTCATATAAGGCCTTTGAAAGGTCATACTGCTTCCTGCGGACATCCAGAAGCTTTCTCGCAGCGTAAAGCCTCCAGTAGGCACGGTCCACATTGGCGATTATGTGAATCGCCTCAAGCTTGGTCCTGGCCTCTGCTATACTGCTGTTATATTGGGCCACCCGTATACTGTGAGTGTTCACCCGATTGCCGCTGTTGCGAAGCAGGGGCTGACTTATGGACGCAGAAAAATCTGATTCATATGAAGGATTAAATATTGACCAGAGTGAGTCCGTTTTCAACCGCCTGTCTGCAAGATCAAAGGAGAGTGTCCCCCCTGTTCTGAGCGGAATGTCTACGCCCAGGTCAATGTAAGAAATGTCCACCTTGGATCCCGCTATATCAAGCAGTGACGCGGTGGGCGTGTCAGTCTTTGCATAGTTCACATTACCTTTAAAGGTAGCCTCAAACTTTGCCTCCTCCTGATTGATCACCTCCCTGGCAATGGTTGGGTTAATAAGCTGCACCTGAAGATCAAGATTGTTTTCAAGGGCAAGTGCGCGACACTCTTCAAGTGAAAGCTCAAGCTCGGATATTTCCGGTTCAACAACTTCCACTGTACTTGGTTTCTCCTCGGTTGCCTCCTCCAAATCAATGACATCAATCTGTCTTACCGCTTCCTGCGGAACAGAAAATTCCGGAGAAGGTTCATACCAGTTTTTTACGTATGCGCATCCACCCATAAAAAATAATCCACATATCGTAGAAACTAGAAAAGGTGAAACAAGCTTTTTAAATAATAACTCTTTTTTCATTTGATATGCCTCCTTAATCCCCAAGCATCTTCTCCCGTCTTTCCACACGGGAAAATGTTAGAAGAGTAATTGCTGAAATAACTATAATAAAAAGGATCCGGTTCTGAATAGTGTAGGCTGTTACATCTGTTATATTTGAGTCGAATGCCAGCGGGTTAAAAAAGGGAGATAATCGCATCCTATTACCAAAATTGGATATGATAATATTTATAGTCAAAAGAAGTGACGTTGCCATGGCACCGGATATTTCACTCCTGAAAAACGCGGAAAAGGCCATGCCAACAACCATGTAGAAGACTGCTGCCTGAAGGGCACCATAAAATGAAACAAATGGGAATGATGTGAACAGGACGAGAGTAAATATGGCCATAAGCACTTCACTGAACAGCAGCAGACAAAAGGATGCGGTCATCTTGGCAAGCCAGATCCTGTGGCTGCCGCCAGGCACAGTATAAGCAACTTCGAGTGTCCTTCGATCCACCTCACTGGCTATTATCCGAATTCCAAGAAAAATGGCGTAAATCACCAGAGGCAGTCCGATAAGCGTCTGGACGTTTATCGCTTCAATTTTAGTCTCCCGCCAGCCCATAAGAAGGCGAAACGCCTGAAAGGCCGGCCAGAACAGAGGAAGCAGTACTGTGATATAAAAACGGCGTCCTGCTATCAACTGGATGGACAGTTGTGTGAGCCTTAGATAGTCTATTATTCGTTCTATAAGTCTATTTTTCAATGTTTCATAACTCACTTTACAGAGGATTCAGTCCAGTCACCTTTCTCTACATCCCGTATCCCACAAGCTGCAGGTACCCGTCCTGCAGGCTGGGAGGGATTCTGCGTGCCTGAGGAATAGGAGGTTCCGAACATAGGGCCCGTGTTCGATAGAAGCCCTCATCTTCCGGAATCTGGTCCACGATCATGGCATCTTTCCGGATGTCTTCCTCCTCTCCGGCCCGGATTCTAAATTCCCATACCATTCCTTCCGCCTCTCTGGCGAGCATGGAAGGCTCGCCATCAAAGACCATTTTCCCTGCAGCCAGGACAATTACCCTTTCACAGGCTACTGCCACATCTTCAACAACATGAGTAGAAAACAGAACCACTCTGTTTTCAGCCAGTTTAGCCAGAAGGTTCCTGAATCGGATACGTTCCCTCGGATCAAGACCCACCGTGGGTTCATCCACTATTATTATGGGAGGAAGACGCAGCAGGGTCCGCGCAACCGCCACACGTTGCTTCATCCCGCCCGAATAACCCCTGATCTCCTTATTAGCCTGGTCAGACAGCCCTACCTCCTCGAGAAGATTTTCAACCCTCTCCTTTTTCACAATACTGTCACCGATATCATACAGGAGTGCATAATATTCCAGGTATTCTCTTCCAGTCAGGTTTCCCGGCAGTCCGAAGTCCTGCGGCAGGTATCCAATCCACCTTGCCAGGTGTCTCCTTATTTTTTTAATGGATATTCCGCCAATATTTATAACACCTGTTGTCGGCACAAGTATTCCCGCCAGGGACCTGAGAAGTGTTGTTTTACCCGCTCCATTCGGACCGAGTATGCCTATCATCCCCTTCTCAGCGCGGAAATGGACATTCCTAAGTGCCTCCACCTCCTCCGAGGGAAGATCCAGGCTGAATAACCTTCGATTTACCCTCCTCCATATGGTTTTTACTCTCTGTAAAAATCCCCTATCAGCACGTTCTGATATCTTTCCTGCCGCCAGGTCTTTTGCCGTTTTTCTCCCGCTCTGAACAAATATTATTAAAGCCGCTATAATTGCCAGGGCCAGAGGTACAAGACGGGGATTACTGTCTGCCATTACCGGTATAAGATAATAATAAAGGCCTAATAATATGAACACAATCCACGGGACCAGAAATGCCAGAAAATGTTCTATCCCTCCTGGATCAGGTCTGCCGGAGGGATCACACTTGCCTCTCAATCGTCTCAATTGAATCAGTATCTGGCTTAGTATTATGGCGCAGATAAAGGAGAACACAAGACGCCACCATGTGGTGCTTAAGGAAAAGGCGAGATATCCCGCACCTAAAAGGAGTACTATCCCTGTAATAATTGGTTGAATAGTGTCTCCGGGTAAAAATGGCTTGCCTCCCCTGGCAAGGACCCTTTCCGCGAAGTGCTCTCCCGATCGCCAGGCACGACCCACAGGTCCAGGTCGACCGTATATCTTATGGAGGAATTTTACTTCAATGTCCATTTCCGCTTCGGGTTCAGGGATATCCGGCCTCCTGAATAGCAATACTATCACTCCAAGAATAACAGCGGCTACAAGCAATGTGGTTATGATCTGCCATGTCATGGAAGAAATGTGATCAAATATAATGAGGGGAGACATCACTGCTGTAGTCATTCCTAACCACAGCACTGTTATCCATGGACCAAGTCTTCCAAACAGCCTGTCCAGGCGGTTCAGGAACACAAAACCCATAGGGACCACGAGCAGGATAAGCAGGCTTGAAGTGGCCAGTCCTCCCATAACCACCACGGCAAAGGACGGCCATATCTCATTCTCCCTGCCTGTTGGAATGGCGAGAGGCCATAGCCCAGCGATTGTGGTGCATGTAGTCATTAAGATGGGTCTGACCCTTTCCCTGACCGCTGCTATTGCGGCGGCTCCCGCCGACCATGAACCTGTAAGTACCCTCTGCTGCATACGGTCTACAAGGAGAATTGCCGGGTTTACAGTGAGTCCCAAAAGAACAACAGCCCCTGCCATGGCCATCATATCCGCAGGCATCCCTGTCAGGAACAGCGCCCCCGCTGATCCCAGTATTGATAGAGGTACGGCAAACAGCACAAGCACGGGCATCGTAAGAGATTCGAATGTAACAGCCAACACGGCAAAGAGCAGGAGCAGCATTGGTATAAAGGCACGTTTGAACCAGCTTACAGACTCTTCCTTATCCGGCGGGTCAATTATATACCCCGCGGGAACACGAATGCTTCTTATCATTGACAGAATTTCCTCATCCAGTGCGTCCCTTGCCAGTCCGGTTTTAGGAACACTTCGAGTGAATCTGTAAAATATACTTAACTCCCTCCTTCCGTTGTGATGCTGGATCATTGGAGGAGGAGGCATCTTGTATGTATTGGACACGAGCCCAAGGGGCAGGACACCTGCGGTCGTCGGCACCTTGAGTCTTTCCATCTTATAACTTATCTGACTGGAAGCGGTTTCATAACTTCTGACAGTAAGGGGGATTTCCCGTCCATCGTCAAGGATCATTCCTGCCCGCATCTCCGTCCCTTCTCTGCTCAGCATACTCAGCATCGGCATTATCTGATCCGAAGTAAGTCCCAGACCGGTTAATATAAAATCATCAGGGACAACCTGTATTTCATCCTGCCCCAATTTTGATGAAAGCCAAACACCATATCTGCCTATCTCAGGGATGGATTCCAGTCTTTCCTTTATGGATTCAGCAAGAGATATTAACTGTTGGTTATCAGGCCCGGAAAGTACAATCTCGGAAGGTGCCTGACCGAACAATTGCGCACTACCGCCCCCTCCCCTTGATCCCCCCTCTCCGGATATATCCTCAGACCGGACATTTATGCCCTTGAGTGTTTTTGCCGCCTCTCTTATCTTTGACCTTACCTTGGAGGCTGTCAGGTCTTCGGGACGTTCATCACGGTCAACAAACTTGATATTAAGCGAACTGTTGTTCTCCTGCACAATACTTTCAACATATTTTACCCCATCAATATCAAGCGCCGCCTGCTCAAGTCCTGATATGTCACGGCCTATTGCCTCCAGGGAATCCCCGGATGGAACATCGATAGATAGTCTTATTTCATCAGCCTCCCTTGCCTCTTCTGATGTTGAACTCACAAGTAACCATGGAACAGCCACGATAACGGTAATTAAAACTGAACCTGTTATAACGGCAAGCCATCCGGCAGGGTGACGAAGGGAAACCTTTAACAGACCTGAAAACAGTTCCCGCCACTTGTCAGGAGATACCAGTCCGGCATATAGTTCCTTCCTTTTGCGGACGGCATCTATTCTCGCCAGCGCAGCAGGGGCCGCAAGCTTTCTGCTTAAAAGCGGTACCATCCCGACAGCTACAAGCAGGGAAGATGCAAGCGGCAGTAGAATGGCGGCGGCAAGAACTTTGAGAAGCCCCCTGATCATTGCGTCTTCAGTGAAGAACGCAATAGGGATGAACACAATAGCTGTTGTCACTGTCGCGGCTATGATAGCCCTGATAGTAATTCTTACACCTTCCCCTGCTGCCGCGTCCGGCTCCATCCCCCTTTCAAGCCTGCGCTGAATCGCTTCATACACAACTATGCTGTTATCCACCAGCATGCCAATTCCCACGGCAAGACCGATAAGGGTAACTATATTGAGGGTATAACCACCGGTGTACAACATTGCCATGGCCGCCAAGACACTGACAGGTACAGACACTGCGACTACACTTACCGCCTTTGGTCGGCGTATGAACAGAAAAAGCACTACGAGGGCAATGATAAATCCGCTCAAAGCCAGTTTCTTGAGTCGATCAAGCTGTTTTTCCACTGCTTCAGCGCCGTCAAAGCCTATTATAAAATCAATCCCATAAGGATTAAATTCATTCCGCAGATCATCAATTCGGGAGCGAAGATCCCTGCCCAGCTCAATAAGGTTAGTCCCTTCTTCCTTTAGCACAACAAGACCCACAGAAGGCTTGCTGTTGATCCGAAACAGCATGTTTGTTCTTCCGGTTCCTCTTGAAACATCCGCGACATGGCGTATCAGTACAGGCTTATCTTGAGTTACCCTTATTTCTCCCAGGGCATGGCTCCCCTTCGGACGACCATCAAGCATTATTAGTGTTCTTTTTGACCCGTCTTCCAGCCCCCCAAGGAATCTGAGACGATGGACCGATCGGGTAAGCGACTCTGCTACATCCCTGGGAGAGATTCCAAGCGCGGCACATTTGTCAGGATCGATCCGAACAGTAACCTCCTCCGGGGCGCCTCCCATTACAAAAATACCACCAACACCCTTAACAGCGGCTAACCTGGATTGTATCCTGTCCTCAACAAGGCTTCTAAGGGCATTGTTATCCGCCCCGCCCAGCACCTGAATGATCATGACAAAACGGCTTATAATGGAAAAATCCTGGGCATCTACCCTGATTGTCGTTTCCTTTGGCTGGTTTCTTTTCAGTTCAATTACCAGGCGCTGCATGTCCAGTTGACGAACCTTAATGTCTGTCCCCGGCTCAAAACTGACAGTAAAAGAACCATCGGATCCCCTGACCTCACCCCATGACTCCTTCATTCCGGGGAGTTCGGATGCCTTTGCCTCAAGTGGGATCAGAATTTCCCGTTCCACGAGTTCAGGTTCACTGTTCGGCCTGTTAAAATTTACATATAACTTGTCACCCTCCAGGTTCGGAACAAGCTCAATGGGTATTTTCTGCCACCCCACGATTCCCAGCAAAAGAATGGCGGTAAAGAACATAGATGTGGCTACAGGACGCCTAATAGGAAAATTGTACCACTTCATGATTCTTCCCGATTAATACGCAGACGGTCCAAAAGAAGATACAGGCAGGGTATGACAAGAAGAGAAGACAGGGTTGATGTGATAAGCCCTCCGATAATAGTGAGGGCAAGAGGAGCCCTTAATTGTGCTGCCTCACCTACACCTATTGCCAGGGGGAGCAGGGCCAGCATAGTTGTGGCACTAGTCATAATGATGGGACGAAGCCTTATACCTGCAGCTCCGGCCAGCGCTTTCTTCCGTTCCATGCCTTCCGCCATAAGCTGGCGTGCGGCCTGGACTAATAGGATTGCGTCGTTCACGGCAATACCTGACAAAACAATAAGACCCAGAAATTGCATCACTCCAATGGGACGACCCCCCGGAACAAGCACTGCTGCTACACCCACAAGGGCAAGGGGTATGGAAGCGAGAACGGTGACAGGATGGACAAGAGATTCAAATGTGCCTGCCAGAACCATGAACACGAGGAGTATAGCCATGATACCTGCCCATTTCAGTTCATTAAAGGCCTTCTGCCGTTCCTCCTCTTCCCCGGCAAGTTTGATCCTCAACCCCGGACTCAGGCTAATATCTTTTATGACCTTTTCGCTAACTGCCCTGGCGACAGGGTACTCAACACCTGGTGCAACTCTCGCGGTAATCCTAGCTACCCTTCGCTGATCCCTTCGAAATATCTCCAGCGCCCCTTCTACCTGTACAAAGTCAGCAACATCTCCCACTGTAAGCCGCTCTCCACCGGCAGTATTAAAGGGGATAGATTTCAGGTTGGTAACATCCTGTTTTTCCATAAGGAGTACTACATCCTTTTCCTCATCACCTGTGGACAGTCTTGTGACTTCACGTCCGTCAAGGGCAGCCTCAAGTATCCTGGTAAGACTGTCCAAATCAATACCAAGACCGTCACAGAGTGCTCGATTCAGGATGACATGCACTTCAGGCGCGCCGCCTTCAAAGGAAGAGCCCACATTCCAGAGCTCCGGCATTTTTCTTAATCGCCCAAGAACCTCTTCAGCGCTTTTTCTGAGGTCTTCAACCGACTGCCCGGAGATTTCAACCTGAACAGGAGGGCCGGTAGTACCAATTGCCCGTGAAAGAACGGAAGTACCCAGCTCCCAGGAGACTTCAACATTCGGCAGGGAAGATACTGCCGATGAAGCGGAGGCAACCACCTGACTAGCTGTTTTACCCTTTGCTGACAGGTTCACAAGGATCCTTGCCGTATTTTCACCTGTCCTTTCTTCACGTATAAAATGTTCATCCTCCGGCAGCCTTCCCACCTCGGACAATATTGTACGAAGGTCATCTCCTGCCGCCTCCCTGATTATCTGTTCAACTACTGCGGACATTTTTTTCGTTGATTCAACACGCTGACCTGGAGGGCCGACAATCCTGAGCGTAAACTGTCTGGGATCGGCAGGGGCAAGGAGTTCGGAGCCCAGACCCAGCAGGCTGCTGATTGATATTGCAACCAGCAGAAGGCTGATGAATACTACGATAATGGGATGTTCTAACAGAGTCAGCACAACAGCTTCTACTCTCGCCTTTCCCGGATCGATCTCCCCCGTTTTTCTTCTGGGAAGAAACCATGCAGCAAGGGCGGGAATCAAAAAAACAGCCACCCCAAGAGAAGCGACAAGAGAGACTACTACAGTAAAGGATATACCGGACAAAAGCCTGGCTGCCAGTCCCCGAATAAAAAGAACAGGTAAAAACACAACGCATGTGGTAAGCGTGCTTGCCGTGATCGCCCCTGCGACCAATGCAGTACCTTTAGCAGCCCCCTCCCCTGGGGAATCGCCTTCTAACCTTCTCCGAAATATACTTTCTATTACAACAATGGCATTATCAACCAGCATGCCGGCGCCAAGAGCCATTCCCGCGAGGGTCATCAAGTTAAGGCTGTGGCCGGCAAAATGCATGGCAAACAGTGTGGCCATAAGGGATACGGGAACTGCCGAGGCGACCACGATTGTTGATCCAAGTGAACGCAGGAAAAAAGTCAGTACAAGGACTGCGAGGATAATGCCTATAACAGCCGCACTTTCAACATCATTAATCGCATCCTCAACCAGAGCCGCCTCATCGCTGACTATCCTGAATTCAATACTTTTTAGATCAGCGTTCAGGTTTTCAATGGATCGCCTTACGCTTCGGGAAACGTTTACAGTATTGGCTCCTGCCTCCTTATAGATGGAAAGACTTACTCCTTCCTGTCCGTCTACGAGGACCAGATCACTTATCTCCTTTTCAGCAAGAACAACCTGGCCAAGGTCACTGATCCTCACGGGAACCTGATTATTTTCCGAATCCCGCTCATACTTGACCACTACCTGCTCAATATCCTTAACATCCCTGAATCTGGATAAACCCCTTACAAGGTAGACCCTGTCTCCCTCCTCCAGGGTTCCTGCGTTAATATCCAGGTTTGATGCCTTAATTCGCTGTTCGAGCAATGACATGGTTACGCCATGCGCTTCCAACAAATATCTGTCCAGGATGATCCTGACCTCCTCTTCGCGACCTCCTGTAACGTTTACTTCTGCCACCCCTTCAAGCTGTTCAAGGGCAGGAGCAACCTGGCGTTTTGCTATGCGGCGCAGTTCTGTAAGGTTGGGAATTCCATCCGGGGCGACAAGTCCCAAAGAAAGGATCGGCAACTGGCGGGGGTCCTGACGCCTGACAATAACTTCATCCACATCAGGATCTGTGGCAATAGGATTTACCGCCTTCTGTACGTCCACAAGGGCAAGGTCCATATCCGAGTGCCAGTCGAATGTAACCCTGACAATAAGGTTTCCGGATCTGGCCACCTGGTTGATTGCCCTGATACCCCTGACTGTAAACAGGCGTCGTTCAACATCCTCACCATAAAGGCGTTCCATTTCAGTCGGCGGACGGTCACCGGAACGGATCGCGACCAGTACCGTGGGGCTCTGAAGGTCAGGAAGGAGATCCAGGGGCAGATCTTTCCAGGATATCCATCCCAGCATTACTATCGCAGCAGCAACTACCGTTACTGCCACGGGTCGTTTTGTCGCGTAGCGTGCTAGAATATACATGGGATCAGCTAGTCCCTGTCACACGAACCCGGGTCTGGTCAGTAAGTGTCTCAAGCCCCCTGATTACTACCCGTTCACCGACTGACAGACCTTCCCGGATTTCCACAATAGAATCATCGCCAAGTCCTAGTACCACTTCCTTCATAGCAACTCTCTGGCCTTTAAGGACAAAAACCACCCATTTGCCGCCACGGTCCGTAACCGACTCCCTGGGCACATATGGTACGCCCTTTCTCTGTTCCTTGATTATAATCACCTCAACAAACATCCCGGGCCTGAGTTTTTCCTGACTGTTATCCACCTCCACCTCGGCCCTTAACGCCCGCGTCACAGGATCAATCACAGGATTGAGGTGTACTACCTTCCCCGTAAATACCTCGTTTTCCCAGGCATAATGCAGAATTCTTGCCTCAAGCCCTTCCTTTACCTTTGCCACATCCTGACCCACCAGATCCACATCTGCTATAAGAACATTGATAGGAGCAATTCTGGCCACTTCAAAGCCGGGATTTACAAACTGACCCACAGCCAGGGGCTGGTTCTGGTTGTCCCTGTCCCTTGCCAGTCTGAGGATAACACCGTCTATGGGGGTAGTCAGCAGGCTGCGATTTTCCGCATTCAGGCTTCGTTCATACTCCAATCTTGCATCTTCAAGACTGGCCTGCATGGTGAGTAAGTCTGATTTACTTCTAAATCCCTCTTCGTACAGTTTTTTTGTTGCCTCATATTCATCTTTTGCTGTCAGAAATCTCTGATAATTTGCCTCTGTTCTTGCGGCCAGGCGCACATCCTCTCCCGTGATCCTGGCAATAACGTCACCAGCCTTAACCCTGTCTCCTTCCTTATAGCGTCTCCCACTCTCATTTGTGAGAAATTCCAGGATACCCCCGGTCTCCACTTCAAGACGGGCTATTTTAGTTGCGCGCAGTGTTCCGGTTGCAGTAATCCTGTCCTCAACATCGGCAGTTCCTACATCCGTTACGGTTACAGGGACCAGAAAATCAATTTCATCAACTGAACTTTCACGTGAACAGCCTGAAAGGCAAACCAATACAGATGAAAGAATCAAAATAAGCACCCTGAAAAAGATATGTCTTTTATACATTTGATCTCCTTATGTTAATTGCCCTTTGAAGGTGTCCAGCGTATTGCATCCGCAACAACAACCTGCCCATTCGTCCTGTCGGAAAATTCAACAGTCACTTTTCCTTGGGGAAGGTTCAGCTTTTCTGCCATGTTCCACCCTTGAATTACAGTCTTTGAATCAAACTCAATTTTGTGCTGATCTCCATTACTGTCAACTACTGTAATGTGCCATAAGCCATACTGTCTGTTCAGAAAACCGTTCTTCATAGGCATATGCACTTCAAGATCCCATGCGCCATCATTTGGCAGTGAGGTCAAAAATACGGCCCTTTTACTGCCGTTACCCGGTTTTATTACCGCGTAAGTATGGCGATAGTATCCCCAGGCGGTTGTTTCTGTTATACGTGACCATTCATTGGGAGGAGGCAATGCAAAAATGTTTGAAGCTATGTAGGGCAGCCCCTGGTCTGTTTCCTCATCCTTTTTATCTCGTGCCTTTAAGCGTAACCCCTTTTTTTGTTCCTCTTCCGTGATTTCAAAACCTTTATCCAGGTCATCAACAACAATTGAATCATCAATCGGCAGACTCCAAGGGATCTCCTCAATCCCCTTGATTGGTTCCTTGTTAACAATCTTATCAGTATCAATAGAATTGATGTTCATTAAGAAGATCATCCTGTTAAGTGATAGATAGGGTTCCAGAAAATAGTTATTTGGAAGTCTGGACATGATCGTGCCGTATTGAAGCGAGTGCTTCCCCGCAAGCCTTATAGACTCACTAGTTGCAAGTTCAAGATTATTCGATTCTCCCGGATATAGATATACAAAACGAAAAACTCCGGGTACAGGCTCATCATTTCTTACGGTAAACAACAGCTGATATTGAGGACTTCCATTCTCATCATCAGAAATTCGATACCCCCTTGCCTCGGACACAACAAAACCAGGCAGTTCGGTGCTGCCAATCCAGTCACCAAATATTTCGTTAAAGTCATATCCCAGATCTATTCCGGCCTTTTTCATATCATCATAAGAAAAACATTTGCCACGGTGATTATTGCGAATATTTGAAAGCAGTGTGGTTGTTTTTTCCCGGCCAAGTATATCCATTATTATATGTGATATAGCATAACCCTTTAATGTCAGGATATCCACCGTATCTGCAGGGTCCTTCCAGGGATCCATGTCTTTCAGGGAAACCTCAAGGGCCTTTTCCCATACTACAGGTCGTGACGTCATTGTTCTGATAGTTGCATCAGAAACAGATATGCCTAAAGACCTGGTCTGAAAATAGTTCAATAATACCGAGGTAATGATAGAATTTAATTTATTTCCGGCTGAGTAGATATGTGCGGAAAAATAACCTCTTGTGTCTGCGATCAGAAGTCCTGAAAGTGTTTCCATTACAAAATTGAGGGCAAGACTTTCAGGCCCTAAGGCAGAGGTCTGGTACAGGAAAAAATTTCGTGGTGCACCTGTTAAGACATTCCCCCCGGAAAAATCATTTTTAAAAAAGGTCTGAAGCCTTTCCCATTTTGCCTGGGCTATTCCTCCTTCTTTGTCCTTAAATTTTTTAGGATCTCTGAAGGCCGAATCAAAACGCGCTGTTGGCAGGGATAACTCCCTGAGCAGTAATAATCCCGGAGGAAACTGGACCGTATCAAGCCGCCACTCGCCTCCGTATGCCCGTAACCTAGTCGGGACCTCTACCACTGTAAATCCGTCGTAGGGATAGCCCAGTCCCATTTCCTGGGCCTCTTTGAATTTATCACCTACCCATTCGCGTATTTTATCAACAGTATCTGCAAGCACCTCAATATTTTTCATATGTTTTTTAGAAATCAGAAGTTCCATTAAAACATTATCCACTTCAAAGGAGCGGCTTTCAAACTGTGATGCAATCAGTGCAACCTCCGGTACCTGAGACGGAGGTGAAAAACGAAACACGGTAAATCCATCTTTTTCTTCTACGTTTTGTCGTCTGCCGGGTCCTGCCACAAGCCATTTTTCAGGAAGCTCAACTAAAAGGTCTACATTATAAAAATCCGCGGCCCGTTCTCGCGGATCATCACGTCCCTTTTCAGGCCCGGATACGGGCAGCCATCGGGCAGCTGGCATTAATGCAACAAAACCTGAATTGAAAATAATATTCTCACCTCCAAGTAGGGCGATATTATTACTATTTAGAGCGCTCATCTCCAGAATATTCATCGCGCTTTTGAGGTATGCAAAGTTTTTATCAGGTAGACCCTCAGCATACAGGCGTAAAACTGTTTCTTCTCCAGGCGAAAGAATTTCAGGCAGTGAGATCTCGAGCAATCCGTTATTATGGATGAAATCTATCGGTTTCCCCGTAATATCAAGGATCTTTATTACCTTCTGGCCCGGGTTGAGAGTAAACAGGGCCTTTTTTAACGGGTTGTCTTCAGGCGCACAGAATGTAATATCGAGATCAAGATCCAGTCTTTTTCCGGGAATGATCTTAACCTTTCCAGAGACAGTCTCAATATCTGGTACAGGCTCTAGACTATATTTGCCATGTGCTTCATACCACAATTCCTGGTTTTTAATAACCTTGGCATTATTGAAATACACAAAACCTATAAGACAAGCTGCTATAATCACAATTGTCGTTCCCTTGACGGCAAGTCTTGCACGAGAACCGTCATCAAGCCGTGGATGAACGGCAGCGCTGATGCCCAGTATACCAAAGGAGGCAATGAGTATGGCTATTCGGTGCAGCAGATCTTTAGCATCAGTAAAGGGAAGGACTAGGTCTGAGGGAAATCCCATCTCAAATGTGCCGTAAATATCAAACATTATAGCCTTATAAACGGGAAGCTTTGACAACGCCCAGACATCAAGTCCCATAAGTATTAAAAGAACAACAGCCGAGACCAGCCTGTTGCGTACAAGTAAGGTCACCAGAAATACAACTGACAGCACAAATGCCAGACATGGAAGGCTCATTAAAAAAACAAAGGCAAGGAGTGAGTATAGTTCAACGGGTTCACCGATCGGGGATCCTACACCCTTAAGAAGCAACCCTAAAAGCTCAATGAGGACTACCAGTATCGGAATAGGAATCCAGGAAGGGATAAGGATACCCAGGAATCGGCCTGCCACAAGTTCCAGGTTTGTATAGGGACGAGAATCAAGAACTTCGATTATCCGTTCTCTCTTATCTCTTGCCCTGATATCAAAAGCAAGGAACACCACGCACACAGAATAGATAAGCAGGTAGTATATTCCCAGCAAACTAACCAGAAATTTAGGACAGATAAGCCCGGCAGTTGCGGAATATGTTGAAAACAGGCCGTGAAGAATTGAATAATAAACAAATGCAATAAACATAATCAAATAAGAAAAGACGAGGAACACCCAGTAACGCACAAGGCGGATTGTGATACGTGTCTCAGCCTGGGCAATAGACCAAACAGATTTCATATTAAGCATTATGCCACCTCCTTTTCGGAAGCTCCGAGTTTCTTCCCCTGTGCTACCATAAAGGCCACATATGCCTCTTCCAGATTGGGATTTTCCAGAGGTCTTGCCCCTGGAGGAAGATTTCGGTCTCTTGATACTGCCCGGATTGAAACTTCATTTTTCCTGTCCTCTCTTGATACTATTTCCAGATCACTAGTAACCCGTGCCTCATCCTGACGAGGTATGGTTATTTCAAATACCGAACCTATCGCCCTTTTGATAAGCTCGGATGGACTGCCCCTGAATTTCACCTTGCCGTGATCGATCAGGGCCATATCAGAACATCCTGAACCCAGGTCTGCAACTATATGAGTGGAAAGGAGAATGACCCGGTCCTGACCAAGCCTGGTCATCAACTGACGAAAATTGATCCGCTCTTCAGGATCCAGCCCGACCGTAGGTTCATCTACAATCATTATTTTAGGCTCATGGACAAGGGCCTGTGCTACACCCAGTCTTCTGACCATGCCTCCTGATAGTTTCTTGACTTTTCGGTCAGCAACATCTTTAAGGCCGACGGACTCAATAATCTCATCAACCCGTTTATGACGAACAGATTTTTCCTCAAGACCCGAAAGGGCTGCAAGTGTATCCAGAACCTCTGCTACACGGTGCAAACGCCATGCACTGAATTCCTGGGGCAGGTAACCTATCAAGCCTCGCACCTCCCTGCGATTATGCACCACATCATAGCCGCCAACAGAAACCTTCCCTTCTGTGGGAGGAAGAAGTGTAGTTATGATACGCATAAGTGTGCTTTTACCGGCTCCATTCGGGCCAAGCAGCCCGAAAAGCCCTGTACCTATGTTAAGGTCAATGCCATCAAGTGCGACAGTATCATCTTTATAAATATGCCGGACTCCTTCGATGGTAATACGCATCCCATTTTCAGCCTGTTCCATATAACCTCCTGCCTTATGCTCCTTAGATGTTTGTACTCTTACTAGCGTAGATATGTTCCATGTCGATCTCTAATAACTGCCTACCATAATTCTATTTAGCCAATACTGCCTATTTATTACTCTAGATAATACGCAACGCATAGAGCATTTGTTTCAAAAAGGCATGAGCTTGCAGGTTGATTTCAGAATATTGAATGTTGAAAGAGTCTAAACTTCATAATTCGAAATTCCCTGTTCAATATTCAACATTATCTTTTTTCGCCTTAAAAAAAGATCCCCATGGGACGTTCCGGATACTACTGAGGCATATCCTCAAATTTAGTTCACAAATGCCAATACTTGTGAACATTACCATTGTATTGGATATGTAAACCAGATCAATAAAAAATAAATAAACCGGCCAGATCATAGGGAACCGGTTTTTATTGTTAGGCTTTAAAATAAATCCTTTTTTATACTTAGTTCTTAGTTTAAGTCAATAAAATTGTAAGCAATGAGTCCATTTTGTAAAAGCTATTGGCTATTCAAGGTTAAGCACAGAAGATTTAGGCAAGGAATGGGATTAGCCTAGGCGTACAAAAGATAAAGATGAAGCCTTATTCGGCCGCTTGATTTTTCTGACCATATGGGATAGGGTCACGATGCATTTTTGAAAATCTTTAGTAACGTTCACTAGTATCGGCATTATTAGATCTGACTAGTACAGATATCTCCCAAGGGGATCTCTTTTTTAAGACAACCCGTTTAAATAATATCGAATATCGATTTCAGAATACCGAATATCGAAATAGTTTAAAGTTCATAATTCGAAATTCCCTGTTCAATATTCGATATTCTATTTTTTGATTTTTGCCTCTAAAATGGTATCTAGATATGTCGACTGATAGTATTGAAAAACCGAAACAGATCTCTTCCGGCAGGATTACGTTTATTTTGGGATCCCTTATGGCTTTTGGGCCGCTGTCCATCGATATGTACCTGCCTGGACTGCCGGATATCGCACGGGATTTTAATTCTGACGCCGGGACTATACAATATACCCTGTCCTTCTTTCTTATAGGTATGGCGGCTGGCCAGACATTCTATGGCCCGATTGCAGACCGCTTAGGACGCAAGCTGCCCTTGTTGTTCGGCTGCGCGCTTTATATTATAGCCTCATTGGGCTGCGCGCTTTCAACATCAGCCGTGAACCTGATAGCCCTTCGATTCATCCAGGCTATCGGCTGCTGCGCGGGGATGGTGATAACGAATTCGGTTGTGCGTGACCTCTTTGATGCCCGTGATTCCGCGCGGATGTATTCAATGCTTTATCTGGTAACGGGATTGGCGCCGATCACAGCCCCTTTTATAGGGGGATATCTGGTACTGTACTCAAACTGGCGGATGATTTTCTGGGTGCTTGCCATCTTTGGATGCGCCTGTTTGCTGATGGTGATATTCTACCTTCCGGAGACATTGCCGGCCGATCGACGCACCTCAGGCGGCTTAGGCAAGGTGATCGTTTCCTATGGGCGTATATTGACCACCAGGGGCTTTGTAGGATATGCCTTATGCGGCGGCTTTATAGCCGGCATCATGTTCGCTTACATTTCGGGCTCGCCCTTTGTTTTTATAGAACTTTACGGGATTGCTCCACACCACTATGGCTGGCTTTTCGGTATGAACGCCTTCGGACTGGTTTGCGGTTCGCAGCTCAATCGCTTGTTGCTGAGGCGTTACAATAACATCGCTATTATGAGGACAGTGCTTTGGGTTATTGCCGCATCGGGTTTGGCCCTGGTATTGCTTGCATTAACCGGGACGGGCGGGCTGATCGGCCTTATCATCCCTCTATTTTTATGCATCAGCAGCATTGCCCTGGTTGGCGCGAACGCCGTGGCATTGGCCCTATCCCCTTACAAAAAGGGGGCCGGCACCGCCTCGGCCATGATGGGGACGATCCAACTTGCCATGGGCGCGGGTTCCGGAACCCTGATCGGTGTGTTGCATACAGGTACCGCGATGCCGATGGCCGGCATAATAGGGCTTTGTGCTCTTGCGGCCCTTATTACCTTTTATACCATGACGGAGCAGAGAATCCGGCAGCCTTCTTCGGCAAGTTAGGACCTACATTCTGAACACCTCTTTCCTCCTCCCTGCCGATTCAGGAAAAGGCCCTGGCCCAAGACTTCCCTGCAATCGTCAGGAAACGCCTTGCGGATTTGATTAAATGAGGAAATGCGAGTCGGGAAATCAACCTATTAGCTGAAAATGGTTTTGGCGGTGCTGAATTATTGAAAACGTTAAAAAGAATCGGTTAAAGGATAAAAAATTGCATAATAGGGTCAGTGAACTGGGTAAAAAATTGATCAAAAGTCAACCGGAGACTTGACCCCATTAAAAGTGCCCTTTTCCTACTGGTTGCCCGGTGTGGCGAATATAATTATCCCTACAGAACTTTTAGGAAAGAGAATTGATTATAAAATTACGCTTTTGCACGAGCTTCAGCATCACCGTAACGGTGATACAAAATGGCTCTATTTAATATGGTTTTTAAAGCTGATATGCATTTTTAATCCCTGCATCCATCTGTGGTCCCGTTTAATCTCCGAACTTCAGGAATTTGCCTGTGACGAAGTGCTGGTCGACCAAAAAAAGATTGATTCACAGGACTATGCGTGCTGCCTTTTTGAGGCCGCAAAATCATCGTCAAACCGGAGGAATGTGCCTGTATGCGCAACAGGACTCACGTTGATGATTCAACGCAAACTATTAAAAAGGAGAATTGAAAAGATGTTTAAAAAAATACCAATACAATTGAAGTGGCATATCAATCTAATTGTAATAATTTTAATTATGGGGCTGATGACAATTATATCATGTGCCATAAAAGGGGCTATTCAAGATCGTAGAATAACAATGGAACAGGCCGCTGCCATGGCCGAAAGGGCAGGAGTAGATACAGACTATCCCATTGTGGTAAATGACCTTGTTTTAAAGGAGCTTAATGCATACCTTGGGACACCCGAAGGAAGAGAATATATCAGGACCTCCCTTGACCGAATGAAATATTTTAAGAAAGGCATTGAGAAAAAGATTAAAGAATATGGAGTGCCCATGGAGTTTCTGGCCATTCCCATATTGGAATCAGGCTATCAAAATCTTAATCAGGCCACAAACAAGGTCAGGGGCGCAGGACTCTGGATGTTTATTCCTTCTACAGCACGCGCTTTTGGGTTAACAGTCAATGAAGAAGTGGACGAAAGGTTGGATATAGATATCCTCACCGATGCGGCAATGAGGTATCTACTGGCAAACAAACGCAAATTCGACGACTGGCAATTATCCGTGCTGGCCTACAATATAGGAGAACAAAATGTCCAGAAATCAATAGAGAAGGCTGGTTCCCGTGACGTATGGGATGTAGCCAGGTCATTCTACAATAATAAATATTACGCGAAGTTCATGGCAGCTGTCATAATCATGAAAAATCCTGATTTTGTTGCTGATAAATCGGAAATACTGGCGGATCTTAAAGAGATACAATTAATCTGGCCAATGAAAGGATGGGTTACGAGTAAATATGGATACAGAATTTCACCTTTTTCAAATGAAAAAGAATTCCATAATGGAATTGATATTGCCGCCTCAAATGGTGAACCGATTTACGCCGCTGATTCGGGAATTGTCAAGGAAGTGGAGTTTTCCCCAGATGGATACGGTCATTATATTATACTACAGCACAAAAATAATTTTCAGACCCTCTATGCCAAATGTGAAAAAATATTGGCCAAAGAAGGCCAGGTTGTAAAATCGGGCGATATTATTGCAACCTGTGGAAGCAGCGGTATATCAACCGGGCCACACCTGCATTTTGAGTTGAGAAAAGATGGGAAACCAATAGACCCAGATAAATATATAGAAAGGTAAACGGTTTTCAGAAAAGGTTGACATCTTGAGTTTTATATAAAACGTAATGGGGTCAAGTCTCCGGTTGACTTTTGATAAATGTAAATGAGGTAGATGAGTAAAGGTCAACCGGAGACTTGACCCCATTATTTACCAGCGTCCCTCTTTCTGTAATTTACATAAAAGAAGGCAGGAAAAGTGCTATCTGGGGGAAAATTATAAGTAACACAATGGCTATGAAGGCGGATATGAGAAAAGGCCATATTCCCTTAAAAATGGTTGTCAAAGGGACATCCGGGGCCGCATTCTTTATAACAAATACATTCAGACCTACCGGGGGTGTTATAAGGCCTATCTCCAGTACTATTACCATTATCACACCGAACCATATGGGATCGATTTGAAGGGTCTCTATCACAGGGAATAAGATAGGCACTGTAAGTATCATGATTGCGTAGCAGTCCATAACGCATCCCAGTGCTATGAATATGAGAATAATCCCTATTAGGATTGCTATCTTTGGCAGGGCAAGGGTGGCGATAAAGTCAGCCAGGCTAATTGGAAGTCTCGCCAGCCCTAGGAAGGTAGAAAATATATTGGCGCCTATAATAATCAAAAAGATCATTGCCGTGGTTTTGCCTGTTTCCAGAAGGCACCAAACCAGGCTCTTCATATTGATCTTTCCCTTCGACAGGGAAAAGATAAAGGCCCCGAAGGCCCCGACACCCGCGGCTTCGGTAGGGGTGAATATACCCATATAGATACCGCCCATAACGATTATAAAGAGAAGAAGCATTCCCCATGTGCCTGCCAGGGATTTTATCTTGTCCTTCCAGGTAGTCTTAAGTCCCCTTGGACCCATACTGGGGTTGATCTTGCACTGTATATACACTGCAATGATAAATGTGGAGGCCAGCAGAATGCCGGGTATAAAACCAGCCATGAAGAGTTTACCGATCGAGACCTCCGTGAGAATACCATATATGACAAATCCTATACTTGGTGGAATCAGTATTCCCAGGGTTCCGCCCGCGGCCACACAGCCCGTGGACAGTCTGTGATCATAGTGGTATTTTTTCATCTCAGGGATGGCCACCATGCCCATGGTCGCCCCTGTGGCGAGTGAAGAGCCGCATATCGCGGCAAAACCTGCGCAGGCTAGGATGGTGGCCATTGCCAGCCCTCCCTTCATATGCCCCATCCATGCATATACTGTTCTATATATGTCGGTGCTTATTCCCGAAATAAAAGCAAACTGGCCCATAAGCACAAAAAGAGGTATTACACTCAGTGTGTATGAAGAACCTTCTGCAAGGGGCGTGATTCCCAGTATGCCCATTGCTGAATCAAAGCCGATAAGAAGGAATAATCCCAAGAATCCCACAATGGCCATTGCTATACCAATATACATCCTGAGAGCCAGCAGAATGAACATAACGATAATGCCTATAATACCGGTGATCTCAGGACTCATCTATCACTGTACTCCTTTTCGGTTTTTAAAGATCATGGCTATGTCCTTGATAAATTCAATGCACATGACAGCGCATCCGAGGACAAGAAAAAAAACAAAGGGATATGTGGGCAAGGCAAGGTTGGGTGATGATACGCCTGTTTCCATCATTTCAAGGGCTTTTTCAAAACCCATCCAGGCAATTAACATCATGATGGCCAGACAGGCAAGGTGATTGAATATTTCTATATAGAACTTGAGTTTTTTCGGCAAAAACATCATGAACAGATCAACAGACACATGTGATTTGTTAGCCTGGGCATAGGCCAAAAATGAAAAGATGAGAATGAGGACCATAAACTCTGTAAGTTCAAATGCACCCAGAATCGGCGCATTAAAGATATACCTTCCCGCCACATCAGCCATTGTAAGGCACATCATGGCGAAAAGAAAAAAGGCGCCTATATAAGCCAGGTAAATACTTAGACGTTTAAGTATATTCAAAAGGACGTGTAATGGTTTTATTAAATCCATGCCGCATATATCAATTATTCATTAATAAACTCGATCGCTGCATTCAGCACTGCATTTCCCGGGAGTCCTTTCTGATCCATTTCATCTATCCACTCCCGCCTAAGGGGCATGGTCAATTCCTCCAGTTTCTTTATGTCCCCAGGAGGCAGTTGAATAACCTCCATCCCCTTTTCAAGGCATTTTTCTTTATGTACAGGTCTCGTAGTATCATATACCCTTCCCGCTTCACTGGACATCACAATTCCCGTAGTCTGGTCAATCACCTTCTTGATATCATCTGGAAGAGAATCATATTTTCTCTTATTCATGACTACCATCATGGTCATGGTATAGAAATCGGTTTCAGTGGAATACTTGAGCAGTTCTGCTTGGTTGAACACGTATAGACCTTCCCATGGAAGGACGGTCCCGTCGACAACTCCCCTCTCAAGGGCCGTGTAACTCTCGCTGACCGCCATTGTAACAGGTACAGCGCCAAACGCCTTAAGGGCCTTTGTGACATGCGGGCTGGCTGTCCTGAATTTCATACCTTGAAAATCCTTAAGGCCTTTTATGGGCTTTTTAACCGTGTTAAAATGACCCTGTGGATGACAAAACAGGGCCAGGACTTTGACCTCAGAGTATTCTCTTTGAAATTCTGGAAACTTCTCAAAGGTCTTCCACATTGCAACAGATGTCTTTTCAGCGGAAGGGATCATAAAAGGAAGTTCAAATACAGCAGTAAGTGGAAAACGGCCGGGTGTATAGTCCTGAAGGGCGTATGAAATATCCGCGATGCCTTTTTCGGCAAGATAATAGTGATCGGAAGTCTTACCAAGCGCACCCCCGGGAAACATGGTAATTTTTAGCCTTCCACCGGTCATCTCTTCAACCTTTTTCGCCCATGGCTCGAAAACCATAGTCTGCATTGTATGTTTTGGTGAAAATGGCTGGGCAAATCGAAGTTCAATAGTCTTTTCAGGTATCTTGTCGGTGCTACACTGATAAAATAATGCGGCAATAAAGAATAGTACAGTCACGGAAATTATCTCTTTTTTCACGATTTAAACCTCCTAAAAAAATGCTATCAGCTATATTTTTTAGCGGAATAAGCAAAAAGTTAAAAAAATAGAATTATATTTTAACAACTATTCTGTATTGGTCCAATAGCATATTCAAAACAGTTTTACAAATTTATTTAGTTTATAAGAACACGCTTAATAATGAACGGATTATAGATGATCTGCAGTTGTGTGTTAAATAAAATTCAACCGCAGAATATTGTAGTGGAGAAATTTGGGCAGACTTATCCGTTCATTCCGATTTCCATTTTCAAAATCAGGAAGGATATGCATCCGGATATTCAACATCGACATAAAGCCACTTATCAGAAGATGGAAGCTGGGAGGTGGAATAGTCGAAGGTGTGTTTGAGGGGCTTCGGCGGCCCTGCTGTTTTGGGGGGCGGTCTTGTTTTTA
Source organism: Bacteroides sp. SM23_62 (assembly GCA_001303955.1). Lineage (GTDB taxonomy): Bacteria > Bacteroidota > Bacteroidia > Bacteroidales > SM23-62 > SM23-62. The sequence continues at coordinate 17,309 of LJUP01000003.1, read as the reverse complement.
CACCCCAAAGTCCAAGGTGTTTGATGATCTTCTTTATAACCTCCTCATCCTCTATAACACTTATTACCTTCATCTCCCTGGAACATTTCCGGCAAGTCAGCGGGTCCACTTCATATATCTTCTGAATCAACCTGGCCCAGTTTTTCCTGTATTCCTTTGATGGGACTTCAGGTTCCAGAATGCAGGGAACGACATCATCCTTGTTTTGTTTTTCCCTCTTGCTGCGACAGAGATTGCTGTAATAGCTGTAATAGCCGTAATACCTAACCATCTGCTCCCCCTTATTCGGAACATGTGAACACATGGCAACCAACCATTCCAGGGCATCGAATGTTTTTCCCTTTTTATTATCTTTTGATCTGTAAACAACCTTTGATTCATCTGAGAAATAAGTCATCCTCTCCTGAGAAAAGGAGGCGCGGATTATATATCTGGCCAGGTTTTCCATCGCCTCTGCATCTCCCGGCTGCATCCTAAGGCCGCAAAATACATTAAACCCCGAATGACGCCAATTCGAAAGCATTGCTGCCAAATCCTTTGTGATCTTACCCTTTTGAAGAAGCATCTTTAATATTTGACGCTGAAATATCTTTTCCAATTTTTTTAGATCATATAAGGGCGCAACCCGGAACATCCCATCCCCGTAAAAGCAACCGTCTGTACAGAGAATGTGACAATGGGGGTTGAATCCCAAAAAATCCCCAAATGTCTGAATGGCGACCGCGGCGCCCGGCATAGGCGCTTTTTGATGCACACTTTCCGTGAGGAACAGATTTAAGGCCCGCCATGCGCAACGGCTCAGTTCGGTAAGGAGTTTGCGGTCATAGAGGAAATACCTGCGGAGAATCTTAACACTAAGGGGCGTTAAAGATGCGATGGAGAAAATTGAAAAGTGGTGTCGTAATAATTTGGTTGCATACAAAGTACCCCAATATATCGAATTCCGAGATATGTTGCCCAAATCCAAAGTGGGAAAACTGCCGCGCCGTGAGATCAGGGATGAAGAGAGAAGAAGAACACCCGGTGACGCGGCAAGCTAAATCTGATGGACTTTTCCGGTCTCTTTGTTCTTCCAGTACCCCCTCAGCGCCAGTGGCCAGTTAAACTGGATAGCCCCGGGAACGGGGCAGTCATTCACGCAACAACCACCGTACCAGCATTCTTCAGGGTGCAGGATAATAGGCGGTTTGCCCTTTTGCGGATGGGGTATAAATACATCTATCTGGCATGTTTCCACGCATAAGTTGCACCCGGTACAAACATCCTCGTTGAATAATACCGGCTGGTTGGGTGTTGGAACATTGGGGATTGCGAATATTTTTTTCTTGGGCATTATAGGCCTCCTGAAATGAAGATTTCTTCTTGTAACCTAAAATCTATTTTCCTCGGTAAACACCGGTGTAGTCTTTATTATGTGCTTCATACTGTTGTTTCATATCTCCCCAGAATGTCATGGGAAGCTCACCGATTTTTACCTTATTGTCTTCCAGTTTGACGGTCAGATACTTATTCCACTCCGGAGGATCGACCGCGGGATAATCGATCCTTTGTAGATTCAAAGGAATGCTGCTGGCCTTGCGCGCCCTGGAAGCATGTATAATGATCTTGGCATAATTCAGAAGACTGATGTCTTCAAGACTGCGCATCAGCTTATGTGGATCAAGGGCATACAGGGTGGGTACGGTCTCCTCCTCAATTTTCTGCAACGCGTCAAGCCCTATCTGGAAAAGCGATTCGGTCTTGAATTCACTCACATAATACTGCATGACCCTGGAAATACCGGCATGCAGCTCTTTCCATTCAATACCGCTGCTGCGCCTCACCGGTGCATAAACCCGGGATTTTTCAATCTCGATCTGGTCGCGAGATAGTTTGGATTTGCCGATTTCCTTGGCATAGGCTGCGGCTTTTCGGCCTGCATACCGCCCGGTTGCGGCGGCATAACTGTGATCCTCGGGAGAAAACATCTGGGTCCCAGCGGCGTACAGCCCGTCCAGAGATGTCTTCAGGTTCCAGTCCACCAGCAGGCCTCCACCGTAACCGGCTTCCCGCCATTGTGGCAGACTCTGTCCTTCGATAAAATTGTAGTTCTGAAGCATGTCGCGGCTGGGGTCGAATCCGGCCTTGTTGTAAGTGTTAATAATGATCTTGGTGGTAGATTCTTCACCAAGCATCAATTTCCATGTGACATTTCTCTCAACTTCCTTCATGGAAGGAAAATCACCGTAAAAAGGCAGCGCGTATTCGCCTTTCAAAATCCCTTCACGGATCTTGGCGGCTACTTCAGGAGTCGGTACCATTGCGCCTGCGTCTTCCCAACCCTGTATGGGATAAGGAAGCCTCTTTCCGTTGGCGTCAACGATAGGAACATTCTCGTAGCTGGCGTCTCCCCCTCCGCTATACCACTTATGTTTCAAACCGGTGGCAATCCTAATAATCCCGTTGGCTTCCATATTGGCCAGCTCCGCTCCAGCCCTCCAGGCCATTATTGTTCCGTCGCCGGAAGCGGTGCGGGACATCATATTGGAATATCCTCCATGCTCCATACTCATCAACCATATGGATCCGGCCCCGGCGGTGGCGAGAATGGTGGCCTTGGATCTAAAAATCATGAGTTCGCCGGTACGGTTGTTCAGACCGGTGGCGCCGACCACACGGGCGCCTTGAACCCCGTTCTCGGTGAGCAGGCTCGTCCCCATTACCCGGTCGAAGATATTAACTCCCAGACGCTCGCACTCTTTCTTAAGAGCGGGTTTAAAAGTACTCCCCCAAACCCGTATCACAACATTGTTCCGTTTGTCTGGAGGATTAAAATTAGGTTCTCCCATTCTGGGATCGGGAAAATAGCTGTGGATGGTGCCGTATCGCGGTGAAATCATGAACTTGGTCTTATCGTCCCGCCCTTCGGCGCCAACGTATTCGTCGTTGGTATCCCTGATTTTGCCGCCCATCTGCTCCATTTCCAGCAAAGTGTCAAAATCCTCCCGGCACTGTATCTGGATGCCAATACCGTTGCAATAGGGACGATTGGCCATATGTCGCGCCCAGTCGTCCGGAGTAACCCTGGACAGAGGATTGGCCGGAGCATCGCACCAGTGGTCGCATCCCGGCCCACCTGCACCGCTTCTGACGGTATTTCCCTTTTCCACTAAAGACACATTCAGCCCTTGCCTTGCTGCACTGATCGCGGCCCAGCATCCGGCTATGCCTCCCCCGATTACCAAGATATCGGTCTCGATTTTCTGTTCCTTTTCAAAACGGATAGGATAGGGCCAGCTCAGCGGCCTACCTTCTTCTTTTAAGTAATCATGCCAAGTAGTCATTTTTTTAATCTCCTTAGTAAAAGAAAGATGAAGGATTCATTTTATTAACGCCAATTATCGATCAGGACGCTTTGACGGGGCGCCATCCCTCCGTAACTCCAATAATTATTATTCGATCCTCCGGTGACCACAATATTTATTTGCGGACGAAAGCCAAACGGTATTTTCGCTTTAGGAGGACCGCTCCGTCCTTCCATGGGTGGTGCAAGGAATTTTTCAAGCTCCTCAACCGTTTCAAAGCCTTCTTCTTTTATGTAATTGGCGACCGGTGGACTTAGCACCGCCATAGCTCCAAAAAGCATATCCTGGTCGTTGACAATCTTTTTAAGCGTCCCGGAAAAATTCATTTCTCTTTCCCAAACGCTGTATTTCGAGTTTTTCGCCGACAGAATACCCCACCCCTCGCAGAGCGTTACAACACTGTCGGATGGTTTAAAACCTCTCCGCACATGGAAAGGCTGCCATGGAGAATCCTCCTCGTTTTCAGCAATGATTACATCATTCCAGTTCATGGGATTGCCGATAACACCCATATAGGTCGTCCCTACTCTGCCGCAGTTGCCGGCATTGATAGACAGCAGGTTCCACGCCCTTCCTATTGTGGAATTGGCCTGGCTGAATGGCCCTAATGCGCCTATGCCGTAATTGAGTCCTATCTCGTCGCGTATGGGCCCGTTAATAATCAGACCTTCGGTAAAGGAGTTGTCGGAAACCGAAATGGCCTCTTTACCGGTCGAGGCGATCGCCAGGATTACCGGCAGGTATTCCGGTTTGGCGCCGGCCATGACAGCGTTGATGGCAACCGTTTTTACCGTATACGACCAGTGCTCGAAAACTTCCACATTGTTTTCTCCCGGCATCGCCGTATGCGCCGCCATTTTCCCGACCACCTCGTCAGGATCATGACTGGTTCCTTTCAGCATTTCGGCGACCTTCTCTTCGGTCGGCAGGATGATCGGCATATAATCGGTCATCCTGTTTTCCAGAAATATCCGCTGCAGATTGTCCGGGGTATCGGTGAAAGTTGCAGGCCCGGAGGACTGCTCAATGGTCCCGGTCTTCTTCTCCTCGGCGGTCAATGGTTTGGTGAGATTCTCGACTATTTCCTGCATAACCATTTTCCCGCTCACAGGGCTCTTGCTTACGATATCTTTCCGGATCTGTTCGGCCTTCTTCCCCCATACCGGCGAAACGAGATAGGTAACGCGAAGGCCGGGCATTCCTTTCTGTATGGTATGGTGGGTCTTTACCTGTTCATAAAATTCGGAGATGATCAGGGGAACGGTAGGAACGCCGAGCTTCGATTCAATATTTATGCAATGGCCAACGACCGCGGCCACACAGAGGCTTCAATGCCCCATTCCCATAATAACCGCGTCGGCCTTTTCCTTAATTTCCGCCCATAAGGCCGGATCTTCCGCGGTGAATCCTCCCATGCCACCCTTCATCTTATAAATAGTCGTAACTTCAGGCATATTTGCCTTGAACCATGCCTGCATTTCCCCGAGAAGAATATCGGTTCCCAGATAGCCGTCATTAACCAGATAGACCGTCTTTCTGTTCAGCGAATCCAGCCTGGGAGCCATCTGTTTTAGCTGGATGGGGGGCGGTTGCCCTCTTGGACTAAGCACGGTAATTTTCTGCTCGCCGGGTTGCCCTTGTGCCTGAATCGGCGTTTTGAAACCCGGATAAATATAAAACAAACCCAGGAATAATAAAGCGATCAAGGTTATCGAAATGTGCCGTTTCATTTCCCTATCCTCCCTGTCGTTACATTTGTTGATAAGAATTCACTTTTTGATGAAAATTGAGTTGATAAGAACTCGGTTTTGATGAACGTTGAGCTGATAAGAACTCTATTCTTATTTGGCGAACAGAGTATAGAAAATTTGCAGTTGTATGTCAAATAAATTTAGCCCCAAGATATTATGGGCAACCTGAATATCATTAAAACATATTATAAGTTAATGCGATTTTCTTGCTTTTAGAGGGAATATTTTGGTAACGTTCACAAATGTTAGCATGGGTATTGTGAACCGATATGAATATATAGTTCAGTGGTATCTGGAATGTCCCGTGGGACTCTCTCTTTTTTAGAGGTATAATTCTTTAAAAATATTGAATTTCGATTTCAGAATATCGAATATTAAAGGAGTCTAAACTTCATAATCCAAAATTCCCTGTTCAACCTTTCCGCCCGTGCCCATAGGTAATAAATGCTTAATGCTTTACAAGTTATGAGATATGAACCAAAAAGAATTACCACTGAAACAGGGCTTTGGCAGGCGGGTATTCAATATTCTCTTTTTAGCCTTAAGAATAATATCCCTCATCTCACTTAAGGAAAAAGGAGCCCCTTCCCATTATGCCTTTAGCTAAAATCATCACCGGATTCAAATTCACCTTCCGGTCACTCAAATACAGAAATTACCGTTTGTTCTTTACCGGCCAGAGCGTTTCACTGATCGGCATGTGGGTACAGAATGTTGCCATGGGCTGGCTGGTTTACAGGCTTACCAGTTCAGCGACCTTGCTTGGTGTTGTAGGCTTCGCCGAGACTATTCCAATATTATTTTTAACTCCATTTGCCGGTGTGCTTGTGGACAGGTGGAACCGCCGACATATATTTATTGCCACACAACTACTGTTCATGATCCAGGCATTTATAATGTCCTTTCTCATCCTGACTGATATGATACAGATCTGGCATATTATAACCTTGAGTGTGTTTCTGGGTATGATCAATGCGATTGATGCAACTACGCGCCAGTCTTTCTGGATGGAGATGATTGAAGACAAGGAGGATCTGGGTAATGCAATTGCTCTGAACTCCAGCATGTACAATAGCGCACGCCTGGTAGGCCCTGTTTTTGGCGGTATCGTTATCGCTGCTGTTGGCGAAGGAATCTGTTTTTTACTTAACGGCATAAGCTACATTGCTATTATTATCGCGTTACTGGCAATGAGATTGTCTCCTAAGGTACAGGAAGCCAGGAAAACCAATTTCATGAGGGAGTTGAAAGAGGGAATTAAGTATGCCTCAGGCATTCTCCCCATCCGATACACTTTGCTTCTTCTTGCGTTGATCAGCTTTATCGCCAATCCTTATCTTGTGCTTATGCCTGTTGTTGCCAAAGAAGTTCTCGGCAGAGGTTCACAGGTGCTCGGGTGGCTGGTTGGATGTTCCGGGCTGGGTGCATTAATAGGTGCTATTTTTATTGCTTCGCAAAAGAGCAATCGCAACCTTGATAATTTTATTTTTGGCGGAGCTTTTATTACAGGCATCGGATTTATTATATTTTCTATTTCAAAACTGCTACTTCTGTCATTGATATCTGTATTCGTAATAAGCTTTGGGATTATGTTGATCATAGCATTCTGCAATATACTTATACAGACTGTTGTGGATGATGACAAGAGAGGTCGCGTCATGGCCCTGCATGTTCTGGCACTTATGGGTATGACGCCTTTCGGCAATCTGATGCTGGGCAGCCTGTCCAGCCGGATTGGCGCTCCGCATACCTTTTTTATTGTTGGAATTATCGTTGTGCTGGGAGCTCTTGCTTATAGGCAAAAATTTTTACTATTCCACTGAGAGGAAACCGCAGCCATTTGACCAGATTTATAATTACTTCGATTCATCTCATATCAGCACATCCTGCAGACCAAGTGCATTAATCCTTTCTTTGCTGATCTCACCCGTATCGACATCAAATCCCATTGCTTCATAATATTGCTTTTTCAAATTATCTATGTCTATCGTTATGCCCTTCAATAAGCCTGCCTTCAGAGGCGGATTTCCTGCAATCCTGGGCGGAATTGTAAAATCTGAAGGCCTGAATCCTTCCCTTAAATTAAAGGCATGCAGTATTGTGGAAATCCTTTGACCGGTATCGATAAGTTCATCATAAGAGAGGGCCCAGCCTGTTGAAGCTTTCATGAAATCTATCAACGAAAATGGCATTGCATCAGCTCCGAAAAGGCACATTCCCGATGAATTTACGAGGTGTTGCCATCCTGCAAGCACAGCATGCATTCGCCCCTTACCTTCAGGATTGTATTTGTCAACTTTTGTCGGGAGCCCGAGAGCCCGGTACAGGGATTCATTTACTGGTCCGGATTCGACAAATGCAGTTCCCCCGCGCACATGCCTCGCAGGAGCAGGATCAGACACGTATGTAGCTCCCCATCCCGGCGCGCATCTGGGATCATGCATAGGAACCATCTCTCCGCCCACATGCATTGCGAACTGCTCAGATCCTTTTCCTATCTCAGCCGAAGCTCTCATTGCGCCTTCAGCAAGGATATCGCCTATTCCTTCACGCATGCATATCTTTTTTAGCATATCAATTATTGCCCTGCTGTTGCCCCATGTTAATTCAATCCCGTCAGTATCAGTTTTTGTAATAATTCCGTTTTCAAAGCATTCAATTGCGAATGCGATAGTACTTCCCGCGGAGATTGTGTCAATTCCGTGCAGATTACATAATGCATTGGCATATATCAGGGATTCCATATTATCATTCATGCATAACGTTCCGAATGCAGCAAGGGTTTCATATTCCGGCTTATGAGTACTCTCAACGGCAAATTCTCCTTTATCGACCTTTAGAATATGCCCGCATGCAATAGGGCACCCTGTACACGCGTATTTTTTAACAGCATATTTTTTCATACCCTCCCAAGCCACGTTTTCCCATTTTTCCTCAGGGAAGTCTTCAATATTATTGCCGCTCCAGTTTTTAATCGGAACATCATGTACCACCATATGATGAATCATTGCGCCCGGTGTTCCTGTACTGCTTAAGCCTAGATACATACCTGATGGACTGCTTTTTGCCATTGCCAGGAGTTCTTTGACAAGCTGACTTACCCTGGATCTGTCATAAATAGAAGGCTTTAAGGAACCTGAACATGCAACCGCCTTCAGATTCTTTGATCCCATCACAGCTCCCAGACCGGATCTGGCTGCTGCTCTGCCGCTGTCATTTATAACAGCAGCTATTCGGGATAATTTTTCACCGCCGGTGCCTATACTTACTATTTTTAGCCCGGGATTATTATTTTCCTGTCTTATCATCTTATCTGTTGTTTCGGTATCCTTTCCCCATATATGCTCCGCGTTCTTAATCTCAGCTTTCCCGTCCCGTATCAGCAAGTAAACCGGATGATCAGCCCTGCCTTCAAAGAACACCATATCATAGCCCGATGCCTTGAACGTGCTCGCAAAATTGCCGCCACTGTTCGCATCGCCCCAGTATCCTGTAAGGGGGGATTTCCCTATAGTAGTATACCTGCATGATGAAACCGTCCCTGAAAGTGTCAGCGGTCCTGTCCCTATGCCGAATATGTTTCCAGGACTTAACGGGTCAACTCCCTGCCTCATGCGTTCCAGAATAATTCGCGCTCCTAAACCATACCCTCCGATATATTTCCTGGCGAGCTTTTCAGAGATCTCTTCATCATGTATTTTCATATTATTCAAATCAACAAAAAGCATCTTTCCCATATAACTGTATTTTACTTTCATAGGATAGCTCCTTAAATAATTATTCTTTGGTAACGGTCAAAATTATTGGCCTTATAAGGTCTAACTAGTGCAAATATGTCCCATGGGACTCTTTTTTTAGAGACAAAACGTTAAAGAATATCGAATATCTAACAGGGAATTTCGAATTATGAAGTTCAGACTATTTCGATATTCGATATTCTCTTTTTTATTAGATCTATAACTCTTTAATATACTTCCTTAAAAATAAAAAGGCTTTTTCAGGATTGATTGTGCTCAATAATCCTCCGGCATACATAATATATTCAGTATCAAGGAAGAATTGGGGCGATTTCGGTTTGAGAATATACGGTTCTTTTTCACTGAACCTGGCAGTTTCCAGTATTCTCTTCGGATCTGTAGAATATATTATCGGTCCGCCTGTTCCGATTATGCAATTAACCTTAGTAAGGTCCTTTCCATATTGAAAGATGATCTCTCCGGAAGGGCTATACTTAATCTTAATCTTACCTGCATGCCTGTTCACCGCGATTTCTACTGCCATCCTGGTCAGTGTAATATGACAATCAACCTCATCTTTTCCATCCGGCAAATAACCTTGTGTGCAAAATTTCAGAGCCGTCCGCTCAAAATCCTTCGAGACCCCCCTCTGTTTAGCTATTTCAATAAGCTTATCTATATTATATCTTAAACCGAGATCTCCTTCCACGGTCCTCTTTACATAAGGCTCGGGCAAGCCTACCTGAGCAGTGGCTCCGCTACCTGGTTTTCCTTCTGCAACAGAATGTATGTCTGTTGTGGCTCCGCCAACGTCAATCACCATAAGTTCACCTAATCCAGGAACTAAAGTTCCTTGGACTGGTGTTCCTGTGACCGAATTCCCTGAAGCCGTGCCTGCCTGTACGCCTCTATATCCATCCGCGAGCAGTCTGGCTGCTTCAAGTACAGCTGATGGCGTAGGCATGAGGACATTTTTGATAAGGGATTTTGCCTTTGCGATGCCCTTTGCTTTAATTATCCTTGTTATGAACAATTCCCGAATGATCTTATTGCAGGAATCCACATCCAATTTTCCGACTTCAGGCATTACATTCTTTGCATAAAAGATATTATCACTGCCTTTTAAGACTGAAGCGATCTCGTCATGCGCGGATTTATTGCCCGCAACGATGATATTCGTGTCAGGCCATTTCCTTCTTGCCAGCATTTTAGCGTTATGGATTATTACCTTCTTGTCGCCACCGTCGGTTCCTCCTGTCATCAGGATAATGTCAGGAGAAAGGCTTTCGATCTCTTCGAGTTCTTTCGCGGTTATTTCATAAGAAAAGGATCCGACAACTTTAGCGCCGGCGCCAAGCGCCGCGAGATTTGCCGCTTCACTGCTGTAGTCCGGCACAAAACCAGTGCACACGATGCGGAGCCCGCCGGCCGCGCTGCTGCATGCGAGAGCTTCGCTTTCCTCAAGATTGCTTATGCCTGAATCAAGCGAAATATCCTTTAAGCACTCCCTTAAGCCCTCAGTAATATCAGTATCCACTGTTGAAAAATGATTTGCTTTCGAAATAATTTTATTTTTATTTAAATCAATATAGACAACCTTTGTAAATGTGCTTCCGAAATCGATCAGTAATCTCTTGTCTTCCATTATTTTTTCACGAATCCCTTTGCTGATTTTACTTATCATTAAGTAAAATATATAAATTTAAACATTGTCAACAAAAAAAGGATTAATTGGGAACTATCAATATTAATTTTCCATATATAATACCATTCCCAGCAGGCTTGTAACTAAAGGATTATATAAGATATATTACTTTTTCTTTGCACTTTTCCAAATTCGTGCTTATAATATTTAAAAATAGCATATAAAAACTGTATATAATTTAAGATATACTCTTTGAAAAGGAAGATTTTTAAATGATACAAAGTGTAAAAGTTAATCCAGAAGAAATAAGAAAAGTCCGGGTTATGACTCCCAGACTACAGAGGCTTAAAAAGGAATGGGAAGAAGCAGAACCGCAGGTTTATGTGGACGACACACTCCTCTTCACCAAGTCATGGAAAGAGACGGAAGGCCTGCCTGTAGACATCCGCTGGGCCAAAGCCTTTGAAAAAAGGTTGCTTGAATGTCCGCTGCTTATCAGAGATGGTGAGATAATCGTAGGCTCTCTGACAAAATTCATACGCGGTAATGGTACACTGTGCGCAATGAAGCCCAATGAGATTTTAGAAATGTGCCAAAGCGGCAAGTTTGATCGAAAGACCAGCGACATCGAATCCAAAAATATCACACCTGAAGATTTAAAGGCACTGAAAGAGGACGCTGAGTACTGGGTTGAACATATGCCAAAGGTCAGCACTGTAAACGCTGCTCTTGAATATGATATGGGACCTGAAGTTTTTGATCTTTTATTTGACAGGGGTTGTGTGTTTGAAGGACGCGGCGTTCGCTATAAAATGGACAGGGGCCTGTTCCAGAATTTTAGCGCATACGGCGGCGGTGTGGCCCAGGTCAGTGCTCAATGCATTGATAATGGTCTTAAACATGTAATTGATTTATGTAAAAAAGAACGTGAAAGGATGATGGCTGAAGGCGATAATGAAAATTCCCACGGTTCAGCTCAATTCCTTCGTAAATACTGGCTGCTTGAGGCATGCATTATCTCCTGCCAAGCTTTCATCAAATTTGCAGAGAGGCATGCGGATCTGGCCAGAAAAATGGCTGAAAAAGAGACCCGTCCCGAACGGAAGGCGGAACTTATCAGGATTGCAGAAGCCTGCGAACGAGTACCCGCTGAGCCTCCGCGTGATTTCTTCGAGGCTGTTCAATGCGTAAGGCTTTATCACCTGGCATGCTGGAAAGAAAGTTCCGATCGCCCTGAAGTACCTATTGGGCGCCTTGACCAGATCCTTTATCCCTATTATAAAAAAGACAAAGAAGCCGATAAAATCACTGCGCAGGACGCTGCTGAACTCCTTGGTGCCCTCTGGCTCAAGATAAGAGAATGTGAAAATCTTGTAACTATACCCCGTTCACAGAGAGCGGCCCCCGGATCATTATTGCCGAATATCACCCTCTGCGGTGTGGATGAAAACGGAAATGACCTGACTAATGAGCTTTCCTGGCTTATACTCGAAGTAATGGCTCAGATCAAACTCTCCGAGCCCGCGGTTTATATCCGCTATAATCCGGAAATGGATAAAAAATTTTTACTTCATGCCCTGCGCTCTAATGTCAAATTCGGCGGCGGCAACCCAGCATTCCTGAATGACAAGCTTGGCACCAAGCGCTACCTTGACAGAGATGTAGCTATTGAAGATGCGTGCAACTGGAATGCAAGCGGATGCCTTGGTTATCATCTTGACAGAATGGAACATGTAGGCGGCGGCCATAATATCAGTCAACTGAAAGTATTTGAGCTAGCCCTTAACAACGGTTTTGATCCAAGAACCCAGAAGCAGCTAGGGCCCAAGACTGGAGATCCAAAAGACTTCACCAGCCTTGAACAGATTATAGAAGCATATTACAAACAGGTGGAATATTTTGTACCCATTCTGCACAAAGTTAAAATGCTTTCATTGTGTACGGAAATTACAGATGGTCCCATGAGCGGACTGCGATGCGCTATGCAATATGAGGACTGCATACCGTCAGGACTTACTCCGAAAGAAGGCGGTGCCCGTTATCCGGAGGGCAGAACCTCCTGGCTGGGGAGCCGTGGTTTGGTCGACATTGCTGATTGTCTGTCTGCAATCAAAAAACTAGTCTTTGATGAGAAAAAGGTTGCCATAGCAGAGATGCTCGAGGCCTGTGCAAAGAACTGGGATGGCCATGAAGATCTCCGTCAAATGTGTCTCAACGCGCCCAAATACGGAAATGATGATGATTATGTTGATTCTATATATGACAAACTCTCAACCAAAGTGCCTGAAATCATGCAGAGATGGATAGATCCTATAACCGGCAAAAAGCCCATGCTCTTCATCGGCGCGGCAGCCGGACATGTTGTTATCGGCAAAGCGATCGGCGCATTGCCTAACGGCAGAACTGCCGGTTCACCTACCAACGATGCGGCCTGCTCTGTAATGCCGGGTATGGACGTTAACGGCCCGACCGCAGCTATAAATTCTGCGACAAAAAAACCTTACTCCAAGGAATATGTCGGCTATGCTATGAATATGAAGTTCTCAAAGAATGTACTTAACACGGATGAGAAACTGCAGAAACTGGGCTCGCTTATTAAGGCATTTATGGCCAGACAGGGATGGCACATCCAGTTCAACATTCACAGCCGTGAAGAACTCCTTGATGCGCAAAAGCATCCTGAGAGACATAAGAATCTTCTTGTCAGGGTCGGCGGATACAGTGCATACTTCATAGACCTGCCACATGATCTGCAGGAAGAGATTGTTCGGCGTTCAATGCACGAAATTTTATAACGCTTGAAAAATTGCACCTTGTCCCTGAATCCATATGGAGCCCCACGGGTAAACCCGTGGTCCCATTAAAATACCCGTCTTCGCCTCCGGCAATGACGCGATTATCCGCCTAAATTGTGGGCGACACCGCGCCGCAGCAAGCGATCAATTACGTATTCAACCACGGGCAAACTCGTGGTCTTCCGCGAAGGCGGATAAAAGCAACTTTTTTTCTTGACGAATATAAACCGCCCTTCTAAAAGTCTTATTGCTCAAAGGTTTATCCACCGGGAGAATTTCCCCCTGAAAGTAGAGGAGATATAAAGGCCCCCATGGAAGGGATAGTGTTTAATATCCAAAGATATAGTATTGATGACGGTCCGGGAGTAAGAACTACTGTTTTCCTTAAGGGATGTCCCCTAACCTGCCTCTGGTGTTCAAATCCGGAATCATGGAATCCTTTGCCTGAAGTAACCTGGAGATATACTTCCTGTAAAAAATGCGGGACATGTGTAGAGACATGTCCATTAGGGCTCATAACGCTGGATGAAGACGGTATACATATAGACCGGAAATCCTGCGACAGATGTGGCAAATGCGTTGAGGCATGCGTACAGGGGGCGCTCCGGATGTCCGGCACTAAAATGACAGTTGAGGAAGTCTATAATATAGTAAAAAGAGATATAGATTACTACAAATTATCAGGAGGCGGCATTACATGTTCTGGAGGAGAAATTCTCATGCAGGCTGATTTCGTCGCGGAACTGTTTAAACGCTGTAGAAAAAATGATATCCATACATGCGCAGACACTTCCGGATTCGGATCAAAACAGGAAATGGAAAAAATTTTGGCTTATACGGATCTGGTATATTATGATCTGAAACATATGGATGCTGAAGAACATAAAAGATTCTGCGGTCAATCGAATGATTTGATTCTGAGCAATCTGGCCCTGGTTGTTGAAAAGAGAATTCCAATGGTTTTACGAGTTCCGCTGATACCCGGGTACAATGATTCGGAAAAAAACATTAAAGCTATAGCAAAGACTGTGGCAGAACTGGCCAAAGATACTCCTGTGAATATATTGCCATATCATAGGTATGGTGAAAACAAATACAGAATGATAGATATGAAATATCACCTTAAAGACGTAAAATATCCGACCGAAAAGGAACTGGACAAAGCAAAACAAATTATTGAATCCTTTGGGCTTAAATGTGAGATCTCAAAATAATCATTGACTATATTTCTATCCGGCTGTACCGAGCTATCTCTAAATATAGCAACAACAAAGCGATTGCCAACAGGTCACAAAGGAGAATGATCAGTGATAAAGGTTAAACAACAGCGTATCGATGATGATACTTTTGCAAAAATGCGTGAAAAAGAGTTATCAGCATGGCCTACAGGCAAAGATGTGGATTTGGATGAGGCAATTGAATACCAAAAGAAGATGCCTGACAGTAAAAATTTTACAAAGGTGCTTGCAAAATATAAAGAAGAAGGAAAAATCGGGCTTTTCCCTCGATCAGGCGTTCCTGTTGTTGAGGAAGAGATCAAGCTTCTTCGTTCATTAAATGAAGTAGGTGTTCGCTTATTTCCTTTCACAACCGATTCTTATACCCGTAATCTTCAGCTTGATAAGGCACAAAAGGGGCTTGAGGAAAGTATAAAGACAGGGAAAAGTAAATTAAACGGTTATCCTATAATTAACCACGGAGTAAAAACCACCCGCAAGGTAGTGGAATCCTGCGAGGGGGCCTTTGATCCCAGATGTTCACGTGTTGCCAATAGTTTTGTGGGAGAGATCGCTTTTGCTTCGGGTATGACGGCAATGCCTAACAGCTTTTTCGGATGGATTTCGGGATATGATAAAAAAGCAACAGTTGAAGAGTGTATTCAGACGGCACGGTATCTCGGCAGGCTGATAAGCTGTTATGCTGAAAAGGGCGTTATTATAAGCACAGATACGCACGGCTGGCTTCCCAACGGCGTTATACCAATGTATGTAAATATAGCAACCCAGATCCTTGAGGCTCTTGTCTCAGCCGGCCAGGGCACCAAGAGCATTGTTCCGCTCATGAATTTCCAGGGAAATATAAACCAGGATATTGCAGAGATCAGGGTATGTGAAAAACTTTTCAGGAAATACTTGGATAAATTCGGCTTTAACGACGTTATTATACCGGGTATTATCGGCAACCAGTCATCGCTGTTTCCATTCCCGCAGGACATAGGCAATGCTTTCGGCTACATAAATTACATTGCCATGATAGCAGCAATGTCCAGCCTTGCTGCCTGCTCAGTAAAAACCATCGATGAAGCAACAGGAATACCAAGCATTGAGTCACATATGCAGACCTATCGATCTGCTAACTGGATCTTCAATGTCGTAAGACAGCAGAAATTTGAACCAGTAACTGCTGAGATAGAGCAGGAGGAAAGAATGACGGAGCTCGCGGTCAGTGCTATTTTAGACAAGGTTGCAGAAATGGGTGACGGAGATGTTATTGTTGGCACTGTTAAGGCAGTGGAAGCCGGAGTTCTTGATTCGCCTTTTTCCATAAATATTCATACCAGGGATCTTGTTCTGGGGGCAAGGGATTTACAGGGAGCCTGCCGTTATATCGATTACGGAAACCTTCCTATTCCGGAAGAAGTAAGGAAGTACAACGACGAAAAAATAAAGGAAAGAGAAAAGGCTGAAGGAACAAAGCTGAACTTCAATACTTCACTTTCTGATTTCTGGGCTCTTTCAGGGGGAAGTGTGATTGGTTCACCTGTGAAAAAAGATGAAGCTGATGATGAGATCATAAAGCTCCAGATGAAAAGGACACCCACTATTGTTACAGGTACCGTAGGTGTTGATGCTCATGTCATAGGTACAAAGATCGTTTCCAAGGTTCTTAAAGAAAACGGTTTCAATGTTGTTGCACTGGGTGCTCAAACCCCGGCTGATGAATTCATCAAAGTTGCCCAAGAAACCGGTGCTGACGCAATGATCATAAGTTCGCTTTATGGAATGGCTGAAATGGATCTACAGGGATTCAGAGACAAATGTATCGAGTCCGGAATTGGCGAGATTATCTTATATATCGGCGGAATTCTCGGCATTGGCAAGCGCGATTTCAAGAAAGACGAAGCTACGTTCAAGAGACTGGGCTTTGACAGGGTATATCCGCCTGAATCAGATATCAAAAAATCCATCAAGGACCTATATAAGGACCTGAAGGCTAAGGCTAAAATCTAATCTCTTTAATGGTCTCCAGCAACAAGAATCGTAATTTTCTCTAATTCTCGGTTTCTATAACAGGATAGCCCAACTCCTTCCAGCGATACAGACCTTCGGATAAAACCTTTACCTTATCCTGATCATAACCCAGATCCCATAACTCCAGCGCCAGACTGGCGCTGCTATTATCATCTGGTCAATCACAATAAAGGATGATCAATTTATTCCTGGGAAGAGCCCTAAGCATCATTTCGCGGGGAAAAGGGTCTCCTTGAGGATTATTATAAATATTTATCGCTCCTTCGATATGCCCATAATTATAGCTAGAGCTGCTCCGTGTATCCACTAATATATACTCACCCTTATTGTCCATAAGCTGCTTTAATTCTTCGGCAATTATCCGGGGTACCTCGGGAAAAGCTACATCAGCCCTTTCGGCTCGAGGAATTGGCTCCTCCTCCATTATCGTTACGGGTCGGGCGGGAGTGCAGCCCGTCATCGTCAAAGCCAGTGATAAACCAAAAACCAAAGTCAAAATAGATTCTTTTTTCATAAAATTATTCCTTTGCCTCATTAGTTTTCACATTTCTATATATAGATGATTTAAATAATTTGCCATAATCGAAGAAGCAGGCTCCTGATGACCGGGAAGGTCTCTTTATTTCAGAGCCGAAAGAATACAGTGCCAGGAATCTTGCATATCTCGCATCAAAGGCGGGCGATTGCAGGTCACAGCTGTTCTTCGAAAGACGATATCTCAAAAGAAGATTCCGACCAAGCCAGGTAATGGTCTTATTTTTAATGGTTTACTCCCCGGAAGTTATG
>LJUP01000388.1 GCA_001303955.1 Bacteroides sp. SM23_62 | reverse complement strand
CCCCGGGCAGGTTCTCCGGTCCGGTGCTCAACCTCCTCTGCGAAACGTTCCGGATCACTGAATGCACGTATCAGCGTGCCGTCCTCATAAAAATAGCTGCAGATCAGATCGAGCCTTGAATACAAGAGGTAATCATTGGTTTTCTTCCCGGATTCTTCGAACAGCTCTTCGGTTAATTCCGGAAGGGTGAACAGGGAAGGACCCGTATCGAATCGGAACCCCCTGACCCGGATCTCGGAGATCTTGCCGCCCGAATGCTCATTCTTTTCAAATATGGTAACCCTGTAGCCTTTGTTGGCCAGCCTGATGGCAGCGGCCAATCCGCCTACCCCTGAACCGATGACGGCAGCTTTCATACCACGATCCGTTTTCTGCGCATTTTCCTGAAGGTTTCTGTCAGGTAATAATTCATGAGGACCAGCGACATCCCATAGAAGACATCTTCAATGGGAATGGTTCCCAGCCGGATGCCCAGGTTTTCCTCATCATTGTACCAGACCACCTGCTCCTCGATGAAACTTCCTGTCAGGATCCCGTTTACCACCAGGAATGGAACCAGGATCACAAGGTAGCTGAAATAGAACTGGGAGAGTAACTTTCGCCTGGTAAAACACACCCAGCCGATCAGCAGGGCAGTAAAAATGAAATTGACCGCCGTGTATGCCCTGTTTAGATGAACTACAGCCAAAACCAGAAGAAAAGAGATCAGGATAAGGGATACGACCAGGACCTGGCGATCCTTGAGCCGGATGCCGGGAAAGTATCCGGCTATCACATAGATCGTAAAAACACTGGCATAGGGAACGGTAATAAAAAACAGGTATTCTTCCAGGGGCAAGCCAAACAGTGTCCATTCCCCATGGTACCGTACATTAAAACCCCATACGCCACGATTGGCAAAGATCACATCCCAGAGAATAAATACGGCCAGGGTCAGGATCATGGCCGGGAAAAAAAACCTCCAGCGGGTATGGAAATGTACCTTTTTGTCAAAGCTTAACAGAAGGGGGATGGAAAGGGTCAGGATGTTCAGCAGAAGGTAAAGTGACATCTATGACTTTTTTAGTTCCATCTTCAAATATTTCACGGGGAATACCAGCAATCCGAAACATTCACCTTCCTCTTTGGTATAGTGGACATGATGCATTCCGTGGGCCCTGCGCAAAGCCCTGAAATAGGCATTCCCCCTGATCCTGATTCTGATCCGTTGATGGAACAACACATCATGGACCATAAAATAGGTGGCCCCGTAAAGCGTTATACCGATCGCTGCCGCGATGAGTAAGGGAATGGCATAAACGGACCCGAAGATATAGCCCAGCATGGCCGGTACCGCAAAGATCACGAAGAATGAATCATTCTTCTCAAAGAAGGAGTCCTTTTGCCGGGGGTTCCTGGAATGATGATCTGCATGCAGAAACCAGCCAAACCCGTGCATCACATATTTATGGGCGAACCAGGCTACCAATTCCATGAAGAAATAACTCGCCAACAGTACCAGTATAAATATCAAAACTTCCATAACCATCTTGTTTTCACGTCATAAAAATAATCAATGTCAGGGTAATATCTCCAGTGAGCTTATATGATTAACGGCTAAATAACATTTTGGCACGTATCAGTCGTACCGCTTGAGAAGCCCGGCCTTGTACCTCAGGTATGATTTAAATAACAGCCACATTTTTATGGCATTGCTGACCCTGATGCGTGTTTGCAGGATGTGTTCGGGCCTCTTTCTCCGGATGATGCGCAATAATTTCTTGTAATATACATAGGCCACATATACCGCCAGACGGGATGAATCAGGGAGCTGCCGGATCCCGGTAAAGGCCTCATCAAAATCGGCTACAATTTCTTCCACGATCTCTCTCTTGACTTCCATGGTGAGATGCTTGAAATCTATGTGGGGAAAATAACTGCGTTCCAGCAGTTCCATGTCATTTTTCAGATCCCTCAGGAAATTGACCTTCTGAAATGCCGAACCCAGTTTCATGGCTGAATCCTTTAGCTTTTCATACTGATTGTTTTCTCCTTCCACAAAAACCTTCAGACACATCAGTCCCACCACATCGGCAGAACCATAGATATATTCCTGGTACTCCTCCCTGGTTTTATATTCTTTTTTCTCCAGGTCAAGTCGCATGCTTTTCAGGAATGCATCAATCATCTCACGTTCAATATCATACTTAAATACAGTCTCCTGGAAAGCGTTCAGTATGGGATTGGTGCTGATATGGGTTTCAAGCGCTTCATTCAGGTCCCTTTCAAACCGATTCAGCAGTGTTTCCTGCGGGAAATCATGATAGGTGTCAACGATTTCATCGGCCACCCTTACAAAACCGTAAATGGCATAGATCGCCTGCCGCTGAGCAGGAGGAAGCAGCCTGGAAGAAAATGAAAATGAGGTGCTGAAAGCTTTGGTAAGCTTCTTGCTGCAATCAAATGATATGTTGTCATACAGGGCTTTCATGGTCAATGCTTGTGATCGTGCTCAATCATTTTTGATACAATGTTTCCGGAGATAAGACTGGGTGGTACACCGGGACCGGGAACGGTCAGCTGGCCGGTGAAATACAATCCACGGACCTTCCTGCTCTTCATTTTGGGCCGTAAAAAGGCTGTTTGCCTGAGGATATTGGCCAGTCCATAGGCATTGCCCTTGAACGAATGGTAATCGTTGATAAAGTCCTTGACACAGTATGATTTCTGAACGCTGATATGGTTCCGTATTTCCTGGCCCGTAAGGTTCTCAAACCGGTTAATGATCATGGTGAAATACTTTCCCCTGATCTGTTCAGTATCTTCCAGTCCCGGTGCAAGGGGAACCAGAAAGATAACGGCCTCCTTGCCTTCAGGTGCTGCGCCGGGATCGGTAATGCTGGGAAAACTTCCATAAAAGAGCGGTGCTTCGGGCCATTCGGGCCGGTCGTAGATGGATGCGGCATGTTTGTCAAAAGACGTGTCGAAGAACAGGGTATGGTGCTCAACATTTTTCAGTTTCTTATCCAATCCGAGAAAGAACAACAGGGCCGATGGCGCAAAGGTCCTGCTGTCCCAGTATTGATCAGAATATCCTCGACAGGAAGGGTCCAGAAGCTGCTCCGTATGATGGTAATCCGCTCCGCTTACCACCAGATCAGACCTTACCAATTCCCCATTTACACGGATACCG
The DNA here is from genome assembly GCA_001303955.1 of Bacteroides sp. SM23_62. Taxonomy (GTDB): domain Bacteria; phylum Bacteroidota; class Bacteroidia; order Bacteroidales; family SM23-62; genus SM23-62. The sequence continues at coordinate 2,009 of LJUP01000388.1, read as the reverse complement.
GCCGCCTTATTTTCCTCAACGGCTATTTCCTGGACCGGGGCATCTGTATGGATAGTTACACCCAGTTCTTTTGCCAGCGCTTCCATCGCCTGAATGACAGCATACATGCCACCGGAGGGATACCAGGTCCCGAGTCCGAAATCAGCATAATTCATGAAATTGTAAAAAGCCGGGATATCGGAAGGCTTGGCCCCCAGAAAGAGCACCGGGAATTCAACGATCTGCCTCAGTCTGCGATCCCTAAAATAGGATGCCGCCATCTGGCTGATACTCCTGAGGAACAGTCCCACCCTCGGTATGGTCTTTACAGAGACCAGCTCCAGGGGGGATTTCCCGGGACGGTAGACAATGTCATTGATGGCCACGTTGTAATTGAACCCGGCATTTTTCAGGAATTTTTCCAGCTGCCTTCCCGCTCCCTTTTCTCTTTGTTCAAATACCCGGACAATGTCCCCGGTTGTACCCGGAATGACGATGGAATCATCCCTGTCAAAATATACCCGGTAAGCAGGATCCAGTCGCTGCAAGGGGTAGTAATCGGAGGGTTTTTTACCGAAATCACCAAAGAACTTTTCAAATATGTCAGGCATCCAGTACCAGGTGGGACCGATATCGAATGTAAACCCGGCCTCTTTATATTGCCTGGCCCGGCCTCCAATGGTCGAATTCTTCTCAAACATCTCCACCTCATAACCCTGTCTTGCCAGGTAACAGGCTGCAGACAGTGAAGAAAATCCGGCTCCAATTACACTTATCCTCTTCATACTAAGACCAAATTAATTGAATAACAGTTATGAACCAAATTTGTTCTGTGTCCGGTCAAATCAATGAGGAAAATATATTAAAAAGAATGCTGCGTATCATTCTTGTTGCCATTATCTTCGGGCAGATGATTGCATTGCATGCCCAGCAACCACTCGATATTTACGGGGGATGTATCAATATCAAGGGAGCAATGGATCAGTGTGGAAGATTTTGAGCGTGTTATCCCCATAAAGGAAATTTACCATTCTGTCCGGCTATCCCCTCCTGAGGGGGAGGGGGACTGTCTATTGAATATCTGGCATAAATGAGGTTTTATGTTTGCCTATCTGATGATGGCCATTTTCTTCACCCTGCATATATTTCCGGCTGTGAGCCTGTACAAATATACCCCAGCACATAAGCCTTCTGCTTCAAAGTATATTTCGTGCTTACCCGGACCCGAATGTGAATGCAATGGGGTGGCCACTTTCCTGCCGGCCAGGTTGAAAACCTCAAGGGTAATTATTTCATTTTCTGGAATACTAAGGTGGAAAATGGTATAGGTATCACATGGATTCGGGTAATTCTCAATAGACAACTCTGGATCTGGTCCGGAACGGAGGATGTGTTCGGCGGATAGTGTATTGTCTACGGTGATGTTCAGTCTTTCCGACCAGCCGCCCCGGTTCCCAAGCCCGTTGATGGCCCGTACACGAAAACTATGCAGACCATTTTCCAGATCCAACTCCGTGGTGGTTGTTGTGTCACTGTTCACCTCGCCATCGATCTCCAGTTCATATTCTGTTACTCCTGAGAGATGTTTGACCGGGGACCAGGACAAGTTGAACGGACTGGCAACTGTATCACCGTATTGTGGCGTAAGGATATCCGGTACGGGAGGTTGTGACTGCTGGTTAAAATCGGGCATATTGGGGGGTACGGGAATCTCGCCACGCATCATCCGGGTGCCTTCCCCGGCAAGCAGCAGATAGAAATCCGAATAAAGTCCTTCCAGGTCGATGAAATAATGGTTGACAGGCAGATCATTGGTGACCTTGAAAATGGCCGTACCCTCATCAATTTCATCAAACATGGCCAAATAAATAGCCTTTGCGCCCAGCTGCTTTGCATCCAGGAATTGCTGCCACATGAAATCACCCTTCAGCCGTGATTTGCAGGTCGTGCCCGGGGGCTGGTTCTGGAGGTTATCCCATGAGAAACCCGGATATATCAGCGGCATATACATTACACCGGCAGCAGAAAAG
>LJUP01000387.1 GCA_001303955.1 Bacteroides sp. SM23_62 | reverse complement strand
TATCAATGGTTTTTGTACTGTTAATACAGATGGTGGAGGCATCTATACCTGGCACTCAACATCACCCGGAAACAGGATCCTTGGAAATATCGTCGTGAACAGCAGGTATGATCTGGGAATTTACATCGATGATGAATCTGAAAACATCGAGGTTGATGGAAATACTGCCGCATTTAACGGATCAGGCATATTCATCCATAATTCACGCTATATAAAAGTATTCAATAACCTCTGTTACAATAACCATGGATCACAGTTGCTATTGGTCAGGCATGGCAGTACCTTGCTGGATTATAACCAGATCAAGAATAATCAGACATTCACAATGGGAAAGCGTGAGCATTATTCACTGAGGGCCAGGTTTGTGAACGGAGAGCACAATGTATTTGAAAACAATTGCTGGGCTGATCCGTTCAAGAAAGGATTGATCAACAGCGAGTCCTCTGTATGGAAAACGAAGGTATATACGGTTCCGGAATGGCAATCTCTGGGATATGTTACTGACAGGACCATACCCAAAACTTTTGCAGAATCCGGGCTGCCGGATACCACAGGATATGTGAAATTTTTTATCAACCCATCCAAATCAATAAAGACATTGGATCTGGACGGTACCTACCGGGACCTAGACAACCAGGTTTATGTTGGAACAGTGCAATTAGAACCTTATACATCCATTGTACTCCTGGCAGAAGAAAGAGATCAATAAACACATCCGGGAGATCCGTGGTATGCCAGGATCAGTTCCTGTCAACAGGAATCCAGATCTCATGATTTTCCGCCTTTACTACCCGTTGATAGTCAAATGAGTTGATAAACTTATATATCTCTTCGTGTTGTTTTATCATTTCATCCTTTTCTTCCTTGAGAACTGTCCTGAAGATTTCTTCATTTACGATAAGGATTACCGGCAATTTGTTATATCTTTCATAGGCTCCCTGCAGATCTGGTACTATACTGGAAGTTTCATACCACAATATCCAGGTTCTGCCCAGATATAATTTTGCCTTTGTGAAATAAATGAATAATGGTCCCCCGCCATGTCCTACCAGGTAGTCATCCTCCTGAAGGTGCATTTGCAGGTCATTATAAATCACCTCCACATGACGGGCCTTTTCTTTTGTGGTATAAGTGGCCCCGGCCAGTGGTATATCGACTGCATGAACCATTTTATGCCTGCTCCCTTCATCACCGAAAATGGCAACCCACCTGATCATGAGTGAAGTTAATATGATCACAAAGACAAGATAGTTCTTCAAGTTGCCTGAGGATATTGTCATCACCCGGAGAGTGGATCGATAATCTGTACTGATTTTCAGATCGCCGATCTCATCAAAAATCAAGATAAGCGCCGGAAGTGTTATAAACCAACCGGTTGCTGACTTAATTAATCCGGTATCAGATCCCATGTATGATATGACCATAACGGCTATACCGCAGAGCAGTGTAAAACGATATTCGGCTTTGACCTGAAAGAGGCTGAAAAAGAAAACCAGGGCCAGAGCCACCTGTGAACCGGTAATAATATTTATATAATTAACAAAGTAGTCGTGGTCGGTTCTCATGAAAATAAATACCGCGGTCCCGATAACAGCCAGAGAATAATAGAGAACAAGTTTTCCCCTTGTCTTGTTTTGAACCAGCCAGGAGAACAGGAGGAAAATGAGAATAAAAAGCAATGCGCTGTTAAACATTCTTTTACCTGATTCCAGTTGACTTGAAAGCATGCCAGAAGCGGTATGCCCCCCCCCATCTCCACTGTTGTTTGCAAAAACATTCAGGGTATCTCCGATCGATCCCAGTACCATGTCCAGTTTTCCGAATATATGAATGATTACCAGAACCATGGAAACACCCAGCAGGAAACCCAGGATGAAAAATCCGGAAGAGCGTATCCAGACAATCCGGCTTTTCCACACATCCCTGATGCAATATCTTTTGATAAATTCATAAAATGGGAATAAAGCGATGATGGCCAGAGAAATGATATCCGGTAACCTTGAAAAAGCAGAGAGCGCAAAAATGAATCCAGCCAGCAGGATTTTCATTCTGGAGTTTGTTGTAACACCTACCAGGGTTAAGGTACCACCAAGCACAAGAAACAGGTTGGAAACATTATCATAGGAGAAGAAAAATGTTTTTATGCTCAGGGTCATCAGCATTCCCAGGAAAATGTAGAAGAGGAGATATTTCCGGGGGAATATTTTCCTGAAACCAAAGAATACAGTCCAGATTGTCAGCTCATAAAAGAGGTAACTCAGGATCTTAAAACCAAAGAGTCCAAGCTGGCCAAAAACCTGTTCCCATAAGTATCCAATAAAATATGAGAACCAGACAATCCCACCAGTGTTTTGCTCCATCAAATTGGAGATATTGGCAAGATGAAAACCGGTGTCAGTCAGATCCAGGCCTTGCACAATAAACAGGGCCGGGAATAAGATAATCAGGATGGTTAAAATGATATTCTGGTTTTTTTTCATTTGATTCTTTGATTTAAGTGGTTATTGCCTTTTAAAAATATACATTACAGCCTTCATGAATAAGCCCCGAAACACCCTGAGATCGCTTTTATTATAATATCGATAAGCCTTTGGTCCCTTTAAACTGCTGAAATATTCCCTGATTGTAATCATTCTCCTTCTGAGATGTACAAATGCACTGGCGATTTCAGTTGGTTCCTCAATATAAATAACCTTTTTTACAGGAGGAAGTGATTCTTCAATTTCAGACAGGGTTAATGAATTATAGCAACGCAGTGGAAGATTCACCCCGTTAACGGTAGCTACGTACCCGATCTGTTCAACTCTTCCTACAGTGGGTTCTATCAGGTAATACTTCCCGTTTGAATCATGAAGCTTAAACTCGACTGATCCGAATCCACAATAATTTGATTGCTGGAGTATTTCTATGGTTCTTTCAAACACATATGGATTATCAACCGCTGTGGTACTGCAGCCCGTACCCGTCCCCACCGGCCACTGCCGTATCTTATATCCTGTAAAGCTTGCGAGGCATTCGCTCTGATCGTTAAAATATACCAGGCAATAATACACGTTTGAATCCCCTCCCGGGATCCATTCCTGCACCATCAGCCTGGATTCAATGGGATTGATCTCCCTGTAAAGTTTTATCAACTCTTCGAAAGTATCTAAATAATAAGCTTTTGACAAATTTGCCTTCCTCCAGTTATCAGTCCTGTTAAAGGGTTTCATTATAACAGGGAAACTCAGGGATTCAGCGATATTTTCCAGATCTTCCGGGTTAAACAGGTTATGCGTCTGGGGGATTAGTATATTATTATCTCTGGCGTACGTTGTGAATTCCGTCTTGTCCAGCAGTAACTTAAGAACAGCATTAGTAGGTAAGTGAATTAAGAAATTGTCATCAATAAACTGCCTGTTCTCAATAACAAAATTCACGTGAGAATCTGTAGTAATAAAAAGCACGGGCTTACAACCGAGTCCTGATACGGTCTGCATAAGTTTATCTCTGAGATCGGATTTTCCATTGAAGTAAACTTTTTGATCACATAGTTTTGTCCTGTATTCCGGCAGTTTCCTTTGATTGCAAAATCCAATAACCGGAATCCCATACTTGACCAAAGACCTTACAATACCGTAACCACCAAAACCTAAATCCAGTACCACCGCTGGTGTTAATTCTCCAGGCATAATATTAGATTCCGTTACTTTATTTTTTCATACTGCAATTCAGCCTTCCTGGGATAAAAAAACAAGAATGAAAAGATGGTTAAAACGTCTCTTACAAATTGATACAATATTCTGGACAGCACCTCAGAGAATGAAACTTTTTGGCGCAGTAACAGAATGCCAATGATGATGCCCAGAAGATAAATAATGAGCAAATAAAACTCTTTCGTAATGATCGTCAATAAACCACTCAAAACCAGCAGCAGGCAGGTGGGATCACTTTTCATGATCCGCTTGACTATATGCCTGTTTAACGATAATATGTGTTTCCTATATAAAACGCCCCTGGCATATAATGTTTTACCTGCAAAAAGATCTTTCCATATCCTGGTCTTTGATTTGTAATGCCGGGTATGATGGATGGCAAAAAGTTCTTTTTTCCTGAGCAGTAAATGACCTTTTTTTGCGAGCCTCAGTCCCAGGTCCAGATCCTCTCCTGTTTTAAATCTGGTATCCATGCCCCCGACTTTATCCCATAGACCTTTTTCAATGATGAACAATCCACCGGTTGTGGACTGGTATTGATCTTTGTTCATTACATTTTTAATATATAATTCTGAACCTATCCGGTGATCGTTTTCATCATAATAGAAATTTTCAAACTGTCCTGAAACAAAGGGATATTTCAAATTCCCAGAATCATCCATGACATTGGGAAGAAAGTCCGGAACAAGTTCCATGTCACCATCAATAAAACAGTAATGATCAGCTTTTGACTCTGCAGCCCCGACGTTTCTCCCAACAGCAGGCCTCGCATTACCTGTAACTTTGAATATTTTTATATTTCCTTCTATCTCATTTACCAGCTCAATACTATTATCGGTAGAATTTGAATCAACATATATGATTTCGTATTCTCCAATACCATTATGATCAATAGTCCTTTTAATACTATTGATGCACTTGATTAATTTGGGCCCTTCGTTTTTTCCAATAATAATGAACCCGATCATAAGATTTAAATGTAAAAATCACTACAGGCAGGTTAGCCAAATATAGCAATAAAAAATACTGATATGCTAACAAGTCTGCTTATCTGTCAGCATATCAGTATTTATCTTTACCGGGCATTCATGTTAAATCCCAGATCATTTTGATTTAACAAGCTGCCCTTATATCTAATAGGATATTACGAACCGCTTGTTGACGATACCTGATTTGTTTCTCACCCTCAGGAGATACAGGCCATCCGCTGCATTATTCAGCTCAACGGATTCACGCAGTGTTCCTATCTCATCCTTAATTTCCCTGTTCCATATCAACTGTCCCTTCTCATTAAAGATCTCCAGCACAACATCCTTCAGCTCAAACCTCTCGCTTTCAATGATAAACCTGCCATTGTTGGGATTCGGATACAGGTTGATCTCCAGGCCGGCCAATGGATTGACAATGCCTACATAGGATTTAACCTCGATATTGAATGTATCTGCAACACTTGCAAGGCTGTCATCTGTAGCAGTTACAACGACCTCAACCAT
>LJUP01000386.1 GCA_001303955.1 Bacteroides sp. SM23_62 | reverse complement strand
AGGCGGATCCCCATCATCCCCAAGTCGGCAGAACATATATCCAGGTCCCGTTTCCAGCCGCCATATATCGGATTGATAATGGCAAAAGGCAGGAAGCGGTCACGAAATCGATGATCGGAGTTTATCTCGGAATGCAGTTCCTCATTGGATGCCTGGGTATCCTTATAAAATATGCCGTTCATGTTGCTCACCACGGAAATATCTGTACCGGATTGATCCATCCTTTCCAGCAGGGCCTCACAGGTATTGTAAACGGTCTGCCGGAAAGGCCAGTGGCCGATATTGGCATTTATGTCAATCAACATGGTTCCCGGATTTTCTCAAGATGTTATTATAATTTTCGAAAAAGATCTTTCTCTTTTGTGCCTCATTCATATTTGAGGCGAGAATGGTGCCGACACCCTGGTAATAGGAACTGTCAGTGCCGAATAGCATCCTGTCCTCCCCCAGGTATTTAAGCACATAATCAATCATGTTGCCCGCATTATTGCTGCCGGATGTGTCGACATAAATATTCGGGTAGTCTTTCATGGTCTTGCAGGCATATTCCCAGTCCCCGCCGCCTCCGGTATGGGCATACTGGAACATCGCCTCGGGATATCGCTGTGCGGCTTCCACAAAATCTTCCGGTATGGAAGCATTGGGCTGGATATTGCCATATTTCATCCGTTGCCCTCCGACCCCCAGCCCGCAATGGGCATGCATAAGGATGATCATCTTCAGGTCGATGAACTTCTCAATGATGGGATAGAACAGGGGGGAGTTGATCTTCACCTGGTAGTAGACCTTTAATCCTACCATCCCCAGGTCAATGCATCTGTTGATCTCTTCCAGTGATTCCCTTACATAAAGCGGATTCACATACATCATCCCGATATACCTGTCAGGGTGCCTTTTCATGGCATTCAATATCGTGTCATTGGCTTCTCTAAATGCTTCCGGGGTAGCATCTTTTGGAGTGCTCTGCGTGAGCGGCCTTGAAATGGCCAGCTTTTCTATGCCCAGCCTGTCGGCAAAATCTATCTGTGCATCGACATTGCTACCATCTTCCCACACATGTTCATGCGCATCGATCTTCCGGTATTTCATGACTTCCTTCATGAGATCATGAGATGCGGGTGCAGGTGCTTGCCGGGCCGGCAGATCTGCCAGTTTGCTGCCCATCAGGATCCCGGCTGTGGAAAGGGCAGTGTTCCGGAAAAACTTTCTTCGATTCATCTTCTCAGGCATATCTAAGGATTATTAACCATTTTAAGGTACTTTTCTTTGGGAGCGCTGATCTTCAATTTCTACCGGACTGTTGGTAAATGTGTTTTCATCCAGCGTAATGCGTTTTGCATCTTCACTGATGCGTATCCCGGTTTGTTGCCGGTCTTTTCCATCGGTGTTTCCGATCCGGTTTCCCTTGATGGAGATATCGGCTATTTCCCATCCTATATCGATGCCGGTTCCACTGCCAGGTTTCCCATTGTTGTGGATGTCACAATCTACAATGGTGTTGCGGTTACCTGCGCGGAATTTTTCGATCCCGCCGGGTTCCCTGAAGTATATCCCTGCTTCGCCATTGTTTTCGATCTTACATCCGGTAATCAGGTTATCGGTATCGCGGTGGCCGATGCTGATCCCGTATCTCTGATTGCCTGATAAAATGCAGTTCTCCGCAAGACCATCACTGACTCCCCAGCAGAAGAAGATCCCCAGGTCGTTGCCGGTGGATGTGCAGTTCTTAAAGACCGGGCGCTGGGAGCCGCTGCCCGGATGAAAACCGAGTCCACTATTATTGAGTGATATACAATTTTCAAAATGTACGTCATCGCATACCTGGAAGCTATAGCCGTCGCCATTGTAATTCCGGGCAGTTACATTATGAAACTTCCAGTTGTCACAGTTCTGGATAAAAACCGCCCCGGCATAATTGCCGTTGATGAGTTCATTATGGACCTTGTTGCCATCCAGTACGATGTCTTCAATGATCACATCATCGGTATGTTCATCAGCTGTGATAATGGGGAAGATAGTGGCGGCGGAAACATCTTTTTCCACCCAGAAATTTTCGTAAGGCATGTTATCGAGGAACAGGACATCTCCCTCAATCCGTTTTATCGTACCCCTGAAAACATGGAAGGCCCAGTCGGATGAGTCAACCCTGGATCTCAGCATGATGCCTCCCCCTTTGGTGAATCCTGTTACATCTCCAACCCGTACTGCATATTCATACCAGTCCATATCCCGCGTGATGGAGGTTACTACACCGTCCGTTTTGCGCAGTACTGTTTCTTCACCGGATCCCCGAAGGGTTATGTTCGGGTGCAGAAAAAGGGCATTATTCATCTCGTAGGTTCCCGGCAAAATTTGCAATATACCCCCTCCCAGGCGGTGCAAATACTCTATTCCCGCCTGGATGATCTTGTCATCAATTCCCTGCAGGTCTCCTTTATCTTGTCCGACGGTAAGGATCAGTTCCCGGGAATTTCTGATGGGACGGTTCGTGCTGAGCAGGTCTTCCTGGGCGGCCATATGACCAGAAATGACCATGCTGAACAGGAGAGTCGATAAAACGTTGACATGTTTACCAGACATGATAACCCTATTTCAGCACATCTGTGATCGCTGCCAGCAGCACCTTTTCTACCCCGGGGGATACGCACGAGGCCCTTTCACTGGATTCGTACCCACCCTGGCTGTATGCGATCTCGGTACATACATATCCGGGACCGTATTCTTCGTATGCTGCTGTACAGACATGTTCTCCGGGTCTTATTTCCTGGGCAGCCAGCTGGTATTCAATGAACGTTTCTCCCGGTAAGCTCAGCAACCACACGTTACCGAACCTGGCTGAAGAGACGTTTACCTTGTGTCCTTCCTGGGTCCGGCGGAGCCAGGCAAGATGGTCGGCTGCGACAAGCTTGCTCGTCGAGTCCGATTTCGGATCTGAAAGCCGGGCTACCAGTTCCTCTTCGACAAGGTGCTCCGACAGTGGAAGCATAACCTCACTTTTATACCAGTCAAAATCTGAAACCGTAATGGGTGTTTTTTCTGTCTTCTCCCATGCCTCTCTCATCGCTTTTTCGAGCCGGGCTGCCAGCACATGCCGGTTCTCCGGTGAACCGTCATTGTACTTTCCTGCGGTGATATTACCTCCGGCACCCGAGAAATATATATGGGGAATACCCAGCTTCTTTTCCCTCCTGTCACGTGCGATACCCGGAAAATCAGAACTCACGTCACCCTGCCCGTAGTGGCTCATCGGATGCGTGGCATAATAATTCAGCACGGCAATGGCCTGGTCCTCATTCCAGAAACTGATACACTTCAGCCACGGGTCTATCAGTCCCTCAGGTGCGGCAATGGCCGCCGAATCTGTTGTCCTGCTCCACCGGGTTATTTTAACCAGCCCGTCTTCGCCGATGATCCGGCGGTTCGAGGCAACCTTTTCCACCATGGCCTGTCCAAATCCAAGGTGGGTAACAGGAAGGGCATTCTGTTTGGCCTGCTCAACAGCAGCGGCTACCGACTGGATGGCACTGCGAAGAAATGTTGTGTCGGATTTCCATCCTCCCAGTCCATATTCATCTAAAATGCTTTCAACCGTGAAGTCGCAGCTAACCCCATCGTGCTGATGGACGGTATGGACAACTACCCGGTCAGTACTGGTGCCGGCCGCTTTTGCCAGGCTCTCCCGCCATGCATCCTGACCCTCATTACCAATGCCGATCCAGTCCACTGAACACAGCACCACCGGTTCTTCATCCGACAGGATGACAATCCCTTTGGCTCGCAGGGAATCAACAATGGATCGGGCATCTGCATAGGCAACGGGACTCCCGATCGGCGGGGTGACATCCGTAATAAAAATCCCCACCTTAAGTTTATTGGAAGTGTTACTGCACCCGGTGTTTGTTAAAATAAAAAGGCCTGATATAAGCAATAATGATACAGGCAATGCCAATAAAAACTGCTTTGATCTTCTCATCTGTTTAGACTTTATCCAGCTGGTCCCTGTTTTCATAAACTTTGATAAGGGCATTGATGATGTCGTCCATATCTTCCTGTGCACCCAGCAGGGGCCCCGAAGCCCATATCATTACCATTTCTTCCTCGCACAGGATATCACAATTTGGACATACCATTTCATCCTTGAATTGCTGAAGTCGCTGGGGTGTGTACATTTGTTTATATACCCTCCTGTTGATGATGTTGTCCACCCAGGGTTCCCGGTGTAAACCATTTTTAAGATAGGGACTCAGGGCAATTCCCTCTGCTGCCATTGCCTTGAGAAATTTACTACGATCGACATCGTTATAAAACTTCTTATTATAATTCATCATATACAGATAGTAAGAACTATCTTCCGTACCTTCATAGAGCTTCTGGGCCTGGATCCCTGGTATGTCCTTAATCCTGGAAGTCAGGTATGCTGCGTTCCTGTTCCTTATGGCATGGCGTTCCATGACAGTAGATAATTGTCCCAATAACACAGCAGCCTCAAATTCATTCATGCGGTATTTCGGACCGATGGTCTCGGTGCGCCCGCGCCTGGAAGTACCATGGTTCTGTACTGTGAAGCACCTGTCCATCAGCTCGTCATCATTGCCAATGATGTTGCCTCCTTCTCCACAAGGGAGTACTTTAGATGACTGGTGGCTGAAACAACCAATGGTGCCGATGGTCCCGAGCAATTTGCCCTGGTATTTTGAAAAATGTGCCTGGCAGGCATCTTCAATGATGAAGAGCTTGTATTTTTCCGCCATTTCCATAAACCTTTCCATGTGGGAGGCTACTCCCGCTATATGAACAGGCATGATGGCCTTGGTATTTTGATTGATCCTGCGCTCTGTATCATCCGGGTCCATCTGGAATGAATAACGGTCAATATCGGCCAGCACAGGAAGGGCCCTGGCGGCAAGAATGGAGGCGATCGTGCCCGGGTCGGTATAGGGGGATGTGATCACCTCATCCCCCGGACCCAGTCCCAGTGCTTCGACAGCCGTATGGAGGGCCTGTGTACCGGATCCGGTGGCCACACAATGCTTCACACCGTACATCTCTGCCCACTTTTTTTCAAATGTGGGAACGGTACCGGTTGTGGATTGGATCCTGCACCAGATGCCGCTTTTGGTGGTCTTTACAACGGAATCAATGATCTGCTGATCACTGTATGGCCAGTCCGGCCATTCTTTGTTGCTTCGTACGGGTGT
>LJUP01000078.1 GCA_001303955.1 Bacteroides sp. SM23_62 | reverse complement strand
GCCGTTGAAGTCGGGTTGCAGAATTCTACCCTGGCCATTTTTGTGGCCACAAGGCTGCTTGATAATTACACCATTGCCCTTGTTTCTGTGGTTTATGGTTCCTTCTCATTTTTCACCACCTGGGCATTCGGCTACCTTTCCAGGAAGTTCCTCTGATCACCACATCCATACCAGCAGTCCCGGCAGGAGGAATACCCCGTCGGCCAGGATGCCATACCTTTCATGTTGGCTGAAAACCCGGGGAAAGGCGAGGATCAGTCCCAGGATGGCAGCCATGCATATCAGTATGATGTAAATATATCCCGATGGTGTATCATCTGAGATGAAAAAGCCCACAAGGATCAGCGTAAAAACGCTTAAAATGAGCAGCCTGAGCACATGAGAGGCAGTTTTCCTTCCAGCTACTGTGGCCAGCGTCTGCTGTGATTCCTGGCAATCCCGGTGATAATCATGGTATGAATAGATCAAGACATTGATCAGCACAAGCAGCAGGTAAATGATGATGGCCAAAATTACTGGGATACCAGGAACTGCCCCATGGTAAAGGAGGGGCACCCCCCATACACCGGCCGTGTATAGGATACTGATCCAGCCTTCCTTAAAAAGGTACCTCTTACAGGATCCAATCATTCCCTGGTGAACCAAGGTGTACATGATCACAAGGCTCACGGTGATGGCACCAAAAATCAGGATCCTGGCAGGCAGGAAGACCAGGCTGAGTCCGATGGTGGCAAGACCGGCAGACAGCCATACGGGCCATATGATCTTCCGGTTCTCCCAGTGCCACCGGTAAGCCTGCTTATGGGCATTTTCCTTCAGACTCCTGGCATCCAGCAGGTGATCCATTGTATAGATCAGCCAGACGCTCAGACAAAGGATGGCCGGGGTGACAGGGGGGCAATCGCTTTCCAGGATAAGCCTGGCGAAGGTATAGCCGCAATATACACCCGCCAGGATATCCAGGCTAAGTACTCTTATAATCCGGTAGATCTTCCTAAAAATGGTGTTCCAGGCTCTCTCCAAGATACGGGTGGTTTTTGGGGAGCAATGGTGCCCTGGACAGCCAGTAGCCTGTGGTCAGCGTAAAAATACCGGCATAACCCAGGAAGGTGCCGATCTCAATGAACCCAAACAGCAGCCGGCCGGTAGTTCCGGGCATGATTTGCATGTAAAGGTCAATATAGTGGCCAATGATCAGGATGATCACCACGGCAAAAATAACCGGTTTGCTTCTGCTGGTCCTGGTAGGAAGCAGTACGGCAAAGGGGATGAACCAGTTGATCGCGATCTCTGCAAAGAAAAGGGTCTGCCACCCGGTTCCCCAGCGTTTTACATAATATACTGTTTCCTCCGGGATATTCCCGTACCAGATCAGCATGAACTGGGCAAACCAGAAATAGCCCCATACGATGGCCAGCATGAAAATATACCTGGCAAAATCATGCAGGTGGTATCCGTTCAGGAATTCGAAATATCCCCTGCGATGCAACAAAAAGACAATCAGTACCAGGATGGTGACCCCGTGGTAAAATGATGCCACGAAATTCTTCAGGGCAAACAATGTGCTGAACCAGTGCACATCGATGGATTTGATCCAGTCCACCGCCGACAGTGACACTGTCACAGCCATAATAAAGATCAGGATCTTTGAATATTGTTCACTTTTATGGAACCACTGAAGCCCACCTTCCCGGTCCTCCCTCAAAGATCCTTTCCTGATCAGCCAGATCATCCCTGTCCACAATGCAAAGAACAGGATCATCCTGATGTAAAAAAAGGGAACATTCAGATAGGGTGATTTATGGGCAATGAGTTCATCATGTGCCACTGCCTCCGGATGGGACCACTCATACAGGCTGTGCATCCCGAATATGAGCAGCAGGAAGAAAATGGCTGCCACCGGGATATATCCGGCCATGGCTTCACCCACCCGTTTGAAGGCAGCGGACCAGCCTGCCTGGGAAATATGCTGGAGGGCGATGAAGAAGGCTGCACCCAGGGCAAGCATGAGGAAATAATAATTATTCAGCAGGTAATTGGCCCAGGTTCGGTCCGGGTCTGTGATGAAACCGCCAATAAAGGCAACCAGGCCTGTTCCGATCAAGATGCCTGTACCAAGCTTGAATGTGCGCGAAAGATGTATTTGATCTTTCATTTCTGTAGTTCTTTACGGATATACAATATGGCTTTCCAGCGGTCTTCGGGACGGATCATGAATCCATGTGCACCCATTACCCCGAATCCAAGGGTGATCGAATGGAATATTTCTCCATCCGGCCTGTTTTTCATTTCATCCGATACCAGGGTCCGGACCGGATATTTATAGACGCCTGAAGTCACAAGATGTCCCTGCCCGTCACCCTTTTCCCCATGACAGCCCGTACAGAATGCCTTGTAGACTTCGCTGCCGCGACCCAGGTTATCATCTGTAGCCTCCAGTGGATTGGAAAGCTCCCGTCCGGCCCTGGTCCTTTCCCCGGGGGATGTCCCGTATGAAAAAGGAAGGGCGTCGCGGGAGACGGTTCCTTCGACGGGGGACTGATTGGTCTTGCCGTCTGTAAAAATTTCGTTGGGGGACCAGGTTTCGTAGGCATTGGAATAGGCCATATCGGGGAAATAATCCCAGCCGGGATGTTTCCTGTCCCTGTCACAGGATGCGGCTGCAACGACCAGCAGCAGGGCCATAATGGTTCTGAATACAGACATTTTCATGTTTCCTCCTCCCTTATTTCAACCGCCCCGTGTGCTTTCATAATCCCCTCGATGGTTCCCAACTCACCAGGACCTGTTTCATCCATGCTGACCACAATGACAAATTTGTCATCGGTGGCCCGAAGGTCATATGCCTTGTGCTGTTTGCCAGGCCATAGTTTTGCCCGTCCCGAGAAAGTGGCCAGGCTGGCAATGGTCACAATAAAAATGGTCAGTACAATGGTGATGATGATAAATGAAGGAAATGAGTTGAAAGGCTTCCCTCCATAATTGATCGGCCAAGAGATGACAGAAGTCCAGTAAAGGAATGCCAGTACTGCGACAGCCCCGAACAATCCGTAGAAATAAGCAAAGATCTGGAGTTTGGATTTGGTGCCCATGGCATGGATGACTTCATGGATCGGATAAGGCGTATACACTTCCTCAATGGGCAGATCCTTTCCCCTGATCTCTTCCACTGCTTTTACCAGTTGTGATTCATCATCAAAAACACCGATTAAATGACTGCTGCTCATATTATTATGTTTTCAGTTTCATGGTAGAATTTAATCGTATTTCCGTGTACCTATATCCCTGACCGCCTTTACTTCACTTACGGCGATCATTGGTATATAGCGGAAAAACATAAGCACACCGGCCAAAAAGATCCCGATGGTCCCCACATAGGTACCGACCTCCACCCAGGTGGGGGTGTAAGAGGCCCAGGCCGAAGGCAGATAATCTTTGCTCAGGGATGTGATGACGATATTGAACCTTTCAAACCACATGCCCAGGTTGATAAACAGGGATATGACAAACATCATCAACAGGCTGGAGCGGATCTTTTTAAACCAGAACAATTGAGGTATCAAGGCATTGCAGATGATCATGCCCCAGAACTGAAGGGCATATTCCCCGGTAATCCTGTTCCTGAAAAAGGTAAACATTTCATACTCGCTTCCGGAATACCAAGCTACGAATATCTCCGTAAGATAGGCCGTTCCCATGATCAGGCTGATAAATATGAGGATCCGGGCAATCGCATCCAGGTGTCCGTCAGTCACATAATCTCCGAGCCTGTAAAGTTTCCGGATGATGATCATCAGGGTCATCACCATGGCGAATCCTGAAAATATGGCGCCCACTACAAAGTAGGGTGGGAATATGGTGGTATGCCATCCGGGCTCAACCGATACTGCAAAGTCCGTGGATACAATAGAGTGGACGGATACCACAAGTACGGCAGCAATGCCACCCAGGATGAATGCCAGGGAATCGAACCGCAGCCACTGCCGGGAAGACCCGACCCAGCCAATGCTGAAAAACCCGTAGAGTGCTTTCCTGATTTTAGATGTGGTCCGGTCTCGTATGGTGGCAAAATCGGGCAGCATCCCCAGGTACCAGAAAGAAAAAGAGATCAGCAGGTAAGCCGAGATGGCGATGAAATCCCAGAACAGGGGACTGTTGAAATTGACCCAGAGGGGACCGCGGGTATTCGGGTAGGGAATGATGAAAAAGGCCAGCCAGATGCGCCCCATATGCAGGGCAGGGAAGATGGCGGCACAACCAACGGCGAAGACGGTCATGGCTTCTGCAGCCCGGTTGATAGAGGTCCGCCATTTCTGCCGCAGGATCAGCAGGAATATCGAGAAGGCAGTCCCCGCATGCCCGATACCGATCCACCAGACAAAATTGATAATGGCCCATCCCCATCCGACGGTATTGTTAACGCCCCAGGTACCGATCCCCTTGGCTACGGTAATATAGATTGAGTAGACCCCCCAGATACTGGCCAGTGTGGCCAGTGTCATCATGGCAAACCACCACTTGCCGGGTTTTGTTTCAGTGGGAGCAAGGATGTCAGCAGAGATCTGGCTGTATGATTTATCTCCAATGATCAGGGACCCTCGTATGGCTCTGTTGTACATGAAATTATGCTTTAATGTTTCTTACTTTGGTCAGGTAGCCTACCGAAGGCAGCACGTGCAATTCTTCCAGCAGGTGATAATTCCGCTCATCCTTGAACAGTTTGGAAACCCTGCTTTCAGGATCGTTCAGGTCACCGAAGACCAGGGCATCGGCGGGACAGGCCTGCTGGCATGCTGTCTTTATTTCGCCATCCTGCAGGGATCTTTCCTCCACTTTGGCCTGCAGTTTTTTCTCCTGGATCCGCTGGACACAGAAAGAACATTTCTCCACCACACCTCTCTCCCTGACCACCACATCAGGGTTCAGCACCATCTTTCCAAGCCTGGAATTCTGGTGGAAGTCAAATTCCTGGTTATTCACATAGGCGAACCAGTTGAACCTTCTCACCCGGTAAGGACAGTTGTTGATGCAGTATTTGGTCCCGATACAACGGTTGTATGACATCTGGTTGATCCCTTCATTGCTGTGGTTGGTGGCTGAGACCGGGCATACATTTTCACACGGGGCATTGTCACAATGCTGGCACATTACCGGCTGGTGGTAAACCCTGGGATCATCCGGCGATCCGGAGTAATAGCGGTCAATCCGGATCCAGTGCATGATCCTCCGGCGCCGCACCTCTTCCTTGCCAACGACGGCCACATTATTCTCTGTCTGGCAGGCAATGGCACAGGCGCTGCATCCGATGCATCTGTTCAGGTCAACGGCGAGTCCCCAGTGATGCCCGTCAAATTCAGGCTGCTCATAGAGGGTGGTATGATGTGCTTCCACATGCTCATGCAATTCATTCCCCGAATGAGGATTTTCATGATATTCTTCGAGGCTGGTCTCCCGGACGATGGCCCTCCCCTCCATGTTATGATGTTCCTGGGTAAGTGCCAGGTTATGGCTCATCCCCGTTTTTTCAATGGTGACAGGCTTGACATAGGTCTTTGGCTCTCCCCTGAGGAGCGGGTAGGCGTGTGATCCCACTCCGGCTGCCACCTTGCCGGAAACGGTCCGCCCGAATCCGGCGGCCACGGATACCGTATTGTCTGCCTGTCCGGGTTGAAGCAGCACCGGCAGCTCAATCCTGCCGGCTATCCTGACAACATCCCCGGTGGCCAGTCCCAGTTTCTTTCCCAGTGACGGAGAAATGGCAGCCACATTATCCCAGGTCAGTTTAGTCACGGGATCAGGAAGTTCCATCAGCCAGGGATTGTTTGCCTGTTTCCCTGTTCCCAGTCCAATACTCTCATATACCTGTAATTCAATGTCATCAGTACTGCCGCTTATGCCGGTAGCCTCCATGATCGCTCTCAGTCCATCATGATTGGGTTCCGGTTGTCTTCCAGTATCTGCGGGGATCTCAAAGACCCCGTCCTGCAGGGAATGATTCCAGAAATCATCAAAAGTGTCAAATTCATTTTGCAATCCAAACAGTTTCGACCGCCATTGATCCTGCATGAATGTATGGAAGTCCCCTGATCTACCGCTCCATGCCAGCAGGGTATCCTGTACCTGGCGGGTTCCGAAAAGGGTGGGAATAACCGGTTGACCGAGGCTGTAATATCCCGTCCCGGGTTCTGCATCATTCCAGGATTCAAGGTAATGGCTGTCCGGACAGACATATTGTACCAGGCCGGCCGTTTCATCCGGGTGACATGCAAACGATACAGTCAATCCCACACGGGTGAGTCCCTTTTTAAAAGCATCTGCATTGGGATAGTCATATGCCGGATTTACATTGTAACAGAGCAGGGCATCCACGGCTCCATTCTGCATCTGATCAACCAGGCGGATCATCTGATCATCAAGGCATGACCTTATATTCAGCTGACGGCTGAAGTCAATGGTTTGCCCGTAATTAC
Source organism: Bacteroides sp. SM23_62 (assembly GCA_001303955.1). GTDB lineage: Bacteria > Bacteroidota > Bacteroidia > Bacteroidales > SM23-62 > SM23-62. The sequence goes on along the minus strand of LJUP01000078.1, from coordinate 11,645 downwards.
CGAGCAGGTGGTTGATCTCATTCACCAATTGCTGACAGGCTCCATCGTTGGTTCCGGATACAACCAGGGATTTCCCCCTGTTATCCAGCAGTTCTTCAGTTAATTCCTCCAGGGATATTGGTGATTTCGGTGCCAGGTAGGTGGGTGCATCCAGCCTGCTCGCAAGGGTATTGTAAAGGGCTGCCAGGATGATGCGTTCCTGGGATGGTTTGATCCTTGTCCTGATATCCGCGTTACTGCCAGTAACCGACATCCCTGTTTCGAACTGGTAATGCCGGGACATGCCGGGATCTTTCTGCCGTGGATCCCGCCTGGTTGCATATTGGGCGGTATATTCAGCCGGGGACAACCAGGTGCCGAGAAAATCAGCCCCGAAACTTACGATCACACCAGCCTTATCGAAATGATAAACCGGTATCCCCTCTTTTCCGAATGTTGCCTTGTTCGCTTTCAACATCCCCGATTGTGAAGATGCATCATAAGTGATCCATTCGGTCCCGGGATATTTTTTCCGGAATTCATCCAGTACAGCCCTGGTAGATGGACTGATGACAGTGCCGCTCAGCAGGACGATCCTGCCTCCCTGCGCATGTATCGAATCCAGCTGTTCAGGGATCTGTTTATCCGCTTCTTCCCAGCTTATTTTTTCCTTGTTCCTGGTTGGATGCTTGTATCGTGAATCGTCATAAAGTCCGAGTATGGATGCCTGCACCCTTGCAGTGGTACCCGCGGCGCCAAACCCGGAGCGGTCGTTGGGTTCCAGTTTAATGGGCCTCCCATCCCTGGTCTTCACCAATATGCTTGCATACTGTTCACCATCAAAAAAAGTTGACGCAAAATATTTTGCCATCCCCGGAGTAACCTCCTCGGGACGGAAAAGAAACGGAATGGCTTTCTGCACAGGCCTTTCACAACTGGCGGCAAGGGCAGCTGCCCCGATGCTGAAGCCCCAGAGTTTGAGAAAGTTCCTCCTCGAAGCAGGCTGGTCGACGGTATGGCTGTCCAGCAGACCAAGCACTGCATTTCTGTGACTGTCTTCCGGATCTTGCTGATTCGTTCTACTACTGTCCTCTATCCCTTCCAGACTTTGCCAATATTTTTTCACAGGCATTAAAATTTTAATAGTGACATTTCATACATTCTATCCCTCCGATATCCTCAACACTTACCCTGTCCCGTTTGCCTTCACTCAACTCCCGGTGCAGTTTCTCATATTTTTCATAAAATGCATTATCGATGAACTGTACCTCTGTATCCCGGTGGCAATTCACACACCATCCCATGGAAAGGTCATTGAATTGCCGGATGATATGCATTTCTTCAACTGCCCCGTGGCATTCAGCACATTCCAGCTGGCCTACCTTCACATGTTGGGCATGGCTGAAGAATACATGATCCGGAAGGTTGTATACCCTGTTCCATACAATGGGTTCATTGTTTTCTACCGCACGGATGATCTTGTTGATCTCGAAACTGCCCGAACGGGTACCCTCTTTGACAACCAGCTGGTGGCAATTCAGGCATACGGCCGCAGCAGGGATACCGGCCGATTTACTGTGCCCGGCCGTATTGTGGCAATACAAACAATCAATTTTATTCTGACCGGCATGGATCTGATGTGAAAACTTGATGGGCTGGTCGGGGGCATATCCCGGTGAACGTCCAATGGCGATGGCCTCCCGCACGGTGGTATCAACAATATAAAACAGTCCCGCAAGGATCAGTACCGCATGGACAAACTTAAACCGGAGCCGTCGGGTGACCGCAAGGTCAGTTATCGCTGCCAGGATCAATGCGATTGCCAGGATGAACAGGAACTTTTTGGTAAGTGCCGGTTTGCTGGCTGTCAGGCCTTCCTGCTTTACTTCTTCCAGGTAGGCCTTGATCAGTGCCAGGTCATCTTCAGACAGATCGTAATGCTGATGCACCTGCGACATCATCTGGCCTGATGGTGAGAGCAGTACAGCGGTAAATTCCTCCAGGGATTTTTCGTGGCTGGTAACGGCGATGTCGTAAGCCGAAGGATTCCAGTTCAGGGTATCCAGTTCATGGGTATTGTGGCAGGAAGCACAGTCCCTTGCTCCTTCCCCCAGGGGGATCAGTCCATAGAACAGGCGTTCTCCCCTTTTCAGCTGATCATGTGTAAAGGCAAGGCCATCGCGGGAGGAGCCGTGTTCATCGGGTTCAGCAGATGCTGAGGCCACAAGTGAGCAGAGAAGGACAAAACCAAGGGATATGCAAATGATGTTGGTTGATCGTGGTAATTGATTCATTTGACAGGTCTGTTGTGTCACACGGAATTAACATTCCGATGAGGTTATCAAATATAAAAAAATAATGGGTATGGGATTTTCTAAATAAGTTCTAAATAACTTACCGGTATAATTCCACAAAACCGGTCTTCCTAAACCGGCTTATTCCCTGGACCGGTTTAATGACATAATAGTAGGTGCCGGGCAACAATTCCTGCCCGGACTGGTTTCTTCCATCCCACATGATCGTCGGTGCTTCAGCCTGGAATACCCTTACTCCCGTCCTGCTGAATATTTGCAGATTATATATAGTAACTCCGTTCGAATTGATGATAAAATAGTCGTTGATTCCATCATTATTCGGAGAAAATACATTGGGACAGTCCAGCACGTCGATGACCTCGACCAATCTCATGGAACTGTCTGCACAACCTGCCAGGTTCGAAACGATAAGGGCCGCCCGGTATTGACCCTGTTCGGCAAAGCTATGGATGATCACCCTGGTGTCGCCTGTTCCCCCATCCTCCAGGAACCACTGATATTGATAGGGGATTGTATCCGGCTCCTGTACCACATTAGCGAACACGACGGTGTAGGATCCAAGCTCGACCGAATCTGACCAGAAAAATGTAGCATCCGGGTATGGATAGACCTTGATATAATCCTGCCTCGTGATGGTCGTATTGTTGTTGATGGTTATGCTTACCGTATAACTCCCCTGGCTGTCGTAGGTAACCGTTTGGGGTTCCTTCCCTGTAGCTGTCTGCCCGTTCCCAAAGTCCCATTCCACCGTTGTTACCGTATCAATAACGGATGCATTGATATAGGAAAAAGTAACTTCAAGGGAAGGGCAACCTGTGGTGGTATCTGCGATGAAGGTAACCTGGGCCAGGCCAGGAATGCCAATGGCCAGACATAACAGCAGGACGGTATACCTCAAAAACTTCATCTGCAGCTTATTGGCTCAAATATATTAAAATTGGCAGGAGGCCCCTATATATTTCGGGTTAACTTTTTAACAACCCGGACCCGGCTCAGGAATTCCTTGGCAAATACCCTGATGACGGTATAGGTCGGAATCCCGAGGATCATACCCGGGATCCCGGCCAGGGTCCCGGCAATGATGATCACAAGGAATATTTCCAGGGGATGGGCCCTCACACTTGTCCCGAAGATCAGCGGCTGGAAAAGGAAATTATCCACGAGCTGAACCACCACTACGACAGACAGCATGGACAGAACCATGGGGAGTAATTCCGCGGAGAAATTCAGATCCAGGTTATTGGAGACCCCCAGCAGGATCCCTATGGCCCCCCCGAGGTAGGGTCCCAGGTATGGGATGACATTGATGACGGCCATTACCAGCCCTATGGTCAGGGCCAGGGAGAAATCGATGCCAACGATAAGCATACCAATGGTGGCCAGCAGGAGGATGCCCATGGCCTGTGCCAGGAGTCCCGCGAAATAACGCATCAGTAAAAGCCTCGTGGAAGTCATTGCGTTGCGGATGGCCTGTTCATGTTTTTGGGGAATGAGCAGTACGATAAAATCGGTCATGATGGATTTCTCCTTCAAAAAGAAGAAGGTAATGAAAGAAATGGAAAAAATGGCGATGAAAACATTCCCCAGCAGGCCAACAACCGAACTGAAAAAATTGGTGATCATTGAGATGTTGAGGACCGATTTTATCCTTTCATTGATCAGGTCCTCCAGGCTGCGTACATTTTGTTGTCCCGCATGATAATCATAATACCATTCTTCGAGCTTGTCAATGGGTTTTTCCAGTTTTTGCAGAAGCAATTGTGAATCTATCTTTGAAAGTTCATTGGCTTCGTTGGCAATCAGCGGCACGAACACGCGAAAGAAACCAAAAATGACAAGCCAGATAAAAATCAGCACGAGCATGGCACTGAGTCCGTCAGGCAGGCGGAAACTGCCCAGCCTGACCTTCCCCAGCAGGCCGACCAGCGGTCTTCCGATCAGTGACAGGACGGCTGCCACCAGGATATACGCCAGTACATTTGAGAAATACCATAATAGATAGCCGAGGAGTGCAACTCCGATAATGATCAGGAGATATCTGCAGAAGGAATTCATGCTTCGGATACGGGGGACTGGATATGCCAGTGTGACAAATGTAATTATTTTGTTATAAACTGTTTTTAAGTATTTTTGACAGACCAAAAAAAGATCTTCTCCGAATCATGCAGCAATATCTAGATCTTCTCTCGCATGTGCTTGAAAACGGTGCTGAAAAAAGTGACCGCACGGGTACCGGGACCATCTCCGTATTCGGTTACCAGATGCGGTTTAACCTGACAAAGGGATTTCCCGTGCTGACCACAAAGAAACTGCACCTGAGGTCCATTATCCATGAATTGCTCTGGTTCATCAAGGGGGAAACAAACATTGATTACCTGCATCAGAACAAGGTAAGCATCTGGGATGAATGGGCCGATGCCAACGGGGAGCTTGGTCCTATTTACGGCTACCAGTGGAGGAAGTGGCCGGCCGGAGAGGACCATCAGATCGACCAGCTCAACCAGGTGATCAAAAGCATCAGGGAAAATCCTGATTCAAGGCGGCATATTGTCAGTGCCTGGAATGTCAGCGAACTGAGCAAAATGGCCCTTCCCCCATGCCATGTGCTCTTTCAGTTCTATGTAAACCAGGGAACACTCTCATGCCAGCTCTATCAGCGAAGTGCCGATATTTTCCTGGGGGTTCCTTTCAATATCGCCTCCTATTCCCTGCTGCTGATGATGATGGCCCAGGTAACCGGACTCAAAGCAGGGGAGTTTGTGCACACCCTGGGCGATGCACATATTTACAAAAATCACCTGGAACAGGTAAAGCTGCAACTTACGCGTGATCCAAGGCCACTCCCGGTCATGGTCCTGAATCCCTCAGTTACCGATATACTGGATTTCAAATATGAAGACTTTACCTTGAAGAACTATGACCCTCATCCCCATATCAGGGGTGAAATCTCTGTATGAATATGATCTCAATCATTGTAGCCATAGCTGAAAATAATGCGATAGGTAAGAACAACGATCTTCTCTGGCACATCCCGGAGGACCTTAAAAGATTCAAGCAAATTACCAGCGGGCACAAGATCATCATGGGGAAGCGGACCTATGAATCCCTCCCGAACCGGCCCCTTAAGAACCGCACCAATATTGTGATTTCAGATATCCCCGGAGATCATTACGATGGATGTGTCATGGCTTATTCCATCCAGGAAGCCATGGACCACTGCGCACAGGATGAAGAATGCTTCATCATTGGCGGGGGCATGGTCTATCGCCAGTTCCTGCCCCTGGCCGATAAGCTTTATATCACCAGGGTGCATAAATCCTTTGATGCAGATGTCTTCTTCCCGGAAATTGATCCGGTGATCTGGGAAGAGACGGGACGTGAAGAAGGATCCGGGGAGGGACTGGATTTTACCTATTCATTCATCACCTACCAGCGGAAAAAATAGCCTCTCCAGCAGTGTCAGGGTGCAGGCCTGTATACCCGGACTGTTACTCTCCCTGTTTCCCGCCACGTTCAGCACATTTATCCTGTTGCTTTTCAGCCAGTCGGACAAATCAGCCAGGTCCTGCGGAGGGATCAGTCCCGGTTGGGATATATCGAAGTGGAAGCTTGGCCGGCTGTATTTTTCACACCAGGCCAGTGTCAGGGCAGTACCCTCTTCCATAAAACCATGCTGTGTGATGACCAGGGTAGCATCCGCATCCTGTATATTGCGCCTGGTCCTTTCGTTATAGTCCCCTGCCTCCACTTCCCTGACAGGATACCGTCCTGGGATCCTGCCGGTTTCACATTGCCGGGCGGGCGGACACCAGCCCCCGCATGGCCATCCATGCTTCAGCGCAAAATCCAGTCCCCCCTGGTCAGCCCCTGTTTGTCCCCCGCTTATGATCTTCATCATTCACTTCAATAAAAGGTCACTGTATGAACCACTCACCAGATCGTGAGTCCTGATCCCGAATTCATCCATTAACTTTCTGCATTGCCTGTGCAGGATTTCCTCGGCCAGACCACCTGCCTCGCCCTGGGCTTCGATCTCCAGGAAAGTCCCCAATCCTTTCACCCGGTCAAGGTGAATTTTAATGTTATCGATAAAATAGATTTCCCGTTGCTTGTCAACCACCACCATGACACCCATGGCCCGTTCAAGGATATCCTTCAGATGGTTGCCTTTTTCAGTCTTATGCAATATGCACCGGCTGGTCCTGGGTTCCGTTTGATCCGGCCGCTGGTACCAGATCAGGTTATTTTCGATGTTCCCTTCCCTCAATTTCAACCTTCCTGAACCGGTACGGAAGTAGGTATCCACCTGGTGATCCATCCCTTTGAAGTCTGCTTTCTTCTCCAACAGGATACTCCGGATCCGCTCAAGATCACTGCACATGGCCTTAATTTCTGCATTAATAACCTTCATCATTGGTTAGTTTTGGGAAAAATCCTAATTTGGTTGCTAAGTTATTAACCAAATCCCTCTTTATGAAAAAGCTACTTCTCTTTCTTGCATTGATGATCACGGGATCATCTTTTTTATTTTCACAGGCAGATAAAATTCTCGGTTTCTGGCTCACTGAAAATGATTCCTCACAGGTAGAAATATACAAGGCAGAGGATGGGAAATATTACGGCCGGATCAGCTGGCTCGAGGAACCCAACGAAGACGGCAAGCCGAAGATGGATACGGAAAATCCGGATGAATCATTGAAAAGCCGTCCCATAATGGGACTCAAACTTCTCCAGGGATTTGAATACAACCAGAAGGACCAGGAGTGGGAAGACGGTACCATTTACGATCCTGACAACGGCAAGACATATGATTGCTACATGTGGTTCGAGGATGACTCCAATGTGCTGAAGATTAAAGGTTTCGTCTTGGGAATGAGGTTCCTGGGCAGGTCCACTACCTGGAAAAGGGAAAACGACCGGAATTTGTAACAAAACCGTTCATATTCGTACAGCAGTGTTCAAAAACGTTCACTTTTTGGATATTAAGATCTTTTGATATTTTTTTTAAATTCCTCTTAATTAAATAGTTGGAATTTTTGGTACGTAATATGATAGGTTGAGCACATACCATAAGATTTAATAAATTAAACACTAATTAAGATGAAAACAAGAAATTTAATATTAACACTGGCAATCGGACTTGGAATTATTGCAACTTCAAATGTGCTTGCCATAGACCCAATTGCGTTTTCTACTGATAAGGCGGTTTCAAAAACTGAAATGATTGTTGAAAATGATATCAAGGTCCAGGACTGGATGGTGGAAGCGGAAGTTTTCGGCACCAGGGAAGCGGCTTCCAGGGAAAAAAGCCTGGAGCTGGAAAACTGGATGACTAATGGGCCCTGGATTAATAAAGAGCAAGCAGATGTTCAGGAAGCTGAATTAAAGGTTGAAGACTGGATGCTCAAATTGTCCGATTACGGCAAGGAAAACATTGAGTAAGATCTGGATGCTTGGCTTATCATATTCTGTTTTATTAGGTTTAGTTGTTATTAAGTAAGTATTCGTATAACACCCGTTGCCAGGCGGGTGTTATGTTTTTGGCAATAGCCTGCCTAATTGCTGAATACTTTTTCTACGCTCATTTCCAGTTTATAAACTGAGGTCCGGGCAGTGATGAACAGTGTTTTACCCTCCTCCCCCCCGAAGCATACATTGGTCGGACTTTCAGGAACTTCAATGGTCTCGATCAACCGCCCGGCCGGATTGTACACTTTCACAGCCGTGTTTGTAAGGTAAACATTCCCCTGTGAATCAATGGTCATGCCATCAGATCCTTCATCCGCGAACAATTGCTTACCGGTAAGGGTACCATCCTCAAGTATGGTATATTTATAGGTCTTTCCAGCACCCTGATCAGCCACATACAGGATACTGCCATCCGGGGTTCCCGTCACACCATTGGGCCTGACCATATCATCGATCACACGAATAACCTTTTTTGGGTCCCCCGCAATGTAATAAACATGCTCACCATCCTGCGGGAGGTTGTCGCGGGATGTGCCATAGCGCGGATCCGTCATGTAATACCCTCCTTTCGGCCTTTTCCAGAGGTCATTTGGACTGTTGAATGATTTTCCATCATACCCGTCTGCAATAACGGTAACGTTTCCACCGGGGGTGATTTGAACCATGCGCCCGCCTTCTGCTCCTTCACAGGCAACAATATTACCGGCATGGTCCACATGCAGGCCGTTTGCCCTGTTTGAGTTCTCCAGGAAGATCTTTCCGTGATCTGTAATGTCATAAAAATGTATCCTGCTGGCAGGAATATCTGAGAAATAGACTTGCCCTCTGGCATCGGAGGCCACCCCCTCGGTAAAGGCAAAACCATCCGCCACCTTTTCGGGTTCGGCCCCAGGGGCAATGATCCCTTCATCAGGAACCTGGGCAATTAGCATCGTGCCAGATAACATGATTAAACCTAAAATCGGGACTGCAAATTTTTTCATGATGTTTGGTGATGGTTGTATGAACTAAAATAAGCAAAATGGACGAACTTGCCGGATGATTGGGATCATTTACCGCTCAAGGCCCCATTTTTACCGATAATTATTTCTGGTAAATAGATAAATTAATGAAATTTGCACTTATTGAATCAAATACCAACCACCATGACTACCCTGGCTTCGATTGAATCATTTTTGTCCCCTAAAAAATTGGCCATCATTGGCGCATCCAGGAACCCTAAAAAATTCGGAAGGCATGTTTATGATGCACTGAAGGAGAAAGGCTTTAAAGTCTACGGCGTAAATCCCAACGCGGAAAACCTGAACGGTGACCCCTGCTACAGGGATATCACCACACTTCCGGATGAAGTAGACCGTGTATTCATTGTGACCCCGCCTGAAAAAACAGCCGAAAATGTCAGGCAGGCCCTGGATAAAGGCATCAAGCATATATGGATACAGCAAAGGTCTGATACCAGTGAGGCACTTGAACTGCTCAAGGAGACAGATGTAAACCTGATCTTCAACCAGTGCATACTGATGTATGCCGCGCCTGTCAAAGGGGCACATAAATTCCACAGATTTTTGATCAGAGTATTCGGAAAGTATCCCAAATAATTCAAAACCATTTAACCATGAGACAGCTACAATATACCATCCTCATTGTTCTGATTATCGGAACATCATCCTGCTATATCAGTCCCCGTGAAACCATCTACGGAAGTGGCAATGTAGTAACGGAAGAAAGAGATGTCGATGACTTTGACGGATTAAAGGTCAGCTCTGGAATTGATGTAATCATCAGGCAGGGAACGGAGATCTCCCTGGAACTTGAAGCGGATGATAACCTGCATGAGGCAATCATCACCGAAGTGGTTGACAATACCCTGAAAATCTATACCAGGAAGAATATCCGGAATGCGAGGTCCAAGAAGGTCTTCCTCATATACAGGGATTTGAATACCATCCGGATCTCAAGCGCCGGTGATGTGACCGGTGAGAATACCCTTCAAACAGATAATCTGAGCATCGATCTGAGCAGTGCAGGAGACCTTAAACTCGATGTGCAGGCAGAAAAAATCGAGTGTGATATCAGCAGTTCCGGAGACGCAAGGTTATCAGGCCATACTGATGTCCTTGCAGCTTCACTTAGCAGTGCCGGCGACCTGTATGCATACGAGCTGATCGCAAAAAAGGTTGATATCAGTTGTTCCAGTGCCGGTGATGCCAGGGTTTATGCTACGGAAGAATTCAAACTCCGCTCTTCCAGCGCCGGCAGTATCTATTATAAAGGGGATGGAAGGCTGGTCAGCAGCCAAACTTCGAGTGCGGGCAGCATTGTTAAAAAATAACCCCCAGCCTCAGGTCCATCAGGTCGGCCACATGTCCATGCGCCTTTATATTGACACCGGAATATAATCTTCTGGAATACCTGAAATTCAGTCCGTAGCGCTGATACGCACGGTTCCTGGCCGGGTAGGGCTCATAATAATAAATACCCCACTGGTGCAGGAATGAAAACCTGCCGAACAATATATTGATCCCTAAAAGTACAGCTGCCCGGTTATGATCGGGCGGATCTGCTCCGGGATCCCCGGCATATTCCCTCCTGATCCTTTCCTTTTCCGAAAAATCCGAGACCCATTCCGTACCCGCTGATGCCGCGATGATCCTTCCGAACAGGTAATTATAATAGATCCCTGCACCGATAACGGGGTAGAGATGATCTTCCCCTTTTTCGGCATTCTTTGCGGTTCCAAGAAAATAAACGTCAAACCAGCATTTCCTGTCGTATAGATCTTTGCCGGAGGCGCGTGACCGTTCCACAAAAACGGCTTCTTTCAGACTGTAGTCAAGTCCCATGTTAAGGGTCGGATAATTCATCCCCACATTGGGCTCCTTTATACCCCCGTTTGATATATGGTTGAAATTCATTCCCAGCCTGGTGGTAAAATGTTCATTGATCCTGTAGTGAAAGGCAAAACTTAATTGTACGATGAAACTGAGATGGGAGCTGAAAAAGAAATTATCCGGATTGGTTTCAGGATCATAAAACTTGCTTACATATGCCGGCCCTATCCCGAACCGGATGGAGAAACTCAATTTTTTCTCCGCCCTGATATACGGTTCAATAAATGGATACAGGGCTACCGAGTAGCCAAGTATCTCCGGATTATCGAAATTAACATAGAAAAGGCCAAACCCGGTTCGGGGGTAACAGTAGCAATACCGCCAGATATTCTCACGCAACAGGTGCCAGGCTATCTCTGCTTCCGCACCCCGGGGATTGGCGTATGACAATTCCCTGATCTGTCTGGAATGAGGAATAATAAATCCATAATGACCACGGATCCCAAGGCATAGGATGTTATCAACCTCCGTACTGTCCTGGTCATCTGCCGCCATGCAGAGTGTTGGCAGCAAAAGGAAAAGCATCAGGCATTGTTTCAATAAGTGTACAATGAACGTTTTTTCATGGGACTGATTATATAACAAATTTAATCATTAGATTTGAATCGACGATCTTATGCTAAAGCCTTAATTCCATGCTAAAACGTTTTATACCACTCCGTTTCATCCTCGTTTTCAGCACCTTCCTTTTAACCATCCTGCTCTATATCGACAGGGCCTGCATATCGGCAGCCAAGGAGGATATCACCCGTGATCTGAATTTTGATCTGACGGACTTTGGATGGGTAATGGCCATGTTTACCCTGGGGTACGCCCTGTTCCAGACACCTTCCGGAAAACTGGCCGACAGCAGGGGACCGAGGACAGTTATCTCCACGATCGTGGCCCTGTGGTCCGCCCTCACAGCACTGACCGGTGCAGCCTGGAACTTTGTATCCATGATGGTCATAAGATTCCTCTTCGGCGCTGGCGAAGCCGGTACCTTCCCAAG
>LJUP01000385.1 GCA_001303955.1 Bacteroides sp. SM23_62 | reverse complement strand
CCTCATCAGGAGTGAATTGCCGGGTAACAGGCGGCATGTTATCTCCCCAGGTAAGCGTGTCATTCCGGCTACCTACGAAGGGCCTGTGCGGGTCATGTGAATTGGCGATGAGAAAGAACGGTTTTTCCTGATCTTTGGCCGTTTGAAAAAACTGCGCAGAATAACGGTAAAACAAACCCGGATTACGGGAATGCCCTTTTCGCCAGACAGAGTCAATTTCCGTTCTGAACGGAATATAATCCCAGAAGAAGCGCTCCACTAGCTGGTGGTGTATCTCTTTTCCCAGGATACCATTTATGTACCCTATACTTTTTAACTGTTCGGGGAGAGTGGGAACATCCTCATTAATGGGCTCAAATCCTTCGGCTCCGTTATTGTGCGGAAACCGTCCGGTAAGCCAAGATTGCCGGCAGGGCTGGCATACTGCTGTATTGACATGCGCATTTGTGAATCTGATTCCCTGGCTGGCTAATGCATCGATGTTGGGTGTGATATTGGCTATGTTGCAGCCATAGACTCCAACGGAATTATAAGCCAGGTCATCTGCAGTAACTATCAGGATATTCGGCAAAGACTGCTGTTCCTGCGTCCCCCCCGGACCCTTGTTCTTACAACCAGTAAAAAAAAACAGGCAACACAAGGAAAGAGTGATCAAAATTCGATTCGCTAAAAAGACCATATTACTTCCATTTAAATAAAAGTTATTTTCCGAAATCAAAAGTCAGTCTCATCATAACAGGTTCGGAATCCCAGCCATATTCCGTTTCAGGCTGAGATTGGGGTCCTAATACCTCAGTTTTCTTAAACATGGTACCTGTGGGAGGAATGGCATTCAAAAAGGATATGTCACCATCCGGGTATTCAACTGCTCCAATACCAAAACCTTCCCTGTTATGCTCAGGTGTTTCAGGTGTGAACACACGAATAAACGTATAAGGCGTATGGCAGTATACTGTTATATTACTTTTGTCATGGTTTATCAGCTTTGCCCAGTACAATGATGAGAAAAATCCCTTGAACTCAGGATAATCATACATGGTTGTGGGATCGCCCGTCCTGGTATTATTATAATCATCTTCCCACACTGCGAGCCTGGTCCCTTTCATCCGGTTTCTCCATACACGATAAGGACCATCACCCAGTCTTTTAATGGACTGGATCTTTTCTTCAGGGTAATCAAATGTAATGCCCTGCATATAATGACCGTTAACAGTAAGATCAAGCAAACCGTAGGTCCTTACATTCCATTTAATCCTGTATTGTATGTTCCTGAACTTAGTAATATTTCCCTGAAATAAGAATTCCAGTATGTATTGACCATTCTCATCAGGGTAATGATGAATTCCTGATAACTCTGTTTTTTGATTGGTTATAAATCTTGGGCCATTATGCAGGGGGATCTCTTTATCATCAAGAAAGGCTCTTGCAAGTGTGCCATTCTTCTTATCGAATTCAAAGGTAATATTCTGTGAATGCACAATTAAAATTTTATCGGTTTCATCCACATTTACAGCCTGTTCCGTTTCTTTAGACTCTGGTAATCCATACAGTATCTCATCCGGTCTTTTCAGTGGAAAACTCCAGGTAAATATCTCTTCATTGTGAGGATCCAGTGCTTTGATATACAATGCATCAAAAGAATCCCAGTCATCCGGTATTTCAACAGATAAAATGCCCTCATCCCCCGGTTCAAGGTCGATTTGGGGTATATGTCCAGATTTAATAAGCAGTGGTGTTGTTTCATGGTCGTCCGGTCCCCTGAACCTGATCCAGTTGGCTTCGAACTGACACTGAGCCAGGTTTGTAAAATGGTACCGGTTTTCAATGGTAAATTTACCATCAAAAGCAGGAGTAATATATTTCTTTTCAAAGTATACAGGAGCCCATATTTCTTTTACCGCAAAGAAACTACCCTCTTTTTCACGGGCCGGTCCTGTAATTCCATCCGCAGCATGGTTTCCATCAATATCAAGTGTATTGTTAAGATCCGTACGAACTATAGCCTCATCTGAAAAATTCCAGAGGAAACCACCTGCACAGATCGGGTCATTCCACATCATCTTCCAGTAATCATCAAGTCCTGCTCCATGACCGTCATCCCAGCAACCATGCAGAAATTCTGTAGAGAAAAAAATCCGGTCCTGCTGGTAGCTGTCATACGCCAGGTAATTATACTTGAAGTAATGAAGCGTGTTTGTTTTACGGAATATCTGGCGTGGACGTATCACTTCACGTTGCTGAATGTCCCAGAGAGAAAAATCATCATCCAGGTCAGGATTCCAGCCTCCTTCATTTCCATTGGCCCAAAAAACTATGCATGGATTATTTTCATCCCGCAATACCAATTCTTTTACCAGTTTTTTTCCTATTTCAGTATTATAGGGTGGAGGGCCCCATCCTGCGAGTTCATCAATCACGAATAAGCCCAGGGAATCACAGGCATCCAGAAAATGTTTGTCGGGGGGATAGTGCGACATCCTTACTGCATTCATATTCATTTCCTTCATCAGTTTTACATCGGATATGCTGATTGATTTATTTGTGGTACGACCCGTTGAAGGCCAGAATGTATGCCTGCTGATCCCCTTGAATTTTATTTTTACCCCATTAACATAAATGCCGTCTTTTCCCCTTACTTCCACGGTTCGAAAACCGGTCCGGACTTTTTTTTGATGAAGCACATTATGATTTTTATCCATTAATTTAAAAACCAGCTGATAAAGGTTGGGAAATTCAGAATTCCATGATCGAATATCCTTAAAATGAGTTGATATGCTTATTTTTTCTTCGGCAGGATTCAGTATCTTGTCTTCGAGGTCTGCAATTTTTAATCCATTTAAGTTTTGAAGTTCGACTCCCAGCCAGGCGGCGCGATGTGATTTAAAATAAACTTCCGCCCTGAAATCTCCGTTTGCCCTTGCATCTGTTGCAATCCGCTCTATATGATCATAAGGAAATGCTTCCAGGTAAACCGGACGGAAAATGCCACCGAATATCCAGTAATCAGCCCAGCGTTCGGCTTCATTTACCGAGCTGTCTGATGAATGCTTATGAACAGTAACTTCCAGCCGATTGACTTTTTCACCAAAATTAAGAAGCTTGCTGACATCATACTTGAATTCATAAAAAGCACCCTGGTGTAGCGAGCCTGCTGATTTCCCATTGATTCTTACCTCTGCATCGGTCATCACTCCCTCGAACACAATATTCACTTTTTTACCTTTCCATTCCCCGGGCACTTCGAACTCATGACGATATATGCCATGCTCATTCATTCGTTCATCCCAGGGATCAATACCATAATTATAGGACCCAAAACCCTGGAGTTCCCAGCAGGAAGGCGCTTGTATGGTTGTCCATTTTTTACTGTTCATACCATCGGAACAGTAAAATTCCCAGGGAACTGTATCATCACTCCCGGTGCCGGAAAGATATTTAATCTCTGTTACCTGTGAATATGCCAGGATAGTAAAGGAGAAAAGTGCTCCAATAATGAATAATTGAGGAAAAACAGGTTTCAGCCTTTTAAAAATATTCATCTGAAATATGAATTTATTGTATTGTCAACTATAAAACATCATGGGTCATGCTGAAGCACGGATCTCGCGAGCGAGATTCATGATGTATTTGACATCTTGTCATCCTAAACTTGTTTCAGGATCTAAATCACTGGTAATCAGATGCTGAACCAAGTTCAGCATGAATGCCCGATAAAATATGCGTAACATGACATCAGTTAACAGTAATATTTATTTCTCATTCAACAGATTTGACGATTTCATACAATAGCTGTTTTCCTTCATTGATCACCTGTGCAGCTGAAATATTATCAAGACTGGTTGCATCAATTGAATCCAGGAAGTCATTCAATCTTTTCAATTCAGATGCAGCTTTATCTGAAGAATTTTCAGATAGTCCTTCCCGAAGAATCCTTATTTTTTCATAGTCCTGGATCCCTTCTCTGAGTCGTTCAAATCGAATTGAACTAAGTGGGCCAGGATAAATCAGGTAGGTATCACCGGCCGGCCACTTGATATATCTTGAGTCGATCAGCGGGTTTTCCGGCCAGCTGTTATAAGCCCACCTCAAAAAGCCATCAAATCCCATTGCTGCAGCAATCCATCCTTCGAAACAGGATTCTGATGGTGGTGAAAAAGTGAAATTATTAGGCTTTGGTATTCCACATGCAACATAATATGTAGTGATCAGCCCTGAATTCTTTCTCGACTTTATTGCCTCTCCGGGTATTCTGCCATAATCCCTCCAGTTTGAACTGAAATCATAAATGGATGAGTTGATATTCTCATAATAGAATCCGGCCATGGCGATTTTAAATTCTGGTGCCGTTTGTTTTAAAAATCTGAACATGTTGGTCATTTCTTCTTCCTCCCGCTCGTCCAGCGCAAGAGTTGTCAATTCAAGCCAGCCTTTTTCCTTTACATGTGCTCTGAAATCGAGCAAAAAAAACCGCCAGATATTTTCATACTCCTCTGTCCCTGGAATTGCCTCCATCACAACAGTTTCAGAAGTTTCCTCGTCAAACCATGAAAACTTATTGTTGATAGGCACCATAGAATAGCAGTTAATCTGCTTTTTTATACCACACTCCATTGACAGGTTTACATACTGATCGAAAACTGCATAGTCAAATTTCCATGTCCCATCTTTTTCCCTGGACCAATTGATCATTGATCTAAAATCGTCGTAACACGGTTTATTATCCCCCCATGGTTTGTCAATTAATGTAGTCGTAATACATTTTTGACCTGCATTGGCAAGTTTTTTAAGGAGAGGTCTTAATAGGTCAAGATGATCCTTTGACCACAACTCGACTCCATGAAATCTGGCTACGGCAAATGGATTTTGCCACAGGTCAAGGTGAAAATACCATTCTGAAGGAGCAGGAAGCTGTTTATTGAGCACTTCCAAATTAATTCTATGATCTACAGTACCTGAAGCTGATTTTCTGGTGATACTTCCTGTATATATTCCGGCAGGTACATCTGCCGGTATGTCGATAGATATCCAAACCGGGCGGGTTCCCGGAGCATCAATAATAAAATCATTATCATTATTTAAAAGATCCGGGCTCAGGTGGGAAGGAACTTTATCATTATCCCTGGGTCCGCAAGATCTTGATTCCTCATTTAAGAACTCATCGGTAAGAACATATTTGATGAAATTTATTGAAATTGCCTCTTTGTCAATAGT
>LJUP01000384.1 GCA_001303955.1 Bacteroides sp. SM23_62 | reverse complement strand
TGTATAAAGGTAGTAGTAAGCCGAGGCTCTTACAAACCTGGCTTCCGCGATCAGCCTGTTCTTTGTCTCTTCCTGTACCGGCGATTCATCAATATTCTCAAGTACAAGATTGCAATTCCGGATTGAAGCATACTCATTATTCCACTGATTGGTAAAATGTGTCGGATTTGATGCATCCCATGTGAAATTGATTGCCAGGGATGCATGCCGGTTTGCACCACCACCCGTTTCCCAGCCGACATCCGTTGTCCATTCTTCCAACCATGCTACATTATTTCCAAGGTTACCGATGATCTCTGCATCCCTGTATGCACCGAAGAGTACCCGTTCAATTCCATTTGCAGAAGCAAACAGGGTGTTTGGATCCAACTGGGAAAATACCTCCTCCTCAAGCTGTTGCTCACAACCGGTTGAGATAAAGAGTCCGGATAGAATTACAATGAAAAATATCGTATTTCGTTTCATGACTTTTAGGTTTAGATTAAAGTGTCAGATTTACACCAAATAAAACAGACCTGGCTACCGGGTACGAATTATAATCAATTTTTAAAGTTGGATCTCCATTCGAGTTGGTGGTCGGATCCACACCGGAATAGCCAGTTATCAGCAAGAGATTCTCCCCGCTGACATAGATGTTTAAACCTTTAATAATCCGGTTATTTCGTATCGGAATCTGATAGTTTAATTGAACAGTTTTCAGTCGAACGAATGAAGCATCCTCTATCGTAAAGGAACTCACACCTTTACTTCCCTGGCCGGTGGGATCAACGAAGGAGGGATATTCTGATGACGGATTATCCACCGTCCAGCGGTTCAGATAGGGTTCGGCCACCCTGTTTCTCCGGTGGCTGATCGGGAAGTAAGTTTCAACCATGGCATTATTCAGCATATCAATACCCTGGATGGCGTCAAGGAAGACTACCAAACCGATACCCTTATAATTAAAAGTATTGGTAATTCCGAAAGTAAATTTCGGGAAGGAATTTCCCAGTATTACCATGTCGCTGGCATTCACGGCACCATCACTGTTAATGTCCTCGTATTTGACATCACCCGGTTTTACAGGATCGGTGGTGCCCGAGGCATCGATCTCCCCCTGGTTCTGCCATACTCCCAGGACATTATACCCGTAAAAGGAATTCAGCGCTTCACCTTCGCGGATGATGGCAATATCCCTTGTCCAGCCAGCATTGGTGTGGATTACCTCATCAATTTCACCCAGATCGGTGACCCGGTTTTTCAAGGTGGTGAGGTTTATGCTTGTAGTCCATTTCAAGGTCTTCACCGTATTCCGGGTTTCAAGAAACAGTTCCAGGCCATTATTCTTAATACTTCCGATATTCTGTAGAATTGAAGTAAAACCTGTGGAGGAAGGCACGGGCAGGTTAAACAGCATATCATAGGTATTTTTCTGATAATAGTCCAAGCTTGCATATATCCTGTTTCCCAAGAATCCCATATCCAGACCTATATTTACCTGTTGTGTGGTTTCCCATTTGAGATCGGGGTTCGGGATTCTTGCAGGCTCGAGTGTAACCCAGCCCTGACCACCAAGAGCAACGTTGGCTCCATTGGAGAAAGTTGTAAGCGATCTGTAATTTCCGATCTCCTGGTTTCCTGTCCGCCCGATGCTGGCCCTGAATTTTAACATGCTGAAAACGTTTAAATTCCGGATGAAGTCCTCCTGATGCATTTTCCATGCAAAGGCAGCGGATGGAAAATACCCGAATTTGTTGTTTTCTCCAAAACGGGATGATCCGTCTGCACGTAAAGTAGCCGTAAAAAGATATTTGTTGTAAAGCGTGTAGTTAAGCCGGCCGATGTAGGAGATGAGTTTATTATTCTCCCTGTAACTGGACATCGTATATAATTCAGGATTTGCCGATTGCATTGAATTTGTCATGGATTCGTCATTCGGAAAGTCCCGCCCGTTTCCTGAAAAATTTGAATAGTTGAATTTCTGGTAGGTAAATCCCGCTAAAGCGGTCAATGAGTTGTTTTCGTTGAAATCCTTTACATAGGTGGTGGTCAGCTCTCCCAGGTAATTGTTCCTGGTTCCTGTCAGAATGCTGGCAATTCCCCCGTTGGCTCTTCCGTCTTTGGTCTTGGTGTTTACATAGGAATCCCGCCTGCTGTTCCGTGCATCAAATCCCAGATTTAATTTCACAGTCCAGCCTTTCAGAATCGTGTACTCCCCGAAGATCGTTCCAAGGGTTCTGTAGTTGTTAGCCTTGCTGGTTTCCTCGTTTGCCAGGGCGACCGGATTGTCAACATTAATCAGATTCGAGATGGTATAATTTCCGTCTGCATCATAAACCGGTAGAGTTGGATCAAATGCAATGGCAGCGTAAAGTGCTCCGCCCTCCTCATTCAGGCCATAACCGTGTGACAGGAAGTTATCATGCGAATAAGATGTTGAAAAATTGAATCCCGTATGCAGGTTCTTCCATACATGGTCCAGATTCAACCGGGTATCATAACGCTGAAAATCTGAGCTGATCACTATTCCTTCCTGGTTAAAATAATTCAGGGATGCAAAATAGGTGGTGGTTCCATTGCCCCCGTGGACCTGTGCACTGCGAAATAATTCATCCTGCCAGTCTGTTCCCCCATTAACAATTTCTGTAACACGTTCACTTTCTGCAACATTTGATGCCGGATCATCCAGAATCTCGTTCAGAATACGCTGATAATCTTCTGCTTTCAATACTTCTGTTTTCCCAACCGGGGACTGCACGCCAAAATATCCGTTGTAATTCACCTGAAGCCGGCCGGCAGATCCCTTTTTCGTCGTGATCATAATTACCCCGTTGGCTCCACGGGCACCGTAGATCGCAGTTGCCGATGCATCTTTCAGAATCTCAATGGATTCAATATCTGAAGGATTTATATTGTTCAGAGGATTACGAGGTGTGCGCGTAACAGTAATATTTGCACCGGTTCCTTCGATAACCTGGTTTATATCAACCGGCAACCCATCAATTACATAAAGTGGTGAGGAGCTGGCATTTATAGACCCCGCGCCACGAATCTGAATGGTTGATCCTCCTCCAGGCTCTGCACTGGCCTGGGTGATATACACACCTGCGGATTTTCCCTGAAGAAGATTATCAACTGAGGTTGTCACTCCTACGTTCATGTCATCCTCATTGAGTGATGAAACTGAACCGGTCAGATCACTTTTCTTGACCACTCCGTAACCGACCACCACCACCTCATCAAGACCGATGAGGTCCAGCTCCATGGTGACTGAGATGTCGGTCTGGTTTCCCACGGGTATTTCCATGGTGGAGTAACCCACGCTGGAAATGACCAGCACTGCAGATGGATCCGTAACATTAAGACTGAATTGCCCGTCAACATCTGAAATGGTCCCCGTTGTAGTCCCCTTAATTATAATATTGGCACCTACGATCGGATCGCCTTCTTCATCCAGTATGGTGCCGGAGACTGTCCTGGGCTGCATTTCCTGGGCATAAGTCTGCATCCAGGGGATGCATCCCATTAGGATAGAAAATACCAGAATCTGGATGATCCTGTTTAATCTTGTGTGAAATGCCCGAACCGGATATCCCTCGATTAACTTTAAAATAATTTTCATTATAGAATGGTTTAGTTTAAGGAAGTAGGATTATAAAGAAGAATCATACACAGAAAGGGTATCCCTCTCGTGTTGTTGTTTGATGTTATATTTCTGTGCGTTAGGTGAATCCTGGTTTTCAGTATATCAATAACGGTCACCATGTCATCTTTGGAAAAATATTATAAAATTTCAATCCATGAACTATCAAGTCAATGTTTTTATAATTTAAATGTATGATCAAAATCAAGAAGTAATCTGGTCTTTTATTCATTTATTCATTACTAATGTTCAAGTGGCTAACAATCATCAAGATATGAGTATGAACTCGGCTACCTTGCAGAAAGTTTGAATAACATTCAGGAAAATCATCGGATATACCAATGGCATGGTGACTACGAAACCCAAACAGTCGGGAAGCATATAATCCATCCAGGCTTTCCTTGTGAAATTCTCTGCTGAAGAACAGGTTTCCATAAAGAATCTGCCGGAGGACTGACTCGGATGACGAAATGTTCAACTCCCCTTCATCAACCGATTAACCCAACACGTACCAGCGGCCCTGTTCAATATATCCAGCCACTCTTTTAAAGGATTCAGGGTAGTACTCTTTCATCATACGGTAAAGCCTGGATCCTGTGAAATTGAATACATAATCAGGATACTTCTCGAAAAGCATGAAGTTATCCTCCATCGTATTCCGGATGTACTGGTTAATTTTTGTTGGATAGTCCCAATTCCATTCTGTATCGAAATGAGCATATCCAATGGTGTACAATACCTTGTCCTTTGAGATATCGTATTGTTGTTCCTGCTGTGCCTGAACCTATAAAAAGCACTGACACAGCAAAGGATTAATACGGAGTGATAAGGAATTCTCATTAATTAAAATTTAGCTAGGGTGATAAGGCAACATTTTAAAAAATGCGTAGAATCAACGCATTGTTCGATCTGCCTGCCTATTGTTCAGACCTCCGTTTTTGCCTGTAAAGCTCCTCGATTTCGGCCCATGGTCTGACTTTGTTCTTCTGGGACCATTCCACGTACAAGGCTTTCATTTCAGATAGTTTTTCAGGCATTTCTGCTGAGAGATCATGTAATTCGGTCCGGTCGTCCACCATATCATACAATTCCCAGTGATCTGTCTGGTCCTGTTTCCACTCTTGCACAAGCTTATATGGCCCGAGCCTGACCGCCTTATTCCCTTCATGTTCCCAGAATATGGGCTCAGTATGCACGGGTTCCCTCTTTCCTTGGATCAAAGGGAGGAGGCTTTTTCCCTCCATAGGTGGCATTTCATGTCCCAGGTACTCCTGCGGATACTCAGCATGGGCCAGATTAATACAGGTGGCCATGATATCGGGAAGGAACCCATATTCGTTTACCAGGTTCCCGCGATTATTCTTCGGAAAGCCATCAGGCCAGTGTACAATAAAGGGCGTGGAGATCCCCCCTTCATGTACCCAGTGCTTATATTTCCGGTAGGGGGAATTAGAGGCATTGGCCCAGGCCCGTCCGTAAGAGAGGAAATAGCCCTCCTCGGTCCCCAGCTGTTCGGCAGGGCCAGCACCCAGTTCGCCACCTTCTGCGCAGGCTCCGTTATCATTGAGGAACATGATGACGGTATTGTTCATAATACCTTGCTCCTCCAAGCAGGTCAGCAATCTCCAGATGTTCTGGTCCATCCTGTCAACCTGGGCCGCATAGATGGCCATGCGAAGGTCCATTTCCTCTTTCTCTTCTTCGGTCAGTGAATCCCAGTCCTTCGAATCCTGCGGCGTCAGTTCTCAGTCATTATCCACCAGTCCCATTTCAATCATGTTCCGATACCTTTTAAGCCGCAGGTCCTGCCAGCCTTTCATATATTTTCCCCTGTACTTATCAATCTCTTCAGGGGGTGCGTTAAGCGGCCAGTGCGGTGCATTGTATGCAAGGTATAGAATAAAAGGCCGGTCGCTTTCCTTTACGGATTCCCCAATAAACTGAATGGCAGAATCAGTGAAAGCATCCGTGGTGTAATAATCCGGATCTGTGATCGTTATCGTATCATTTCCGTATGTGATTCCGCGTGTATATGCCGGCCTGAAATAATTGCAGGCACCTGGGATGAAGCCGTAGTGCCGGTCAAAACCCCTCTGCTGCGGCCATTTGTCCTTGCTGGAAATGCCCAGGTGCCATTTACCGGTCATCAGGGTGGTGTAACCGGCTTCCCTGAGCACTTCAGCAATTGTAACACAGTTCCTGTTCATGAATCCGTGGTACTGCGGGATGCCGAGATCGTGCTGTGTGAAATTCGTCGGTGTATTTGTCATATGCCCGATCCCCGTTTGGTGCGGGTAAAGGCCCGTCATCAGGGAAGCACGGGTGGGACAGCACCTGGCAGTATTGTAAAACTGGGTTAAGGCGTCTGCGGGTTTATCACAAAATGTCGTCCTTCCCGGGCATTATCCCATTCCGCTTTGGAATCCAGGGATGCGCCCGGATCATCCAGGCTTTTCATCCACCGATCGAGTTCAGCGGATAGTTCTTTCAGGGCATCCCGGTGTTCCGGATCATCCGCAAGATTCATCAGCTCGTTCGGATCGTCATCAAGGCAATACAGTTCCTCCGCGGGACGAACCATATAACGGTGCACCATGTCATAGGCATGCTTATTATCCCAGGAATCGAACATCCATGAATCCCAGAAAGGATTGAGCGGCATGCGTGCAGTAACATGCTTCTCGATGTATATATTTTCCGGTTTCAGGTTGCGGATGTAATGGTATGTACCATCTGTTACTGCTCGGATCGGGTATGGTGGTCCCTCGGGAATATTATTATGCATGAAATACGCATAACTGCGATGATCATTCCTGGTTCCCAAGAGCACTTCCCTGAAACTAGTCCCGTCAAAATTTTCCTGTGAGACCTTCCCCCCGGTAACCTGGATCAGGGTCGGCAGTACGTCGGAATACTGGATCATGGCATCCGTTCGGCTTCCCGGTTTGGTTTTCCCCGGCCAACGGACAATAAAGGCAGTATGAACGCCCGTGTTCCAGTTGGTCCATTTACAGCCGGGCAGCTGTGCTCCCTGTTCGGAGGTAAAGATGACCATGGTGTTGTCCGACTTCCCGGATGCTTCAAGGATCCCTAGTAATTCTCCAACCTGCTGATCGAGCACTTCCATTTCGGCAAGGTATTTCGCATATTGTACCCTGGTGTCTTTCGTATCGGCAAGGTAGGGTGGCAGTTCAAGCGCTGCGGGATCAAAGTGTGAAGGATCCCCGACCGTCCATGGGATGTGGGGGACAACAAGGGCGGTTACCAGGCAAAAGGGCTGTTTATTGTCCCTGTTTATGAATTCCTTCACTTCTCTTGTGTCAAATTCGACGGTTTCAGAAACACAGTTCCTTTCGAACCCTTCGACCATTTCGAAGGGGAAGACCTCCCTTGGGTCTGCATGAACCTTCCCGGCCAGGCCGGTGCGGTATCCCAGTTCGCCAAGGTACTGGACGATGCTGCGCATACCTTTGCGTGACGGTACATGGTTCCAGCACACCCCGCTTCGGACCGGGTACGTGCCGGTATATAATTCAGCACGGCAGGGAACGCACATGGACATCGACAGGAAAGCCCTGTTGAATGTTAGTCCCTCGGCAGCCAGCCCGTCAATGGAAGGGGTTCGTACATTAATCCCTCCGTAGAGGGGAAGGTCGTTATAGGTTGCATCGTCTGCAATGATGAGGAGGACGTTAGGTGCTCCTTTGCTCCCGCCTCCTGAGGCATGTGCCAGGCTTGCGGAGAGAAACACAGTGATGGCAACAAATCCTGCTCGTATTAAATTCCTTTTCCTGTTCATTTCTTCATGGTTCTTGATCATTCCGGATAAGGCTTGAAATGGATGTAATGAGATGATCCGGAATATTATTCGATGATTTTCATTTCTCTGGCCCATTTCTCCCACAGGGCATTCATATTCTCCACCCTTGCGGGTTCTTCCTTTGCCAGGTCATACATTTCGGTTCGATCATCACTCAGGTTGAAGAGCTCCCACGGTTCCCCTTTCAGGGATGCCATTTTCCAGTCCCCAATCCGGACCGCGCGTCCGCCCTCATGTTCCCAGAAAAGCGTATCGTGGGTGGTGGATATTTCGCCTTTAATCAACGGGATCATGCTTTCCACTTCAGGCGGCAGGATCTCTTTCCCGTTAAACGATGCGGGGTATTTCA
>LJUP01000383.1 GCA_001303955.1 Bacteroides sp. SM23_62 | reverse complement strand
CCCGGGGGGAAATAAAATATCAAATCGCGGCAGATTCCCGTTATTCATGAACACAGGGCCGAAAAGTTCAATTTTATTTGTAGTTTTAAGATACCGGTCTTAAATTATGCACCCTTGGTTACTCGCATTTATATATTCCTGATCATTCTGTTTTTACCAGCCTTTCTGTTGGCCCAGGGTGGTAAGCCACCACCTCCAGCCCCGCCAGAAATGGACTATGTAAGTGTGGATACAGCCACCGGGCATGTATATGTTACATGGAAACCCAGTCCATCCGAAGACATTGACAAGTATATCATCTACGAATGGAGAATCATCGGGGAAGATACCGCTGGTTTTGCAGTCGATTCTGTAGGCAAGGATAACCTTGAATACTATTGGGGCACCACCGAAGCCGGAAAAAAAGCGATCTCAATGGCCGTAGCCGGGACCCGGGAAGGTTCAGACCCATCACCTATTACTGTCTCCCATACCACCATATACCTGACCATCCAATACGATTCATGTGAGAAGGAAATGGAGCTGGACTGGACCCCTTATGTGGGATGGGGGGAGAATCTGGTGAAATATGAAGCCCATGTCAGTGTTGATAATGGCCCATTTAGCTATTTAGGTCAAAGGGATACAATCCTGTCTTTACAACATAAGGATATCGAAGATAACCGGCGATACTGTTATTTTGTGAAGGCCATCAGGGATGATGGTGTCAGATCATTTTCAAATATTGCCTGCAAGCATGTCCGGCATCCCCTCCACCCGCAGTGGATTAATGCAGAACAAGCATCAGCCGTCGGAGTGGACCAGGTGAGGATGGAATTTTATATTGAGGAATCAGGGGAGGTTACGACCTACCAGCTTTTCAGGGCCACGGGTCCGGGCAAACCCTTCATCGAGCATGAGATCATTACCGATGTTGTAGGTCCCACCCTAAGCTATACCGACAATGTTGTTTCTACCGACAAGCAATACCTGTATAAATTATATTCCCTGGATGTGTGTTACAATCCGGTGATCGCATCCAACATTACAGGGAATATTGTACTACAGGCAAATTCAGTGGCACTGCAGGCTTTTCTTTCCTGGACCCCATACACAGATTATGAAGCCGGTGTAAAAAGCTATCACATTTACCGGATCACCAACATTGGTGAGCCGGCATTGATCAATGTGGTGGATGCACCTGACACTGCCTTTACCGACAACCTTGATTTTGTGTCTGGCTCGGACATTGAAGACGAGATCTGCTACTATGTCGTAGCAGAGGAAAACGACTGGGTCTCCCGCGGGGAAAAGGGATTCAGCCAGTCGAATACCACCTGTATTTCGGTCACTCCAAAGATACTGATGCCCAACGCATTCACCCCCAATGATGACGGGAGTAATGACATCATCAAACCTGTCCTAACCTTTATACCTGAAAAATATGTCTTCCAGGTATTCGACAGGTGGGGATCCCGGATTTTTGAAACAAGGGACCCGGATGAAGGGTGGGATGGTTCCATCACCGGTAAAGGCAAAGCATCTGAAGGGGTCTATATCTATTATATCCTGCTGACCACGACCAAGGGGATAGAGGTCGAGCAGCGGGGAGAGATCACCCTTTTTTATCCCTGATTTGTTATTTATCCAGCATCCCGGCGGACCGGAATTTAATTGCCCGCCTCAGAATTGCAAATAAACAGATGAAAATCATTAATTTTGCAAAATCACCGGATGAGCCTATGAGTGTCCTTACTAAAACAGAAGAAGGTCTGATCCACCAGAAGTTCAATGACCTGCTGAATCACTGCACACACTGCGATGGCAAGACCGATCAGCGGATGATCAGGAAGGCATTCCGTATGGCCAACGAAGCCCACAGGGGCATGCGCCGGAAATCCGGGGAACCATATGTCCTCCATCCCATTGCCGTGGCCAAGATCGTGACCCATGAAATCGGCCTTGGCGCAAAAGCGGTCATCTGTGCCCTCCTCCATGACATCGTGGAAGATACAGACTACACCCTGGAAGACATTGAAAATAACTTCGGGAAAAAGGTGGCCTCCATCATCGATGGCCTGACCAAGATCTCCGATGTTTTTGACAATAAATCCTCCCTGCAGGCAGAGAATTTCAGGAAAATGCTGCTTACCCTTTCGGATGACGTAAGGGTGATCCTCATCAAACTTGCTGACAGGTTGCATAATATGAGGACCCTTGCCTCCCTGCCACCGAATAAGCAGATCAAGATATCAGGAGAGACAACCTACCTTTATGCCCCCCTGGCACATCGTCTCGGTTTATATGCCATCAAAACAGAACTGGAAGACCTGAGCCTGAAATACCGGTACCCGAAGATTTACCAGGACCTGGTGAACCAGGTTGCAGACAATGAGAAACAGCGGGGCATGATGATCAATGCATTTGCCGTTCCCCTGATCGATAAACTCGGGGAAATGGGCTATGAATTTGATATTACCGGCAGGCCCAAGTCCATTTATTCCATCTGGAACAAGATGCAGGTTAAAAATGTCCCATTTGAAGAAGTATTTGACCTGCTGGCCATCCGAATTGTATTTGATCCGCTGCCGGATATACCTGAAAAAACACAGTGCTGGAACATATACTCGGCCATTACAGATATCTACCAACCCAAACCTGAAAGGATACGGGACTGGGTCTCAACACCCAAGGCCAATGGTTATGAAGCCCTGCACGTAACGGTGATGGGTCACGAGGGAAATTGGGTCGAGATCCAGATCCGCAGCCGGAGGATGGATGAGATCGCTGAACGGGGATTTGCAGCGCATTGGCGGTATAAGCAGGAAGGAAAGGAGAGCAGTTCCGAGCTGGATAAATGGATCAAAAGGAT
This sequence comes from Bacteroides sp. SM23_62, assembly GCA_001303955.1. Classification (GTDB taxonomy): domain Bacteria; phylum Bacteroidota; class Bacteroidia; order Bacteroidales; family SM23-62; genus SM23-62. The sequence goes on along the minus strand of LJUP01000383.1, from coordinate 2,378 downwards.
ACGCGAACTCCTCGAAAACCCCGACTCCAACGCACTGGAATTCCTGGATGATTTCAAATTGAACCTTTTTGCCTCTGAAATCCTGGTCTTCACACCGAAAGGACATATCAAAACACTGCCGCAGAAATCAACGGCTCTTGATTTTGCCTACGAGATCCATACCCAGATCGGCAATAAAGCCATTGGCGCAAAAGTGAATCATAAACTTGTCTCACTGAATCATATCCTGAAAAGCGGAGACCAGGTTGAGATCCTTACCTCCGATAACCAGAAAGCCAAAAGGGAATGGCTTGAATACGTGATCACAGCCAAGGCTAAATCGTCCATAAAATCAGCCCTCAAGGCAGAGACCAAGAACAGGATAGAAAAAGGCAAACAGGTCCTGGAAGACAAGCTGCAGGAATTCAGCCTTAAGCCTTCATCGAGGGTTTTGAGAAAACTGCTGCACGCTTATGATGTCACATCCAAAGATGAACTCTACAGCAAGATCGGGAGCGGCATCATCACACTGGAAGAACTGAAAAAGATTCTCCGGAAGAATACCAAAAACAAATGGATCCGTTACTGGGAACTACAGTTCACCAGCTCCACTTCGAAGAACAAAAAACCAGCTCCCAAGAAATCTGTGGATCAGACCTATAAGACAGATCCGAAATCCCCATACCTGATCCGCGAAAACATCGATGAAACGGAACCTGAATACAGCATTGCCAAATGTTGCCAGCCCATACCCGGGGACAGCGTGATCGGTTACCGCAGCCAGGATGGTTCCATCATCATACACAAGGCAAAATGCCCCAATGCCATCAAACTGATGTCAAGCCAGGGAAACAGGATCATCCCTGCCAAGTGGACCACGCATAAAATCCTGAGTTACCTGGTAAGCATACATATCCAGGGGGTAGATAAATTCGGTATCTATAATCATATTACCACTGTTATCTCCAAGGAACTATCCGTAAATATGAGAACCATCAACCTTTCCAGCCACGATGGGATCTTCGTCGGTAATATTGACCTCTATGTCCACAGTACAAAAGACCTGAACAACCTGATCATGAACCTCATGAAAATAAAAGGGGTAGAGGCTGTGAACCGGGTCGAGAAGATAGAGGATTAATTGATAAAAATCATCCGATTTCCTTTCCTAAATCAAAAAAAATAATATACTTTTAGGCTGATTATTTTTAATTAGTCTTTATATGGTTAGTGGTGAAACAAAGGATACGGTAAAGAAGATCTTTACCGAATACCTTGAAAAGAAAGGACATAGAAAGACACCGGAACGCTATGCCATTTTAGAGGAGATTTACTCTCGGGACGGACATTTCGACATTGAATCCCTTTACATTTTCATGAAAAACAAGAACTACAGGGTCAGCCGGGCCACCCTGTACAATACCATAGAATTGTTGTTGGACTGTAATCTGGTGATCAAGCACCAGTTCGGTAAGAATATCGCACAATTCGAAAAGGCGTATCATTGCATGCAGCACGATCACCTGATTGACATGGAATCAGGAAAGGTGATTGAATTTTGTGATCCCAGGATCGATGAGATTATCAAGACGGCCTGCGAGCTCAACAATTTCACTCCTTCACACCATTCCCTTTATATATACGGCACATCACAAAAAGAACAGGAGATCAAATAGTGCTCAATTGTGGATTTCTTTCGGCTGGAGGATCATGCAAAATGATGGAAATTATTTGTAACTTCGTGCTCCGGAAATAACCTCCAAATTCAGGTATCTTTAATTTACATGTATGCAAGTTGACGTATTATTAGGCCTTCAATGGGGAGATGAAGGCAAAGGGAAACTGGTGGATGTCATGACCCCCGAATATGACGTAATTGCCCGTTTCCAGGGTGGACCCAATGCCGGGCACACACTCGAATTCAATAACATTAAACACATTACCCACAATATCCCCTCAGGGGTGTTCCGGGAAGACAGTATCAATATCATTGGAAATGGAGTAGTGCTTGACCCTGTCATATTCAAACAGGAGATTGGTGAGATCAAAGCCCTGGGTGTCAACCTCGGACCGCGTCTGAAAGTTTCCCGTAAGGCACATCTGATCATGCCGACGCACAGGGTCCTGGATGCAGCCTCTGAAGCTGCCAAAGGCATAACCAAGATCGGATCCACCCTGAAGGGGATAGGTCCGACCTATATGGATAAAACCGGCCGGAATGGCTTGCGGGTGGGTGACATCGAATTATCAGGCTTTCTTGATAAGTATAAATTTTTAACGAACAAACACCTGCAGATACTAAAGCAATACGATTTTGAATTTGACCTCGCCGCATATGAAACAGGATGGATGGAAGGTATTGAGTCCATAAGATCCTTTGAACTGGTCAATGGAGAATA
>LJUP01000077.1 GCA_001303955.1 Bacteroides sp. SM23_62 | reverse complement strand
TGTCAGATTACCATGTTTACAGTGTCGGCGGGAGAGGCGACAGGTACGGAAAAGAATTTCCGGTCCGGCATAAATTTGCCATTGCCCTGACGGTGGAAATGGATTATCATATGATGCGGATGGCACCCGCAGCACCCACCATGGTTGAATCTGCCAGGCAATATCTCAGATCTGGAAAAATTGCCATTGAACTTGCTGAATATATCCGAAGTTGCGGATACCCGGCCAGGGCCCATATTGATGCCAATTACCAGGTGATTTGTCCGCTGGTTGCGCGGGATGCGGGGTTGGGAGAGATCGGGAGGATGGGCCTCTTGATGACCCCGGCACTTGGGCCCAGGGTCAGGATTGCCGTTGTGACCACAGACTTGCCACTGGTCCCATCTTCTGCCAGACCGGATCCCGGGCTTATTGATTTTTGCAGAAATTGTCAAAAGTGTGCAAATGTATGCCCGGGCCGGTCAATTCCGTTTGGCATTGAGCAGGAAATAGAAGGAGTCAAACGCTGGCAGATCAATTCGGAAAGCTGTTATACCTATTGGTGTCATGCCGGGACCGACTGCGGCAGATGTGTTATCGTCTGTCCTTTTGCCCATCCTGAGAACTGGTTTCACCGCCTTGTCCGTTTTGGAATCCGGAATTCATTGATTTTCAGGAGGCTTGCCATACCCCTGGATGATCTCTTTTACGGCAGGGAACCCAGGTCCCGTGATCCAGGGTAACAGGACCTATTACCCGGCCTTGAAATTATACACCGGCTGCAGGGTATCAGAGATCTCAACGGATTCTCCGATATACTTCAGCAGTTCCCCCTTGGGTTTATATGCCCCGGGTGCTTCATCCAGTGTCTTTTTCGAGACGGTAGTGGTCCACACGCGCTTCATCCCTTTTCTGAAATCTTCCAGATCCAGTTGTTTTCTTGCCTGGTTTCTTGACATTCGGCGTCCCGCTCCATGAGGTGCACTGAAATTCCATTCCGGATTGCCCTTCCCATATGCGATCAGGCTGCCGTCGCGCATATTCAGTGGGATCACCATTCTTTCTCCCTGGTGGGCTGAAACAGCCCCTTTTCGTATGATCCGGTCATCGAAATTGATGTAATTATGGATGGTTTCAAATTGATCGGTATCTGCCGGTATGCTCAGGTGGACCAGTATTCTGCGTGTCATTTCCTGCCGGTTCAGCCGGGCGTAGCGTTGCGCCACTTTCATATCGCGGATATAGGCTTCCCTGTCATTCCCTTCAAGATAGGCAAAGTGTTTTGGTATTTCTACCTTTTTTTCCTTGCAACGACGGATGGCTTTTGACTGATGCCATGTGGCAACCTGCAGTCCAAAATTGCGTGAACCGCTGTGTATCAGCAACCATTTGGCTTTTTCTGAATCTGCAGCTACCTCGATAAAATGGTTTCCTCCGCCGAGGCTCCCCAAACCTTTCAGGTGATCCATGAAGTCAATATCCAATGTATGGCAGGTCTGCCTGAGCTCGTCAATAAAATCCTCCGGATAATCCCCCGGATCTGCACTTTTATTGCGTTTGAAACCATGTGGTATATGCTTTTTAATAAACTGATCCAGCTTCTCATACGATGGATTTATCCTGCCCAGTCTTGTGGCCTGGATCCCGCAACCGATGTCCAGTCCGATGAGGTTGGGTACGACCCTCCTGCCCAGGGTGGCCGTATAGCCGATCACACATCCTTTGCCGGCATGCACATCGGGCATGATCCTGATGCGCGCGTCCCGGAATAATTCCTGGTTACAGAATTCCTGAATCTGGTACCGGGATTCATTGTCCAGCAGGTCATTGAATACCACGGCGGTATTATAGGTGCCGCTGATCTTCATGATGGGACAAAGGTATGGATTTAGTCGTATGCGGGACAGCTTTTTTTGGATTTCCATTTTTTACGGTAGGCAGGAGGTTTTCCGACCGGGTTCATCTCCCTGCATCCGAACAGCAGGTTCATACCGAGGCGGAAATTCATGGTTTGTGCACTGTAGGGCCAGATCAGTCCCGTTGAGACGTCTCTTACATAATAGGCGGGAATATGATCGCTGACGATATAAAATTGCATGGGTCCACCTCCAACGGCGATACCAAAGCCCAGGTGATCGAACCGGTAATTCATAATCGAATAGCTGAGGGTGCCATGAAGGAAGGGAAAAGGACTGTAATTGGCCGCCAGGGTCAGGGCGAAATGTGGCCGCAAGTCGAAGAATTCAGTCCGGCTGAGGGCTGAGAAATTCAGCTTTTCATTTACCTGGTACATGGCTCCGGCATAGAGTTTGGTTGTAAGTGATGTGAAATAGGCTTTATGGCTCGTCTCGAACCGGAAGGATTGGCCGATGGAATCAATCAATGCTTCCAGGAAGTCCGAATTTCCATGGTTGCTGGCATAATGCCTCAGGTCGAAACCGGAAAAATAAATGGATCCGTTTGCCTCGAAGCGGTTAATGTTGGATTTCCACCGGATGAATCCCAGATCTATCAGACTGGCTGCCAGGGTCAGTTTTGCGTCGTACCGGTAGATCGCACCCAGGTCCACGCCTAACCCGTGATTATTAGCCAGTATGAAATCCTGTAATATGGAATTGAAAGAATTGCTGAAATTCAGGCCGCTGACATATCCCTGTGGATCATAGGACACATCCACAGGGAAGGATGAGCGTATCTTATAATTGGTTTGAGCCTCCAGTTGAATGGGATCACCTTCTGTGAGCAGGTACAGGTCAGTGCGTGGACTCTCGATGCTGGCTGATCCGCGCAGGTATTTTAGCCGGACACCCACCAAAAAGCCAGCCAGGATTTCCGTAGATATACCTGCCGCGATCTGGAAATAGTTCGTGGCTTTCACTCCCGTTCCGCCCAGGTCCAGGTCTCTTGGCCGTCCCGTATCAATGTCCCAGTTGCCATCACGGACTGCCAGCAGGTCACCGGGGATACCGGCCCGTGATTCCGTAAAATTTGAAATATTAAAATGCAGGTAATAATCATCCACTTGAAAACCTGCTCCGGCCAGGTTCACGGTGGCATCAGAGCGAACATAATTATTTTTTTTCAGTTTACCGTCCAGGTTGTCAAGGTCGATGATCAATGAATCTGACCAAGATCCTGTGCCGTAATGAATGGCATCATGGTAGCTAAATCCGGAGTTGGCATACGAATAGCGAATGGTGGACAGTACCGGCAACTCAATATAGGTCCGGCATTCAAAGAACAGGGCGGGATTGGTGTGAATGGCCTGCGGGATCGGATACATGAAATAAAGTGTATTATTTTGAGCCCTGGCAGGAAGCATTGTAATCAGCCCAGGTATAATAAGGATACTGAGATGATATATCAAACGTGGCCGGATCATGCGGGAGGGTTAGTAGTCGGTCGAGTTTACATCAAGCTCTGCAATGGCCCCGATAAAAACTTCGAAGAAATATTCCATATAGAATTGGACGTTCTCGGGAGGCTTCTGGTCGGCACCGGGTGTAGTAAGGGTGTAGTAAACAACCATATAAATGCTGGAAGATATATTGTCAATTTGCTGGCGGGAGAGTTCGACTTCAACAGGTGCAAGTTTGAGTGGCTCCACCTTCCCGTCATTGTTGTTGTCCGTGGCGGCCGGTATATAACTGGCAGGATCCCCAGGATCATGGAACAGGGAATCCAGCAGGACATCATTTCCGTCGAAGTAATAGGCCTGGACCTTCATATTCAAAGGGAAACCATTGGTGATATTTAACCTTAATATCATTCTTTTTATTTCTTCCGGAGGCCTGTCGTAAAAGTCATTGAAAACGAAATCAAGGGTATCTCTCACTACCAGGTTATCTGCATAGCCGTTCAGCGGAAGGAAGAGCTCCAGCAGTACATCATATTTGCTGCTGTCTACCACGAAATTATACTCTGTGCCCAGTGGATTGACTCTTCCGTCTACGTCCAGTCTCAGCTCCGAAGGCCCTGTCTCCAGTGCCGTGAAGAGGTTTGAATTTTCAGTCGTCAGGATAAAACTGTCTACTTTGGTATTTCCTATCTCAAGGAGCCCTGGATATCCAAGGACTGTCGGGACCCCTGACGCAGGCAGGTTGCCACCCGTAATGGCTGTGAACTGTCCGTTTCGGCCGATGGCCCCAAATTCATTAATTGTCATCTCAACGGGTATGCCAAAGGAATTACTGAAAATCAGCCGGAGTTCAGCACCTTCAAAATAGAAACTGCCTTCGTAAATGGGATTGTAAAGGTCCAACGGAATATTAACCGGGGGCAGGTTCAGGGAAAATTGTCCAAAATAACCATAGATCACATCGTATTCAATCGCTGACAGTCCAACCGTAAAGTCTACCACCGGGTCGCCCGGCTGAATGATCCCGCTGGAAGGATTGAGTTTGATCGTGTAAACCACCTCGATCAGGGAACGGTCGGCTGGTGTGTCGGTCAGCCGGAGGGTATAATCCACCAGGTTAATTATACTGGTCGGATCATTGATGTCCCTGCAGATGCTGAATATACTCCCCTGTGGGTCAAATATATTATGGCTCTCGACACATACTTCTCCAACGAGGTTGAAATGGGTTGCAAAATCGACTGTCAGGTCCATGGTTGCACCAATCACGCTGTCGATCCTTGCATCTCCTGCAATTCCTATGGTAATAGGGATCCACAGGGTATCAGAGAAAGTAAAAGAATGGGGAATGACCGAAAGATCGATAGGGATGTCAAGATTGTTTTCGAAACCGGTGGTATATTCGAAATCCTGTATCTTGATCAGGTCAGACGCGGTTCCGGATTCCAGTAGTTCCCGGTATACAAGGTTCATAAACCCGTCATCATCGGTTGAGAACTGGGTCGAATTAGCAGTATCCAGGAGCTCATCCATCTGGTACCGGAAATAACCGATGGGGGCGGCAACACCCGGGGAAAAACGAAAGGATGTATCTAAACTGTCAGGATCAAATGTTTCCTTGATACAGGATGAAAGCAGTGCTAAAATCAGAAGAAAACCCAGCGCATGCAAGAGGAATCTTATATGGTGTGAATGGTGACTGTGCAACTGATCCTTTTTTAGTGTTCCTGAGATTAGAAGAAACCAATATATAAGAAAACGAAAAGAATATGCTCTTAGTGTTGAGAAGTTATCCCTGATACGTTAATTGATGCTAAAAGGTTAAGGTGAAGATGGTTTCCTTATTGGGGATTGAATGGGCGGTAATGGTGCCATTATGCAGCCTCAATATCTGTCTTGAGAGGCTGAGGCCGATCCCTGATCCGCTTTGTTTGGTAGTAAAGAAAGGAATGAAGATCTTATCGAGTACTTCGGGGAGAATCCCTGTACCATTGTCGGCTACCTGGATGGTCACCCTGCCTCGTTTGTTGTAATAAGTTTTGAGCTCAATGGTTGGATCTTTCCGGCCATCAAGGGCATGCATGGAATTCCTGATCAGGTTGATGATCACCTGTTCTATCAGCTGTTCATCAGCTGATACCTCTATGTTGTCGGGTTCAATATTGGTCACAAATTTTACCTTGTGCTCAGAGATCTCCTCTTCCATGAGCAGATAGATGTTCTTGAACAGGTCTCTCACCGGGAAGATCTTGAAATTCGGTTTAGGTATCCTGGTCAGGTTACGGTAGGTATTGACAAAGTGAAGGAGCCCGGTGCTCCGTTTGTTGATGGTCTGCAAAGCCTGCTGAATTTCCATGACAGCATCCAGGTCCATGTCCTCCTGAACGTTACCGCCTTCAGTAATCCCTTTCAGCATGATCTCAAGGGTGGAGGAAAGAGAAGCAATTGGGGTGATGGAGTTCATGATCTCATGGGTAAGCACCCTGATCAGTTTCTGCCAGGCTTCCGTCTCCTGTTCTTCCAGTACATTCTGGATGTTGTTGATGGTGGCCAGGATGATCAATTTATCCTTCACCTTGAATTCGGTGGCATAGATGGCCAACTGCAGGATGTCATCCTGGTCCTGAACCTTTACCAGGGTGTTTTCACCTGGACTGATATTGATCAGGGTATTCACCAGGTTCGGGCTCAGCTGCTCCAGTCCCTTGACATTTTTCAGGCTGTGTATCTGGAATAGCTTCTTTGCTGCCTTGTTGATCATTTCCACCGTTCCATCCTTCCGGTAAGCGATGATACTTACATCAATATTCTGCACGATGCTTTGCAGGTAGTGGAAATGCTCTTCCTTCTCTGACCGGACCTTCTGAAAATCGTTGATCACGTCATTAAAGGCACGATTCAACTCATCAAATGAAGATCCCATTCCTTCGATCTGGAAAGAACGTGTAAATTCTGAAAACCTGATAGATTCAAGAAAACTGGTCAGGTCACGGTTGGTCCTGTCAACATACCTGATCAGAGAAAAGACCTGAAAAATGATCAACACGACTACCAGGATCGGTGTCACATTATATTCCTTGTTCAAAAAATAAAAGAACAGGAAAAAGGATGCTGACAGAAGCAGGATCCTGACAATGATATTCGCTCTGAAATTCTTATAGGTCATATTTTTCCATCCTCCTGTACAGGGATGTCCGGGTTAGTCCCAGGTCTGAAGCTGCCTGGGTAATATTTCCCTGGTGTTGTTTCAGGACCTTGTTTATGATGGATTTTTCAATATCCTCAAGATTATACGTATCCAGTTCAAGTTCGCCAAATTTCTTACTCGGTGCCGATAACAGAAAATCCTCTGCGTCCAGATGGGTTCCGTCACTCATAATGATGGCCCTTTCAATCGAATGCTGCAATTCCCTTACATTGCCAGGCCAATGATACTGGTTCAAGGTCTTGATGGCGTTGGAACTGATCCCCTTTACATTTTTCTTGTACTTCTTGGAATAGATTTTCAGAAAGTGATCCACCAGCAATGGTATATCTCCCGTCCTTTCCCGCAAGGGAGGCAGATGGATTTCCACGGTATTGACACGGTAGAGGAGGTCCTGCCGGAATTTATTTTCCTGCACCATGTCATGGATGTCTGTATTGGTGGCACAGATAAGGCGGACGTCTACAGGAATGGGTCTGTTGCTCCCGACGCGAATGACCTCGCGGCGTTCAATGACGGTCAGTAATTTTGTCTGCATGGGCAGGGAAAGGTTCCCGATCTCATCAAGGAACAGGGTACCCCCATGGGCGATCTCGAAACGTCCCTGCTTCATCTTTTTTGCATCGGTAAAGGCACCTTTCTCATGTCCGAATAACTCGCTCTCGAACAAAGTCTCGGCAATGGACCCCAGATCGACGCTGATAAACACTTCATCCTTGCGGGATGAGTTTCGGTGCAGGGCCCTGGCGACCAACTCTTTTCCGGTGCCGTTTTCCCCCAGGATCAGTACGTTTGCATCGGTTGCAGCGACCTTTGTAACAGTACTGAAGACCTTTTGCATTTCCAGTGAATTCCCGATGAATTCATGGAATGGCTGGTCATATACAGCACTTATTTCCTGCTGCTTGGACCGGAGGCCGCTGGCTTCCTTGCGTGATCTCTTTAGCTTTACAGATGAAGATATGGTTGCAAGCAACTTCTCATTCTGCCAGGGTTTGAGAATGAAATCCGTGGCCCCTGCCTTGATGGCTTTCACTGCTTTCTCTGCGTCACCATAAGCGGTAATGAAGCAAACCACTGCATCCGGATCAAGTTCAAGGATTTTTGCCAGCCAGTCAAATCCTTCCTGTCCACTGATCGCATCCTTGGTAAAATTCATGTCAAGCAGGATGACATCATAATCCTCTTCCCCCAATAAATCCGGTATCTTCTCCGGATCATTCACGGTGGTGATCACTTCCACATGTTGTTTCAGCAACAGCTTTAATGCAAAGAGGATGTCCTCATTATCATCGACTGCCAGGATTTTCCCAACTTTAGTGCTCATGTCTTAGGCTTATTAAAATATTCATACGCTGGAAGGTACCCCCAGTATGTCCGTAAATTTACATATATTTTTTTGATTGTTCGGATTCGGACTATTATTGTAGCATATTTAAACAGTTAACATGCTCCATAGCGAGTTCAATCCCTGTATAAAAATATGGATATCAGATAAATGGAACATTTGGCACAATAAATGGACAATTGTACCCGAACTTTTATAAATGTCTGGCAATGGATGGTATGGATCGTAAAATCGAGAAGAAGTTTAAGCTCTTCAGCAGGAGAAATATCTGGATTTTTCTTGGAGCGGTTTTTACTTTTCTCGTTTTTTACAGCCTTGTTTTCGGTGATAAGAGTTCAAAACTGAATGTTGAGACAGACAAGATCTCCATTTCAGAGATAAAGAAAGATGTTTTCCAGGACTATATAGCAGTTATCGGAACGGTTGAACCAATCCAGACCATATACCTGGATGCCATCGAAGGAGGAAGGGTGGAGGAGATCCTCCTGGAAGAAGGAAGCATGCTCAAAAAGGGGGATATCATCCTCCGGCTTACCAACACCAACCTGATCCTAGAAATATCCAATAATGAAGCACAGGTAGCCCGTGCCATTAATGAGTTACGTACGGCTAGGCTGCTGATGGTGCAGCAACAAATGAACAGCGAGAGCCAGATCATAGAATCGGAGCGATTGCTGAAATTGCAGGAGCGTGCCTATAATAATAACAAGATCCTCTACAAGCAGCAGCACATTTCCTCCGAGGAATACGAGCAATCAAAGGAACAGTATGAAGCTACAGTGCAGAAGCTAGCCCTGCTGAAGGAGATCCGATACCAGGATTCCATTTTCAGGTCCATCCAGGTGGAATCGCTTGAGGCTTCCGTAAACAGCCTTACCAAAAACCTGGAGATCATTAAAGGCAGGCTGGAAAGTTTGAATCTAAAGGCCCCGGTGGACGGTGAACTGGCTACCCTGAATCCCGAGATTGGCGAGATAGTGACCTATGGCACCAGGATCGGGACGGTGAACATCCTTGACTCCTATAAACTGCGTGTCGAGATTGATGAGCATTATATTGCCAGGGTGAGCAGGGGATTGACGGGGGAATGCGATTTTGCAGGCAGCCCATATCCGGGTGTGATCACCAAGATCTATCCGGAGGTACAGACCGGGCGGTTTTATGTGGACATGGAATTCACAGGTGATATTCCCGGAGCGATCAGGATCGGCCAGACCTCCAGGATCAAACTGGAGCTGGGAGAATCCAAAGAAGCCATCCTGATACCTCGTGGAGGATTTTACCAGAGTACGGGCGGACAGTGGGTATTTGTCATTGATGTAACGGGTGAGTTCGCTTACCGGAGGGATATCAGCATAGGACGGCAAAATCCACGATACTACGAGGTGCTCGCGGGACTCGAACCGGGGGAACAGGTCATTATATCCAGCTATGATAATTTTGGAGATGTAGACAAGCTAATCTTAAAGAATTAATATTGCTAAATACGAACGATCATGATCAAAACTGAAGAATTAACAAAAATTTTCCGCACGGATGAGGTTGAAACCACGGCCCTGAACAAGGTAACCATGGAAATTCAGGGAGGTGAGTTTGTGGCCGTAATGGGACCTTCGGGATGCGGGAAATCAACCCTGCTCAACATCCTGGGATTGCTTGATAATCCCACGGATGGGAAACTGTACTTTGATGGGACAGAGGTCTCAAAATTCAAGGAAAGGCATCGCACCAACATGCGGAAAGGAAATATCGGCTTTGTATTCCAGAGTTTCAACCTGATCGATGAACTAACCGTCTTCGAGAACGTTGAACTGCCCCTGCTTTACATGAATGTTTCTTCGTCGGAAAGAAAGAAGAAGGTGAATGAAGGCCTTGAAAGAATGAAAATCGCCCACCGGAAGAAGCACTTTCCTCAGCAGCTTTCAGGTGGACAACAGCAACGTGTGGCCATAGCCCGGGCAGTGGTCACCAAGCCAAAACTGATCCTGGCTGACGAGCCAACCGGTAACCTTGATTCCGCGAACGGGGAAGAAGTGATGGCATTATTGACAGAATTGAATAAGGATGGCACCACGGTTGTCATGGTTACACACTCTCCAACAGATGCCGAAAAGGCGCACAGGATCGTCCACCTGTTCGACGGGCATATCGTCACGGAGAACATCAAGCACGTTCTTTGATCAAGTAATCAGAAGATCGGAAAACTTTGATTGCGGGTTTTTCATTTCTTCCAGTAAAATATAGTATTAGAGTTTGCGGGGAGCGTTATTTTAACCCTTAATTTCGGAGTGATGAAGGATTTATGCGTACCGATTCCAAATTTCAGTGAGGACGAGATTGCGGATATTGATTTGCGTGTTGGCGATCAGAAAATATCATACAGTTTCCGGGTAGAATCCTTTGCCTGGGAGGTGGAGGATGAGCTTTCAGTCGCAGACGATGACGTATCCGCCTCTCTCGCCCGTATTTACAGGCTTAAGAGAGCCATTGAAGGATATGACAAAAACTGGGAGTTGATCCAGATCTTTACCCCCAGCGAGAATGCAACTCATATCCAGGTTCTGTACCGGCGGAGGAATTGATTTAGAATCAGGTCAAAAAAATTATGAAAAATGAGAAGGATTTGGATTTTAACGGGTTTCCTATGTCTAGTTGTTAGCATGCCTGCTCTCCAGGCCCAGAAAGTCTGGAACCTCGAAGAATGTATTGCCTATGCCCATGACAATAACCTGCAGGTGAAAAGGCAAGAGCTAAAAGCCAGGGCGGCCGAACATGATTACGACTATGCCAGGGCACAGACCCTTCCCACGGCAAATGCATTCGGTAATTACCGCTTCAACAAAGGGCGAGCACTGAACTATGATGAATATAAATATGTTAACCAGTCATTTAGTGATGCCAACATCGGTATTGAAAGCCGCCTGGAGGTATTCAACGGACTATATAATCTCAACAACATCCGTTCAAACAAATTGAGTCTCCTTTCGCAGCTTGAGGATATAGAGGACCTGAAGAATGAAATTACCATCAATATTGCGGGAGCCTATTTGCAGATCCTGCTGAATGAAGAATTGCTGAAGGTGGCCATCGAACAACTGGACATTACCCATCAGCAGGTAGAGAAAAATGAAAAGCTGGTCGAGGTAGGCAACGTGAGTCGTGGGGAACTTTATGAGATCCAGGCGCAGGAAGCCAAAGAGAAGGCCAATGTAACCAAGGCCCGGAATACCCTCTCCATCTCCTATCTTACCCTGATGCAGTACATGGACCTGGAAAATGAAGACCTGGACAATTTTAAGGTTGATACCAGTGACCTGACCATCGATGATGCAAATCCTTTAAGGGTTGTGGACAGTGTATATTCAGATGCATTACAGGTATTGCCCATGGTCCGGAGTGCAGAATATAACCTGGAGAGTATGCAGAAGGGTTTGAGTGCCAGTAAGGGTTTAAGAAGTCCCTCCTTATCCTTAAGATACCTTTATTATACCTTATGGAGCGAGATCTCATCTGATCCCCTGGATCCGGACAATCCGTATATATGGCAGGACCAGTTACGTGATAAGGGTTACCAGACCCTGACTTTTTCACTTGATATCCCCATTTTTAACCGGATGCAGATCCAGAACCGGATCAGCAATGCAAAGGTAAATGTGTTGGATGCCCAGGTAAATCTTGACCAGACCAAGCAAACACTTTTTAAGAACATCCAGCAGGCTTATGCCGATGCGGTAGCTGCCATCGAGGATTATGAGTCGAACCTTGAAACGGTATATTCCATGCAGGAGGCCTTCAATTATACAGAGGAACGGTTCAATGTGGGAACCGTCAGTTCGGTTGATTACAATATTGCCAAGAACAACCTGACCAAGGCGCAATCGGACCTGGCACAGTCCAAATACCTTTATATTTTCTATACCAAGATCCTGGATTTCTGGGCGGGTGTACCCATCACGCTCTAGTGTTTTTCCAGGGTGTAAACCATTTCTCCGCCGATATAGGTCTGCCTGATCGGGAGTCCGGGTATTTCCTCTACCGGTATGGTAAGCAGGTCCTTGGCTGTCACAATAAAATCAGCTAATTTTCCCGGCTCAAGGCTTCCCTTTTCATCTTCTTCAAATGCTGACCGGGCTGCCCAGATGGTCATGGCGCGGAGGGCATCTCCCCGGCTAAATGCCTGGTCCTTCTGGAATCCTTCTTCAGGCCAGCCGGCATGGTCTTTTCGTGTGATCAGCGCATAATATCCATATAGGGGATTGATATGTTCTACCGGGAAATCACTGCCGTTCGGAAGCCAGCCGTTTTCCTCCAGCAGCTTCCTGTAGGCATAGGCGCCCTTGATGCGTTGTGGTCCAACCCGGTTTTCTGCCCAGTACATATCGGATGTCGCATGGGTGGACTGGACAGAAGGGATGATCGAGTATTCACCAAACTTGCCGAAATCATCCGGGTGGATGACCTGGGCATGTTCAATACGCCAGCGCCTGTCGTTGGGTCCTCCCAGGAACGCTCCATACATGTTGAGGACCCAACGGTTTGCGCTGTCTCCTATACAATGTGTATTGACCTGGTATCCATGCTTATAAGCCAGGGCACACTGTTCCCTGAGAAATTTATCGGTACTGACCGCGAGTCCCAGGTTCCCGGGATCGTCAACATAGGGTTCAAACAACAGGGCACCACGTGAACCCAGGGCTCCGTCTGCAAATAATTTAATGGACCTGACATTCAGCCGGTCTGTTTTATATATTCCTTTGAAAAGATAATGCTCGTAATTCTTTTTACCCGGACTAAGCATGGCATATATCCTTATTTTCAATTCACCTGTTTTTTGCAATGAATCGATCAAATCTATGGTCTCGTAGCCAAGTCCCGCATCATGAACAGATGTCAGTCCCACTTCAAAACACTTCTGTTGTCCCTCGATGAGTGCATTCAAATAGTCCTGCCTGCTGGCCTCCGGCATGACTTTTCTCACCAGGCCGATGGCATTGTCGATGAGCATTCCTGTCAGTACTCCATTCTTTTTGATCAGTGATCCGCCTTCTATTTTCGTTTCATTTGTGATATTTGCCCTGCGCAGTGCTTCGGTGCTGGCAATGGCTCCATGACCGTCAATCCGGGTCAGCAAGACCGGTTTACCGGGGAAGGCCCGGTCAAGTATATCTTTCGTGGGGAATTCCTTGTTTTCCCAATCGTTCTGGTCCCATCCGCGTCCCAGTATCCAGTCTGAGGGGTATTTCGCCTGGTGCTTCTTCAGTACCCTGATGATTTCCACGAAGGAGGCCGTTCCCGTCAGATCAGCATGCTGAAGCCCCATGCCGTAGCTTACAAAATGGCAATGGGCATCGATCAATCCCGGATAGACAAAACCTCTCTCCAGATCAATGATTTCGGCTGCAGTATATTTCCCCATGATCATATCTTCTTTTCCTGCCGCCATAATAATCCCATCCTTGATGGCCATGGCTTCAGCGGTGGAGAAGGTATCATCTACAGTATAAATGGTGCCATTATGGATGATTTGGTCTACCTGGGTTTTATTCGCACAGGAATGAAGAGCCAGGGAGAAGATGATGGAGATAAAGCAGCGTGCACAGTTCATGGTATTCAGGATAATCTGATTGACAAACCAAAGATATAATTATCACCGGGATAATTATTCACCTCCCGGAGCGTTTATGTATCAAAAGCCATTCCGGGGTGCGGATTTTTAACTATTTTTGGCGGACCTTAACATGCCTGTAAAGCTTAATAATATACTGTTTTTCGTCGGAATTATAGCGGCTATAATCTCCTGTGAACGCTATGAGTTGAATCGTTCATCGGATGCCCGACTGGCATTTTCTACAGATACCGTTTTCTTTGACACCATATTTACTACCGTCGGTTCAACCACCAAAAGATTCAGGATCTACAATACCCATAACCTGCCCATTGAAGTTACCTCCATTGAACTGGCAGGTGGCTCCCAGTCCGTTTTCAGGCTGAATATAGACGGCTATGCATCCATCCGGGCCAGCAATATCGAAATCCCGGCCAAGGACTCCCTGTTTATTTTTGTCGAGGTTACACTCGATCCGAATAACATGGATTCTATACTGCGGATACAGGATTCCATTGTTTTTCTTACCAACGGGAACCTGCAAGATGTTGACCTGGTGGCATGGGGACAGGATGTGCATCTGCTGAGCGGTGATACATTACAGACAAGCACATGGATCAATGACAAACCTTACCTGATCTTGGATTACATCATGGTAGATACCCTGCAAACACTGACCCTTGAGGAGGGTGTGAGGATTCATTTGCACAGGGATGCCTGGATGATCGTTAAGGGAACGCTGCTGGCCAGGGGAAGTCTGGAACAGCCCATTGTGATCCAGGGAGACCGCCTGGAATACCTTTACAGGGATATACCGGGACAATGGGGAGGGATTTATTTCTGGCCGGGGAGCCGTGAAAATCATCTTGCATATGTGACCATAAAAAACGGCATGTATGGTTTATGGGCAGATACGGTCATGACCCCGGGCATGCCAACCTTGAACATTACCAATTGCATCATCCAGGATATGTCCGCCATCGGGATCATCGGACGGGGTGCTTCCATACATGCGGATAATACGGTTATTGGAAGCTGTGGACAATTCTCCATCTTTATGTCCATTGGAGGAAGTTATGAATTCTATCACTGTACCGTGGCCAATTACTGGGGGAGTAGTTATTCGAACCGGACAACACCGGCTGTCGGCATGAAGAATTATTACCAGGATGCCCGGGGAGGCATTCAGGTCAGGCCCATTGACAGGGCCCATTTCGGCAATTGCATCGTATATGGTAATAAGGAATTTGAGTTCGAGGTAGATGAACATCCTGAAAGCAAAATCCCATTCCATTTCGATCACAGCCTTATAAAGGTTGATCCTGGAGGGTTTGATCTGTCCGATCCATCACATTTTGCTACGGTCATTAACCTTCAAGATCCCAGGTTTGTGAATGCTCAATACAGTAACTTCCAGCTTGATACCCTTTCACCAGCAAAAGACAAGGCCCTGATTGATATTGCCAATACATACCCACTGGACCTTCTGGGAGCTGACAGGCTGGGGGACGAGGGACCCGATATGGGGGCCTATGAGCGGGTCGAGAACGATTCATTTTCAAAATAAACTTCATGTACCTGTACACGCTGATAACCGGGAGGTTTGTTCATTAAGGATAAACTGTAGGTGAGAATCCTCTTTGTTGCCGGTCTCCTTCTCCCCATGTTGCTTTCCGGGCAGGAAAGCAGGGACAGGCTGCGATTTGTCTTTTATAATGTGGAAAACCTGTTTGATCCCTTTGATGACAGCCTGACAGCAGATGAAGAGTTTTTGCCCGCCGGACTGAGAGGCTGGACCTGGAGCAGGTTTGAAGATAAGGTGAAACGGATCCACAAGGTCCTGGTAGCCCTTGGGGACTGGGAACCGCCTGAGCTCATCGGCTTGTGTGAGGTTGAGAACCATTTTGTACTGCACTGGCTGGTCAGCGAGACCCCCCTGAAAAAACATGAATACCGGGTTATCCACCGGGACTCACCCGACAGAAGGGGCATTGACGTGGCCCTGCTTTACCGGCCCGGATTTTTCCGCCCCGTCAGCTACCAATGTTACCGGGTCCCTGACCAGGGGTCCTGTCCGGAATCTACCAGGGATATACTTTATGTCAAAGGGATCCTCAATGAAGGTGACAGCCTGCACCTGCTCATAAATCATTGGCCTTCCCGCTGGGGAGGGACCCTTGAATCCAGACCGGAGAGGCTGGCCGCTGCAGGTCTGCTGCGGCATATCCTGGATTCATTGTTTATGGCTGACAGGCAATCCCGGATACTGGTGGCGGGGGATTTTAATGATGAGCTTACTGATGCCAGTCTCAGGGACTGCCTGGGGGTACAGCGTCCCGGCGCTCATTGTCCGGATGATGCGTTGTATTTCCCGTATGACGGCCCGCTGACAGGACGACCCGGCAGTCTGAAATACCAGGGAAGATGGTATGGATTTGATCTCATCCTGGTCAGTGGAGCATTGCTCCAGGATCAGGCGCTTTGCGTCAGCAGGGATGGTTACAGGGTCTTTGCACCGGACTTTCTCCTGGAAGATGATCCCCAATGGCTGGGAAGCCGACCTTTCAGGACCTACCGGGGATACAGGTACCAAGGTGGATTCAGCGATCACCTACCTGTTTATATAGATCTTTTCACCAACGGCACACAGCCGTCGGAGCCAGATAGATAAAATCCCGGAAAGCAGGAGAATCACCGTTTGACAGGTTCGAGTCCCAGTTCCTTTCCTTTCTTGATCATCAGGTCATAAGCTTCCTTATAGTCATTTCTGATGATCCCGTCGAGGATGGCTTCCTTGATGGTATTTTTGATGATGCCGACAGGCCTGGAAGGGGGGAGCCCGAAAATTTCCATGATCTCTTCCCCGCTGATGGGTGGTTGAAAATTCCGGATGGAATCTTTCTCCTCGAGCAGGTCAATTTTTTCCCGCACGATTTGAAAATTTCTGAGGTGTCGCCGGATTGTTTTTTCATTTTTTGAGGTGATGTCCGCCTCACAAAGCATCATCAGATCCTCCAGGTCCTCTCCTGCATCGAAAACGAGGCGTCTGATGGCTGAATCCGTTACCCCTTCGGGAGACAGGGCGATGGGCCTCAGATGAAGCAGGACCATCTTCTGCACATATTTCATTTTCTCATTGAGCGGAAGTTTCAGTGTCCTGAAGATGCGGGGAACCATCTTCGAGCCGATGAAATCATGCCCGTGGAAAGTCCACCCAGATCCATTATCGTATTTTTTTGTAACCGGCTTGGCGATATCATGCAACATCGCGGCCCATCTCAACCACAGATCATCAGAAACGCCGGCCACATTATCCACTACCTGGATGGTATGAAAAAAATTATCCTTATGCCGTTGTCCATTCTCCTCATGCACACCTTTCAATGCATGAAACTCAGGAAAAATGATGGGCATCAGTCCAGTTTCATCAAGGAGACTCAATCCGGCGGAGGGTTTGTCCGTAAGCAGGATCCTGTTCAGTTCGTCAGTGATCCTTTCCTTTGATACGATGCTTATCCGGAAGGCTGATTGTTTGATGCCCCGGAAGGTTTTGGCTTCAATTGAAAATCCGAGTTCCGCTGCAAAGCGGATGGCCCGCATCATTCTCAAAGGATCATCTGAAAAAGTCCGGGCAGGTTCCAGGGGTGTCTTCAGGATTTTATTTTCAATATCCTTAAGGCCGTTGAATGGATCTATCAGTTCCCCGTAATTATCCTTGTTCAGCGAAATAGCCATGGCATTGATGGTGAAATCCCTTCTGTTCTGGTCATCCTCAAGGGTACCGTCTTCAACGACAGGTTTCCTGGAATTCCTTCGGTAGGATTCCTTTCTCGCGCCCACGAATTCAATTTCCCTTTCCTGATATTTCACCAAGGCAGTGCCAAAGTTCCTGAAGATACTTACCGGGATATTTTCTCCCAGGCTGCGGGCAAATTTCCTGGCAAACTCAATCCCACTGCCCTGTACAACTATGTCAATATCATGTGTATCACGTCCCAGGATACAATCCCTTACATAACCGCCGATCACAAATGCAGGCATATTTTCCTCAATGGCTATGTCTTTGATTAAACTGAAAATCTTGTCATTAAGACATTTCTTCATATGTAGATATGACAATATTGTATTTTTCATGACAAAATTACAATAAAATCATCATATTGTGATCTGGCACATGATTTGACCTGTGATGGTAAATTTGTATTTTTGTAAATATTTATATTTATTCATATTAAATAATTTGTAATGACAGAACATCTTACAATGGATACTTTCAAAGAAAAGGTATTCAATTTTGAAGTGAACAAGGAATGGAAATTTGAGGGTGAAAAGCCTTGCCTTATAGATTTCTATGCAGACTGGTGCGGACCGTGTAAGATGGTCGCTCCAATCCTCGAGGAGCTGTCAGAGGAATATGATGGAAGACTCGATATCTATAAGGTAAATACCGAAGAGCAGAGGGAATTGTCAGCCATCTTCGGGATCCAGAGTATTCCGTCTCTTCTGTTTGTCCCGAAGGATGGGCAGCCACAGATGGCCATGGGGGCATTTCCCAAGGATACCCTGGAAAAAGCATTCAAAGACGTGTTGAAAGTCGATTAAATCATTCCAGAAAAAAAATAAATAGAACCGTATCGATTCAGTTTTGATGCGGTTTTTTTATTTGTAAAGGATGTTGATACGGTACTGAATTTTGCAGCAGTAACTGCAAAATAAGCCTCCTTATCCAACATCCATTTCAAATAATTATGAGAGGGTACTAATCTGAAGCCTATATTTTGTACT
>LJUP01000382.1 GCA_001303955.1 Bacteroides sp. SM23_62 | reverse complement strand
ATCCACACCTGCCTCCTTGAACAGGGGTACGAAGTCCACGACATTACCGCAGCTGTGCTGGATGACATGCCATCCATTATTATGGATTACCTTGTACAGCTCTTTGTACCTGTCCAGGAAGAATTCCCTGAAAAGATCCTGCGAAATATAGGTATTCTGCTGTGTCCCCCAGTCATCCGTCAGGAAAATGCCGTTCACACGGTCACCGAATCGGCGTCCTGCTTCAAAGATATGCTCAACCTTGTATTCAAGGATCATATCCAGAACCTTAGTAATCTTTTCAGGCTCCAGATAGAAATCCGTAAGTGTGTTCGCAAATCCCCTGAGCATCTCAAGCCTCTCGATCAGGTTGAAATGCGATGTGATGATGGTATAGCGATCGCCGGCATCCTTGATGTCCTCATCGATGCGCTTAAAATAGAAAGGATTCTTCGGATCCGGAGGTCTGTATGAATCCAGTTTATTCCAGTCTTCCAAAGGATGGGAAACAACCTGTCCCATATTCTTTGAGGAGGTTGTTTTCCACCGGCAGCCCCAGTCGTCAGGTGCGGCATTGTCAAAAAACCAGCCGGATTCCTGCCTGTCCATCTCCCAGCTATCACAAAAATCATTAGGAAAATCGTCAAACTGGCTTGAAAGTTTTTTTGTCCACGCGCTGCCCAGGAAAAATGGCAGCCTGGGAGGTGTATCAAATTCAATGGCCCTGCGTACTATCTCTTTTCGTTCCAAGGCTATTTTTTGATTCGTTCAATATCAGGAGAAACATCTCTGTTGGACTTAACCCAATAATATGGAACCTGAGTAAATCTACGGCGCTTTTTTAGAAAATCATAATTTTTGTGGCATAACATGCCATCCGGTTTATTGGGGGAATTTCATATTTTTAGAGGTAAATACAGGAGACTATTTTATGAAACATCTTTTATTATCAATTATCTACATCTTATCAACCAATTTCTCCTCTGGAAAGGAGTTCGCTCTCTTTTCTCCGGATCAGAATATTGAAGTGGTGATAACCTTGGATTCTAAGATAGGGATAATTGCCCTTTATCAATCAAATGAACTTTTCAAACTGGAAGATATCACACTTGAAATTGAAGGACAAGATTTTACTTCCGGTATTAAAAAGATCAAGACAGCAGAATCCAACTCCTTGAGCCGGAAGCTCCATCCTCAAATTAAAGAAAAGTACAGTGAGATAAACGAAGAATTCAATGAATTAACACTCAGATTTAAAAGCAATTATGCATTTATTATAAGGGTATTTAATGAAGGAATGGCTTACCGGTTCCAGACATTTTTCCCTGACAGCATGGTGGTAAACCGGGAAAACCTCTCCCTTCAATTTGAGGAGCAGGACTCCCTCTGGTTTCAGAAATCAGCCACATTTAACTCTGCCTATGAAACCCCTTACCGGTATAAAGCTATCAATGATATTGCCACAGATGGCTATTGTTGCCTTCCGGCCCTGCTCAAAAAACCGGATGGCGTAAATGTCTTGATCATGGAGTCGGATCTCGAAGACTATCCCGGTATGTGGCTGAAAGGCTCAGGTAATTCTTCATTGAAATCAGCGCATGCAGGTTACCCCGCAGCATTAAAATATGAAGGAAGTCCCTATCAATACGGTCAGGTTAAAAACCATGAGAACCATATTGCCAATACGACCGGAACCAGAAGCTTTCCATGGCGGGTGTTTGCCATCTCGGAAAACGATGCGGGATTGATTTCAAACACGCTGGTTTATCAGCTGGCAAAACCTTCTCAGATTAAAGATGTGTCATGGATACAACCGGGTGTTGTAACCTTTGACTGGTGGGGAAGACGTAATATTTACGGTACGGATTTTAAATCCGGAGTAAATACTGAGACGGCCAAATATTTCATCGATTTTGCTGCAGCGTTTGACTTCGAGTACTTCCTTTTTGACGATGGATGGTCTAAACGGGATGACCTCTTTGCCGTTAATCCAGACCTGGACATGGACGAAGTTCTTATCTACGCAAAGGGAAAAAATGTAAAAATAATGCTGTGGGTAATCTGGAATACATTCCTGAAACAGGAACAGATGGTATGGGATCAGTTCGAAAAGTGGGGAATCAGCGGGATCAAATTTGATTTTATGAACCGTGACGATCAGCAAATGGTAGAGTTTTATCACCACGTTGCAAGGGAAGCTGCCAAACGGAAAATGGTTATAGATTTCCACGGAGCATACAAACCCGCCGGATTAAGGCGTATTTATCCGAATGTATTGACAAGGGAAGCCCTGATCGAATTTGAATATAATGGCTGGACCGAATACGATACACCTGAGCACCATAACCTGCTGCCATACATAAGATTGGTGGCCGGACCGGCAGATTATATTCCCTTCACCACGCATAACGCAACAAGGAAGAATTTCAGGCCGGTAGGTGACATGCCCATGGGACAGGGAACCCGGGCCCATTCCATGGCCCTGTTTGTGATCATGGAAAGCCCGATGCAAATGTTGCCCGATTCCCCGTCCGATTATTATCGTGAAAAGGAATGTACAGCGTTTATTTCCAGCATCCCTGTTGAATGGGACGACCTGAGGGTACTTCATGCCAAGATCGGGGAACATACGGTACTGGCAAGGAAGAATGGGCAGGATTGGTATATAGGAGCAATCACCAACTGGCATCCAAAGGAGTTTGAAATCGTTTTTGATTTTCTTGAAGATGGTGAATACCAGATGGAATTTATTGAAGATGGCATAAATGCAGACACACGTGCCATAGATTACCGGAAAAGATCGAGGATCATCACGAAAGGTGATTCGATAAATATCAAGCTTGCCCCCGGAGGGGGTTGGGTAGCCAGGCTGGTTAAGACCAGACTCTAAACAAGTTTAAGGCAGGCATAAGTATATAGTTTTTTACTTAATCCGGTTGCCATTCCAGGGTGTTTAGTATTACCCTGATGAAATTTGAATTTTCAAAATCAGATACCGAATGACCTGCCTGATAGTAAAAAATCCTGCCCTTTCCTGATTCTTTATACCAACCGGATGTGGGTTGCATCCTTGATCCATCTGCATCGGTGAAACCAAATAAGACCTTTATCTGTTCGTCTTTTAAACCCTAACTTGTTAACAAAATACGTATTATATTGATAAAAAGCTCCATCATTCCTTGGTTTGATGGATTTTTTTGTATTATATTTGTAATACGTAAATACGTATTTATGAAAACTAAAAAATCTCCCCATCCAGAATGGGCTTTAGCCCATAAAAAACCAGGCACAGAGCTGAGGTGCATCAAGGGCAGGTATTATCTTTATGAATACAAGACTGTATATGATAAGGTCAATAAAAAGCCCAGGAAGATAACGGGCCCGATATTGGGTTCTATCACCCAGGAAAAGGGATTCATACCTTCTGAAAAACGAAGTTTGGAACAAACTGCTTCAGGTAAGATTTTCAGTAGGATCCAATGTAAAGAATATGGTGTGTCACGGTTGATCCTGTCACGCTTTGATGAGTTCACTTCTTCTTTGAGAGATGTTTTCCCCGATGATTGGGAGGAATTATTAGCTATTGCTTACTGCAGATTTGTTTATCGCTGCCCGTTAAAAAGTATTCCTTTCCGATTGGCATCAAGTTATCTTCCGGAGACACTTGGGTTAAAACCCTTTGGCGAAAAGCGGGCATCAGGGGTGCTGAACCGGGTTGGTGGACAACGGGACAAGATGCTAAACTACATGAAATCATTTATCCGTAAGGGTGAGTATATACTGATGGATACAACCGATATATTCAGCAATTCAAAGAATATATCATTTGCCAGGCCAGGATACAGCCAGGACCTTCAATATGGCCCCCAGTTTAACTTGATGTATATCTATTCGGCCAATAGCCGCATGCCGGTATATTACCGTTTGCTTCCTGGCAATATCAGGGACGTCAAAGCATTCAAGAACTGCATGCTTGAATCCGGGTTGACTAACGCCATCGTTGTCGCTGACAAAGGATTCTACAGCGCTTCTAATGTATCGTTATTGCAAGAAGGGCAAATACAGTTTATCCTTCCGTTAAAAAGAAACAATTCCATGATTGATTACAGCTCCCTGGTGCGAAATGAATTCAAAACAGGAGATTGCTATTTCGATCATGAGAAAAGGGTAATATGGCATAAAACATTCCCAACTGAAAACGATCTTTATCTTTACCTTTTTCTGGACGAACAACTCAGGGTGCGGGAAGATGTTGACTACTTGAATCGTGTCAAAACACATCCTGAGAAATATAGTATCGAGAAGTATCATGCGATAAAAAACCGTTTTGGTACCATTGCACTACTCTCGAGTTTAAATGTACCGGCAGAAAACATCTATCAAACCTACAAAAGCAGGATCGATATAGAGGTGATGTTTGACGGAATGAAAAACGTATTAGAGGCAGATCACACTTATATGCAGAACGAGCAAACCTTAGAAGGCTGGATGTTTATTAATCATATTACCCTACAGTGGTACCAGTATCTTTATATCGAACTGAAAGAGAAAAGGTTAATAAAGAAAATATCTGTAAACGACTTTATTCAACTATTAACTGATGTGAAAAAGATAAGAATCAATAATCAATGGTACTTAAATGAGTATACATCTTACACCCAGAAACTAATTGAAAAACTCTCCATCAAAATAATATAATACGTAACTTCATCCAAGTTAGGGTTTAAACGTTGGTTTATGAATATCTCAGAATCCGTTAAATCAAATGCCGGGTATACATCGTGGAAAATGGTATCATATTCCGAATGGAATGGAATGTCCTTATCATACGTGATACCGTTGGTTGTAATGAAATGGCCGGGATTCAGATTAACCATGGTATGTGTCGTATGTCCCATTACGCCCCAGGGATATTTATGGTGGTCCCTCGGGAACAATTCAATGCCTATGAAATCCAGCCACTCCGGATTCTTCATTTTTGCAGAGGCGATACCATGATGTAATACAATCAAAGATCCACCACCATTGGTAAACTCGATTAATGCTTCTTCAGCATTCCGGACATTCGATTCATGGACATACATGAAAACAAAATCCCAGCCTGTCTGCCATTGTATCCATCTGGGGCCATTCGTCTGCCACGATCAAGATCTTTTTCTGATTACAAGAAAAGATTAACAGCGGTATAACAAGAATCAATAGGTTTCTCATTGTTCAAACTCCTCAGTCATCCCGCAGATAACTTCGATACTGATCTGCTTTCCCGGAAAATATATCCAGCATTACTGCCGCTTCCTCCTCCCCTGCCAGGTTATTCATTTCATGGGGATCATCCGTCAGATGGTATATCTCTTCAAAGATAAGCCTGGATGTATCCTGGTTGTCATAAGTCTGGATGTATTTCCACTCCCTGGTCCTGATGGCATAGAGCGGGTAACTGCCCAGGTTTGATTCAGGCGCCTCGTAAAAAATCTCCTCCCTCACCTCTTTGACTTCTCCCTTCAGAAGGG
>LJUP01000076.1 GCA_001303955.1 Bacteroides sp. SM23_62 | reverse complement strand
AAGGTCGAATCCCCTGATGAGATCCATTCGGTCAATGAATATATCTATAAATTATCAGGGGGATCCGGCCGTGGGATATACCTGATGCCCATTGTTGAAAGTGCCCTCGGGGCGGAGCATGCCTATCAGATTGCCTGTTCGGCTGAAAATGTTGTGGCCATGGCCATCGGACTGGAAGATTATACTGTCTCTCTGGGAGTGAACCGTACAGATGCCGGAGATGAATCACTCTATGCAAGGACCCGGTTGATTAATGCCTGCAAAGCCGCAGGCATCCAGGCCATTGATTCAGTCTACGCTGATGTAGGGAATGAGGAGGGCTTGCGGGAGACGGCGCGCATATCCAAAGGCCTTGGCTTTGAAGGAATGGGATGCATACACCCACGTCAGATACCGGTGATCCATGATGTATTTAAACCGGGGGAACAGGAACTACTCAGGGCAAAACAGATCGTGCTGGCATACGAACAGGCTGAAGCAGCGGGATTGGGAGTTGTAAGTCTCGGGACCAAGATGATCGATCCGCCTGTGGTTAAACGGGCCCTGCAAACCATCGAACTGGCTGTAAAAATGAATTTATTACCCGAAAACTGGAAAGATGAGTAAGGAAGAAATTGTTGTCAATGCGGCCGGCAGAAAGGTTCCCAGGGCTGTAAACGGGAAAGAGCAGGTCCCCTTCCAGGGGGTTGGTAAATTCATACCGGAGGGAAGAAAGCATGGGCCCCTTATAAATTCCTGCAACAATTTTCCCTCCGGGGGAGACAAACGTGCAGCCTCCCTGAAAGATGCGCTCCGCAAATGCAGCTTGAAGGATGGAATGACCATATCCACCCATCATCATTTCCGTGATGGTGACCTGCTGGCGAACCAGGTTTTTGATGCGGCAAATGAGCTAAAGGTGAAAGACCTGGTCTGGTTTCCTTCGGCTTCGTTCCCTTGTCACCAGCATTTGATACCGTACCTGGAAGATGGGACCATTCACCATATCGAGGGTAGCATGAACGGGCCACTGGGGCGGTTCACTTCAGAAGGGAAAATGAAGGGCCTGGGGGTGCTGCGCTCACACGGGGGACGCTACCAGTCCATACAGGACGGCGAGGTTCAGATCGATATTGCCGTGATCGGGGCCGGATGTGCCGACCCCTTCGGGAATGCAAACGGTCTGGAGGGACCATCGGCAAGCGGCCTGCTGGGTTTTGCCCTGGCCGATTCCCAGTATGCAGAGAAAGTAATCGTCGCTACGGATAACATGGTGGAATTCCCGTGTGTTCCCTGGCAGATCCAGGGGAATTATGTGGATTATACAGTGGAAATGGAGCAGATCGGTGATCCGGAAAAGATCATTTCAGGCACAACCCAGATCACCAGGAGTCCCGACAGGCTCTACCTGGCAGATCTGACGGCCAGGTTCTGCGAGGTGACGGGCATTATCAGGGACGGGTTCTCATTTCAGAGCGGGGCAGGGGGGACCTCCCTGGCGGTCGGTGAGTACTTTAGAAAAATCATGCTGGAGAAGGGGATAAAGGCAAGGTTCGCACGGGGAGGCAGTAACCGGTACCTGGTTTCCATGCTTGAAGAAGGGCTTGTAGATTACATCCTGGATGGACAGACATTCGACCTGGAGGGCATACGCTCCATGCGGGAGAACCCGCATCATGTCTGGACAAGCCCCTTTACCAGTTACAATTACCACGGGAAGGGGAATTTTGCAGGCATGGTGGATGTGGTGATCCTCGGTGCCACGGAGATAGATACCGGCTTCAATGCCAATGTAGTTACTCATTCCGACGGTGTATTGCTGCATGGTCTTGGAGGCTGGCAGAATTGCCTGTTCAGCAAGACAGTGATCCTGCCTGTGCCTTTGTTCCGGGACAGGATCCCGGTGATCCGTGACGAGGTCACCACCCTTTGCGGTCCGGGAGAGCTGATAGATGTTGTCGTTACTGAGCGGGGCATAGCGGTCAACCCGCTTCGGAAGGACCTGCAGGAGAAAGTGAAGGGTTCTGACCTGCCTTTACGCAGCCTGGAGGAATTGAAAGAGGAGGCGGAAAAGATCTGCGGGGTACCGGACAGACCTGAATTGGCCGATAATATTGTGGCGGTTGTGAAATGGGTGGACGGAACCCTGCTGGATGCTGTCTGGCAGGTGAAATAATCCCTGCGCTATTCAGTCCTGCTGTCATCAAGACTACCAACCTCCACGTCCCCGACTAAATTATTTTCCCGGTCCTCCTTGTAATATATGAGTAGCCTAACGGTGTCTCGCAGGAAATTGATACGGCCGATTTCCACACGGTTGATGGGCAATCCAGTCCTTTGCTTAATATCTTCAACCAGTTCGGCCCTTTTATCCGGGTGTATCAGTTCAATTTTCTCATAGTCGATTACTTTTTTGACCTCGTTTTTCATCAGCCAGAGCCTCTCGAGGACATAGACAATGAGGATGATAATGATGTTGGCAAATACCAGTTCAAGATAACTGATCTCTCTGGTGGTGAGACCATTGACAACCGATACACCGATAACGATGAACAGGTAGGTCATCTCCTTGATCGGAATGGGATTGGTCCGGTACCGGATGATACCGAAAATGGCAAAAAGGCCCAAGGCAAAGCCCATCGTTAATCCTAGGCTTTCAAGCAGGTAACAGATCAGGAATACAACGACACCAATAAGCATAAAGGAGAACAGGTAATTCTTTTTCCGGGTAAGGGTATAATACAAACCCCTCACGATGATGCCAACAACCAGCAAATTAAATGAAAAGCGAATTACAAGATGGAGTATTCCCTCCATATCAAAAAAAGATGTTCCAAACAGCTGGTTCTGGTCAGCCTGAAGCAGAATAAGATCCATATTCATTTTCCAATCGTTTTATTTTGAGTAAGTTACTTTTAAAGCGGTTGTATTTTGCGGGATTTTTAAGCAGTACCGTTCCCAAGCAGTACTTGCTGCTGTTCCCGGGATAAATGGACAAATCCTTCAGGGTTCTCATGAATGCAGATTTGCCGGCGAAACTATCCCTTTTGACTTCACAGATGGTAAAAAAGGGAAATTGTTTTTCCTGGTCCCCGTAACTGAATGAGAGGTTGTAGTCAATGGTGATGCGTTCTGGGCTGTCTTTCCCGACCAGGGTAATCCGGTGGAAGATGGTCCACATGGCCGGCTTTAGCAAGGCTGCCTTCAATGGGGCCTGTTGTTCTATGTATTCAATGGATCTCTCGGACAGTTTCATTTCGGTTTTTTCCAACTCTATCCTGGATTTGCGGGTACGGTTCTTATTGGTTTTCCTTTTGACTTCCAGGAAGACGTTGCCCGTTTCTACATATTCCCTGAACCTGACCTTGAACCGGGGCCTGATCCCGTTGTGGTGGGCCATGTAAAGGTCTAGGTTCCCGGTATCATAGTACAGGGAATTATACTGAAAAGACCGGTATCCATTGATCTGCAGCACCCTGTAATGGGGTATTGACCGTACCAGCAGATCATCCAGCTTTGCCAGGTTGAAGACATACTTTGTATCAGTGCGGTTCATCAGTTGTACAGCATCCATTTCCCCGAGCGTGACCGGATCAAAATGCTGTATCACCTTCTGGATATTTTCCAAATCCCCAGCCATTATTTGTAAAGATAAATCATTTCCTTTATAATTGTCGAACCTCCTGTATTATCAGAAAATTAATTGCTATAATTACTGTAAAATTTGCCAGATGAAGAAATACCGCTGTACCATCTGCGGATTCGTATATGACCCCGTGGAAGGGGATCCCGACGGCGGTGTAGATCCCGGTACCGATTTCAACGATATCCCGGACGATTGGGTGTGCCCGGTGTGCGGGGTCAGTAAATCAGAATTTGTGGAGGATGACTGGTAAAATAATTACCTTTTCTCCGGTACTCTCCTGAGTACCTCCCGCAAGAGTTTCCAGAATTTATTCGTGGTTTCAATATTGATCCTCTCAGATGGTGTGTGGGCACCTTTGATAGTGGGACCAAAAGAGAGCATGTCCAGGCCCGGGTATTTCTCAAGGATCAGCCCGCATTCCAGTCCCGCGTGAATAGCCCTGACGACAGGTTCCTGCCCAAACAATCCGGCATAGATCCCGCTGGTGATATTCAGGATCTCGGATTCCGGGTTCGGGATCCATCCCGGATAACCGTCACTGTGTTCAACCCTGGCCCCTCCCAGGGACAGGCAGCTGGCCATCCGGTCGGCTATATCTTTCTTGGCAGAATCGACCGAACTTCTCTGGCTGGTTGTAACGACGGCCTTATGCTGGGCTGTAAATTGAATGGATGCCAGGTTTGTGGATGTTTCAACAAGACCTTCCAGTGTGGGACTCCAGGTAATGACCCCGTGTGGACATGCATAGAGCGCGAGCAACAATCGCAATTGCCTTTTTCGGGTCAGGATGGTTTCCGGCAGTTCGGCCCTGTCCAGGTGAAAGCTCAGCTCAGGTTCAAAATCCTTGAGCTCGAGTGTCAGGGTATCTGCGAATGCCTGGTAGTAATCCTCAAAACCGTCAACCAGGCCAGCCGGTATGGTAAATATGGCATATGCTTCCCTGGGAATGGCATTCCGCAGATTTCCCCCGTCGAAACTTGAGAGGGCGAGACGGAAATCCCCCGTGGCATTCCACAAGAACCGGTTCAGGATCTTGATGGCATTCCCCGGACTTTTATGGATCTTGTCGCCCGAGTGTCCCCCTTTCAGTCCATCTACAACCATTCTGTAAGCAACTGATCCGTCATCGGGCTTTTTCGTCTTGAATTTAAAAGTGCCGATGGTGTCGATGCCGCCGGCACAACCGATAAACAGTTCCCCTTCGTCCTCTGAATCCAGGTTGATCAGGATTTCCCCGTTCATGAAACCGGGTTCAAGGTTCTTTGCGCCGGTCATACCCGATTCCTCATCCACCGTGAAAAGGCATTCAATGGGACCATGCTCCTGGTCCCGGTCAGACAGGATCACCATCTGGGCAGCCATGCCAATGCCATCATCAGCCCCGAGGGTGGTCCCGCTGGCCCTGACCCATTCACCATCGACCACCGGGAGGATTGGATCCCTGCTGAAATCATGTGGCAGGCCCTGCTCTTTTTCGCCCACCATATCCATGTGGCTTTGAAGGATGACTGTCTTTCGGTTTTCCATGCCCTGACTGGCAGGTTTGGAGATCAGTACATTGCCGGTTTTATCCTTCTTAACCGCAAGCTTATGTTCGTGGGCGAATGCCAGCAGGAAATCTATGACCTGGCCTTCATTCCTGGATAGCCTTGGGATCCTGCAGATATCCTCAAAATATTTCCACAGAAGCGCATTGTCGAGATCTGAGAGTGATTTCATTGAGACGGATCGGGATGGATTAATGTTTTATAAAATAAGTGATAAATAACACATCCCCGACAAAATGGATCTTGTTTTTTTCTTCTATTTTTAAGCTTCTTATGAACTTTCGCCAAACTGACCTAAGAAATGAGTAAACGGACCATAGTTACCATGCCGGGTGATGGAATTGGAAGGATAGTACTGGAAGAAACCCTGCGCATCCTGGATGCAGCCGGATTTAGTGCGGACTATGTAAATGCTGATATAGGCTGGGAATGCTGGAAGACCGAGGGCAATCCCCTGCCGGACAGGACCATTGAGCTGCTGGCAAAGCATAAAATCGGGCTGTTTGGCGCAATCACCTCAAAACCAAAGGAAGAGGCTGCCGAGGAACTGGATCCATCCCTGCAGGGGAAGGGACTGGTTTATTCCAGTCCGATCGTGGGATTAAGGCAGCATTTTAACCTGGATGTATGTATACGGCCCTGCAGGACCTATAAAGGTAATCCCCTGAATTTTATTCGCAGGGGACCGGACAACACGGTCGAAGAACCGGAGATCAATGTGGTGATTTTCAGGCAGAATACCGAGGGACTCTACAGCGGGGTCGAATGGTCCGATCCCCCTGATAATGTTTACGAGGCCCTGCTCAGCCATCCAAAATTCCTTAAAAACTTCTCAAGGGTGCCGAAAGATGAGTTATCAGTGTCGACCAGGATTTTCACCCGGAAAGCCACCGAAAGGATACTGAAGGCTGCTTTTGAATATGCAAGGCAGTACCGGTACAGGTCAGTGACAGTTTGTGAAAAACCAAATGTCATCAGGGAGACTTCCGGCCTGATGTTCCGTCTGGCCAAGGAGATCCAGCAATCATCTTTCCCGGAAATTGAACTCTGGAATACAAATATCGATGCCCAGATGATGTGGCTTACCAAGAATCCTGAGGATTATGGTGTAATTGTGGCAGGGAACATGTTCGGGGATATTGTTTCCGATGGGTTTGCGGGACTGATCGGCGGACTTGGCTTTGCGTGCAGTGCGAATATCGGGGAGGAGGTGGCAGTTTTTGAACCCACGCATGGATCAGCTCCGAAATATGCCGATTATCCCGTATCCATTGTAAATCCGATTGCCATGGTTGAATCAGCATGTTTGATGCTTGATCATCTGGGTGAAAATGATAGCTCAGCCAGGATCAGGTCGGCCATTGGAAGGGTCGTAAGCCATGGAGAGGCACGGACCTATGATATGCTGAAACTGCCTGGCAGGCCTGATGTACTGGAGAAAGGTGCCGCCTCTACCGCTGAAATGGCAGAAGCCATCATCGAAGCCCTGTAGGACCCTACCGCTAATCAATAGCAATCATTATAAAAAGCTATGAAGGAAGTATATGAACTCTGGCCTGAACTGGAATGGATCAAAGACCCAGTCCTGCGTGAAAATACAGCCAGGACCTGGGAACTGGCATTATCCAGGAGCGCATTGTCAGCACAGGAGCTGAATGAAATCCCGTTTACCCTGTTAATTGAAAACCTGGAGGTTACTTTTATGGCACATAAGAGATGTGTGGTCCATCTGGCCCGGGATTGCGGAAAACAAATTCAGTCGCATTTTGGCGGGGAGCTGCCGGTGAACATGGATGTTTTGATCGCCGGTGCCATACTGGCCGATGTAGGAAAGCTACTGGAGTACGAGAAGAGAGACGGAAAAATTGTACAGGGCAGCTATGGAAAATACCTGCGCCACCCATTTTCCGGGGTATCCCTGGCTGAATCCTGCGATGTTCCTCCGGAGGTATGCCACATTATCGCAGCCCATGCCGGGGAAGGGGATCACATCCGGCGTTCTGTGGAGGCATACATTGTGCATCATGCTGATTTTATGACATTCCTGCCCTTTAAAAGCCGTCTCCAGGTTTAAATTTTTTTCTGTTCATTTATTTTCTTTACTTTATGAATTAAGCTACCGGCATGTAAATTATGCTGAGTTTCGACCAGATACTTGTCTTTGTTGTACTCGTGTTCATCCTCATTTCCCTCTACAGGGAAATCCTCGGACCTGCGTTTACCTTCCTGGTCGGAGTGATCGTATTGGGCATATTCGGTGTGCTTACGCCTGCGGAGATCCTCAAAGGTTTCGGGAATGAGCAAATTGCCGTAGTCATCATGTTGCTGTTAATCGGGGACGTGATCCGGAGGACCGCCGTGGTAGAGGTGATCTTTGACCGCTTTTTTAAATCCGCCCGCAGTTACCGCGGATTCCTCAGCCGGATGACCTTACTGATCGCCGGATTTTCAGCTTTCCTGAACAATACCCCCCTGGTGGCAGTGATGATCCCGTATGTTCACTCCTGGTGTAAAAGGAATAACATCTCCCCGTCCAAGTTCCTCATGCCACTTTCATATGCAGCCATCCTCGGTGGTTGCGCTACCCTGATCGGAACCTCCACAAACCTGATCGTAAACGGCTTGGTGGTAGACCAAACCATTATACCAGACCTGGAACCATTGAAGATATTTGACTTTGCTGCCGTGGGATTTCCGATGATCGTGGTTGGTTACCTGTACCTTCTGTTTTTCGGAGAGCGATTGCTGCCTTTAAAACCGGATACCCTTATGCAGCTGTCACTCGGAAGGAGGGAATACATGGTGGAAGCCAAGGTGGTACATAAGTCCCCGCTCATCGGAAAGACCATCGAGGAGGCAGGACTGCGCAACCAGCCGGGATTTTATATCGTGGAGATCTGGAGGAGGGGCTATAAAATCACCGTATTCGGAGCGGATTTCCTGCTGGACAGGGGCGACGTCCTGCTTTTTGCCGGAGAAACGGAAGCCATTGCCGACGTGGTCAAATCCAGCTCGGGACTGAATATCCCGGAGGTGGGAATGCTGAGCAAGAAATCCCGGGCGGAGATGGTGGAGGTGGTGGTATCACAGAATTCTACCATCGTCAACAAGACAGTGAGGGAAGCCAATTTCAGGAGCAAGTATGATGCCGCCATTGTCTCTGTCCACAGGAACGGGGAACTGATCAAGGGCAGGGTAGGTGAAGTGATCCTGAAGGCCGGTGATGTACTCCTGCTTTTTACCGGGGAAAACTTTGTTGCCAGGACGGTAGCCACAAAGGATTTCTATTTCATTTCCAAGGTCAGGGAGATGGTCAAGCTTGAATGGTATAAGAGTGCCACCCTGCTGGGGGGGTTGATGCTGGCCATCATCCTGGCGGCTTCGAATTTGGTACCGCTGTTCATATCCCTGTTGCTGTTACTTGTCCTGTCTCTGGCCATGCGGATCACACATCCAAGGGAATTGCCGGGGGCCATCGATTATAGCCTGGCATTGATCATCGTACTGTCGCTTGCCCTGGGTACTGCGATGATCAAAACGGGTACAGCTGACCTGGTGGCTGATGGGGTGATCAGGCTGTTCCGGCCGCTCGGGGTGGTAGGGATCCTGACAGGCATCTATCTGATCACCACCATACTTGCGGCATACATTACCAGCAAGGCGGCAGCTGCCATTATCTTTCCCATTGCCCTTACCACAGCGGTCAACCTGAGCATGGACCCCATGCCCTTTATACTGATCACCGCCTATGCTTCCGCGGCCAACTTCATGACACCCGTGGGTTTCCAGACCAATCTCATGGTTTATGGTCCGGGGGGGTATTCCTTCCGTGATTTCTTCCGTGTCGGTGCCCCGCTGACATTGCTGTACATGCTGGTGACCATTACCATTCTATCGCTGATCTACATTTAACCATTATAAATGATAGCGCAATCACAGGAGCACCTTTTGTTAACCGTTCATACGGCTCTTGAAGCGGGACTGTCCATCATGAAGGTTTACGGGAAAAGGTTTTTCAGGACCAGGCTGAAGAAGGATCTTTCACCGGTTACAGAAGCAGACCATGCTGCCCACAGGATCATATCCGGACAACTGGAATCTACCTCCATCCCCATCCTTTCTGAAGAAGGGAAGAAGGTCCCGTATGGAGTCAGGAATCAGTGGAAAAAGTTCTGGCTGGTCGATCCCCTTGACGGTACCAAGGAGTTCATCCGCAGGAATGATGAATTCACGGTGAACATAGCATTGATAGAGGGGCAGGCCCCGGTGCTGGGTGTCATTTACGCGCCTTGCCTGGATATCATGTATTTTGCTTCGGACCAGACCGGTGCATACAGGATAAAGGAGTATTCCACTGAAGACAGACATATTCAAAACCTGGAGGAATTGCTGGGCCATGCGGAGAAGTTACCTGTTAAAATGCCCCGCAGACAATACACGGTTGTAGCGAGCCGCTCACACAGGAATGAGCGGACAAACATGTTTATCAAGGGATTGCAGCAACAGCATCCCGGCCTTAAGCTGGTGTCAACCGGCAGCTCTCTCAAGTTTTGCCTGATGGCCGAAGGGAAGGCAGACATTTACCCCCGTTTCGGTCCCACAATGGAATGGGACACGGCAGCCGGCCATGCCATAGCCCGTGCCTCAGGATGTTCGGTGAAGATACATGACCGTGAAGACGACCTGTCATACAACAAGGAAGTACTAAAAAACCCCTGGTTTATCGTCATTCGAACATCCTGACCCCTTTTTCTCCCCTGGCTGTGGCATAAGCCCTGAGCATGCCCGAGGTATTGAACTCCATGGCGATATTACCATGTTTGTCGACACATATGACACCTCCGGTGCCCCCTGCATCCCCAAGTTTTTCATGAATGACTGTGCGGGCGGCTTCCTGAATCGAAAGGTCTCTGTATTGCATCAATGCGGAGATGTCATGTGCCACGGTATACCGGATGAAAAATTCTCCATGACCGGTGGCTGAGACGGCGCAGCTGTTGTTATTGGCATAGTTGCCGGCACCAATAATGGGGGAGTCCCCGATCCTGCCAAAGCGTTTATTGGTCATCCCGCCGGTGGAAGTCCCGGCGGCCAGGTTACCGTATCTGTCGAGTGCCACACATCCGACTGTTCCGTACTTTTCCACCCCGGCTTTTTTAAGTTGCCGTTGCAACTGTTCCCAGCGTCTCTCGGTATAAAAATAATTGCTGTCAACGACCTCAGCACCGTGTCCGGAGACAAACCGGGACGCCCCGGCACCACTGAGCAGGACATGGGGTGATTTTTCCATCACGATCCTGGCGGCTGAAATCGGATTTTTAATATCCCCGATGCCAGCCACCGCTCCTGCCTTCATTGTTTTTCCATCCATGATGGAAGCATCCAGTTCATTTTTTCCTTCGTGGGTAAAGACAGCTCCCTTTCCTGCATTAAAAAGCGGAGAATCCTCCATGATGCGAATAACTGCCTCCACGGCATCCAGGCTTGTCCCGCCGGAATCAAGTATGGAGATGCCCTCTTCCAGGACTTCACTCAGTTTGGCCGAAAGGGTAGCGTCGGTGGTCGGGGTGATGAACGCGGGACTGATATTGCCGGCACCGCCGTGGATGACAATGGCGTACACTGGTGGTTCCTGTCCAAAGGTAATCTGAAGGCTGTAAAGGGACAGCAATGCAATCAGGGAGGTTCTCATGATGCTGGCGTTTATTGCACCACAAGGTAATAAACTTGGGAATAACCAGGCAATAAAAACCCGTCAGGCTTTGCCGTATTTCACACCGGATTTGCCTGGCGGGCGAAAGGATCTGCCAGTTTGGCTATTAGTCTAACCTGACATTTGCATACCTTGTCCTGACATTGACAGTGGCAGAAGGATTCTCATCTGTTCCCACCTTGCCATAGACCTTCATGGAATTGCTTTCCTGTATCCTGCTGACCTTGCCGCTGTCATGGTAGCTGATCTTGCCGTAGGAGGCCTCCCCGTCCATTTCATAGGATGCATCCTCGTCAATCCCAATTCTGTATCCCCCGTAGCTGGCTTCCACATTTACGGATTCGAAGGTAGGTGGCATATACTCGATCTTGCAATTGGAGTATCTGGTATCAGCTTCCAGTTTTTTGCTTAATTCGTCAGCTTCAATGCCTGAGTAACTGGATTCGACAACCAGGTTGGCTAATTTGCCAAATCTGTATTCGTCGTATTTGCCTTCAATGACCACGGAACTCGCCTCGTCAATACTGAGTTTCATATAACTGGTATAGCCGACAAAGGCCTTTGCCTTCTCAATTTCCAGGCTTGAATACTTGATATTGGCCTTGAGCCAGTTGCATTCGGATATTTCGCTGCCACTGGCATAGGCAAGGCTCACTGCATTCAACGGTTTTTCATTGCCTCGGTAGAGCTTGTTCACCGTCAGTTTCCCATATTTTAGATCCAGCAGGGCATGGCCGCTGATCTCATCAATAAATGCATGACCGTATTTGTGTGAAAGCTCCAGATCTATTTCCTTTGGCATCTGTACCGTATAATTGATCTCGAATTCATTGTCATTCCGTCCGCTCGACTTGTTAAAGCGGTCATCAAAAAGAGTTTCGGCCTTTACAGTTTTGCCATCGGTCGCAAAGTATACACTGATATCGTCAAGCATTCTTTGTGCTTTCTCAGCATTTGAGTGTTTTACCTTGATGACAACATCGATTTTGATGGAAGGATCCTCCCAGTTTTGTACATCGACATTCCCATACTTGTTACGGAGAATCAGCTTCGAATAATCCTTCGTATCATACTGCTCATGGTACTCCTTGGTTACTGTCTCCTGGGCATTGACAAGCGCCGTGCTTAATCCCAACAAGACAACAGCCAGTAGCATCGCATTAAATTTCATTGCCTTCATGATCTTTATATATTTTATTTACCTTGTTAACTTCTTCCAATTGCTTAATAATCTGACTCATAATTTCCAGTTTGAGCTGGTAGTGTGATATCATGGCATTGATCACACGTTCGTCTGTCGGGTTGGCCTGGAAATCCTTCTGAAGTGAATGGAATAACTTGTCCATCTCATCCAGTTCACTCATCAAAACTTCCTTCTGTTTAGGATCGTCAATGTCAAGCCTGTCGATCTCCTGATATTTACTGTGTATTAAAGTGGTATAGTAAAACTCAGCTTCGCCGAACTCCTGGGATATGTCCCGGAGTGATATAACCCGCTGGTTCTGGTAGTAAATCCGCGCCTGCTCGTAAATGAGAATGCTGGATAAAGCAACCAGCAATAAAACAGCAGCTGCTTTAACGGCATATGGAATGCGGGCGAACAGTGACCTGGTCTGCCGCCTGAGCAATTTTTGCTCAAACCTCTCCATATGACCGGAAGAAGGTTCCTGGCTGTCAAATTTTTGCCGGCTGGCAATTATATGCTTCTCAAGATTATTCATGGCTTCTCATTTTTAGCATTTCTACCAGTTTCTGCCTGGCCCTTGTGAATTGTGATCTGGATGTGGAAGCGGTGATGCCCAGGATCTGCCCGATCTCCTCATGGTCATATCCCTCGAGCAGGTAGAGGGTCAGCACCACCCTGAATCCGTCAGGCAATCTCATGATGGCTTCCCTGATCTCTTCAATCCTGCCACTGAGATCATCAGATTCACCCATGTCCTCCGAGTCCTGAAGAACTCTCTCATCCAGCAATTCAAAAGACAGTCTGTGTTTTTTCAGGCTGTCGAGGGACCTGTTGATCACGATTTTCTTTAACCAGGCCCCGAAACTCACCGTACCTCCGTACGTTTCAATCTTATCAAAGGCTGACAAAAATGATTCCTGCATGATATCCTCCGCTTCACCCGGATCTTTTACGATCCTGAGGCTTGTATTGAACATGGCCTTGTAATACAAACGGTAGATCTCAAACTGGGCGCCCCGGTCTCTCTCCCTGCATCTGTCTATTAAATCCTGATGAATATTGGGATACGCAGGTTCCTTTGCCATTCAATTCTGGTATAAAGACGAAAATAAGTTTCTTTCTGCTGCAAATTACGCAAAAAAAAGAAGGCAACATCCTCAGGCAGTCATCCGCGGATGTCTAGAAAAGCAGTATCATCCCGGTGTTAACCACGCCTGTCTCATAATCGAGTTCAGAGCCAAACATGCTGTGGGGGATCATGTTTACCAGGAAAAAAACAAGGGCTGCAATCCATGCGTACGCCGGCCTGTCCTTACGGATGTTCATCACCACGGCCAGGATCCAGCATAACATGGCCACCAGCACCTTGTTGTCTGTCATATCCTGCCCGAACGGGAACCCAGTCCAGTAGGCGCCGAAAGCATATTTCTGGATGACGGGTCCCAGTACAAAGCCACCCGCAAACAGGAAGACTATTGTCAGGATCCCGTACAATTTGTACCTGCGAAGACGGTAAACAGCGAAGAGTCCGGCTACAAGCGATAACAACTGGGCTGAAAAAATAAAAAGGATATGTGGGATCAGCACAAATCCAGGTACACTGCCCTTGAAGCGGATGATCACAGGTATTTCGTTAACCGTGTAGGACCGGTTATTGCTTTCAAGTACAACCCTGTACTCCAGCTTGCCGGCCGGAGGCTGGTTGGGCAGGTATCCGATCAGGTCCTGTCCCTGGGTCACCATCCGGATGGTATCCAGGGGATCAGCTGTTTTATATCTTTTGTAGATGATCAGTCCCTCAATATCTTCGCCTGGGACCGCAATGCTGATTTCCCTGTCAGTGCTCCCGCCATGGCTCCTGGGAAGGCTTACCTCTATGTCTG
Source organism: Bacteroides sp. SM23_62 (assembly GCA_001303955.1). Taxonomy (GTDB): domain Bacteria; phylum Bacteroidota; class Bacteroidia; order Bacteroidales; family SM23-62; genus SM23-62. The sequence continues at coordinate 4,376 of LJUP01000076.1, read as the reverse complement.
CTCCTTCTATTTCAATGGTAAGGTTTACAGGATAGGTGGGACCCGTTTTCCGCTGATAGATGACGGTGCTTATGGTGATCACAACGGCCAGGATCCAGAATAAGGTTTGTTTCTTCATATTTCTGTGTTACATTAAAGCTGGACCAGCAGATCCAGTAATTGTTCGTCACGTTTCACTGTAACCACGATGATCTGGCCCTTGTTTACACTCTTGAGCCGGTACATATAATCATATATGCCATTGACAGGTTGACCCTCAATGGCCATGATGAAATCCCCTTTCTTCATTCCACCATTGTAAGCTGGCTTTCCGGGAGTTACGAAATCAACCCTCATCCCGTCCTTATCGTCATTATCTGTGAAATCCGGCATGATGCCCAGCGTGATCCGGCCGCCCCGCCGTCCCTGGAAGGGTACTTTGGGCCCCGCTTCCTGGTAGGTCAGTAAGTTGTCCATCCGGTCAATATGCTGTGCTACCCTGCTGGTGTAATCTGCAATCGTAACCATCCCTTCAAGATTGATGTGCTCGATATCGTCTTCAGGTGTATGGTAGTCCGTATGGGCACCGGTAGTCAGGAATAACACGGGAATATCCTTGCCATAGAAACTGCTGTGGTCAGAAGCACCAAAGCCTTCCAGGGTGGTACCGAGAATGAGGCTGTCATGGGGGACGAGTTGGGTGACGATCTCTTCACTTTCCCTGGCTGTACCGACCCCGCCTACCTGTAGCTGCTGGTTCCGCAGGCGGCCAACCATGTCCAGGTTGATCATGACCAGGATATCTTCCAGAGGCAGGATGGGATTGTTTACATAATGCTTGGATCCCAGCAGACCCATTTCCTCAGCGCCAAATGCAATGAACAGATAGGAATTTTCAGGTTTTTCGGGTCCCAATGCCAGCGCTTCCGCAATCTCAATCAGGGCAGCCACTCCGGAAGCATTGTCATCGGCCCCGTTATGTACAGCTGTGGTATCCGGTTTCCTTGAGGAGCTTCTCATCCCGCCCATGCCCAGGTGGTCATAATGGGCTCCTATGACAATATGCTTATCCGTGGAATCCGGATTACTGCCTTCCAGATAGGCAATTATGTTATAGGTATCAGTTGTGGTTGGCTGAACCTCAGCACCTGCGGAAACGGTTACATCAACTGCGAAGGATGAAGGTTCCCTGTAGTCGTTGAGCTTGTTTTCCATTCTTTCAATGCTGGTCCCGGCGACTGATAGGATCTGGTCTGCCTTTTTGCGGCTGATATGGATCGCCGGGATGCTTACCTTGCCTTCCCGCCTTTCAAGGTCTATCAGCCTGTCTTCCTGATCAAAGTTTGGTCCGGATACAAACAATATACCGGAAGCTCCTTTATCCCCTGCCAGCATGGCTTTGTCACGCTCATTGCTGTATGCATGGAAGACCGAGGCAGTGGAATCAATTTCCACACTTCCCCGCAGAACCATCACCCATTTGCCAGTTACATCAAGGTTTTCATAATCATTCCAGCGAACCTCATCCGCTTCGATATCGAATCCGTATCCTGCGAATACGACACCGGCCGAAATTTCTTTATTCGCGGTAAACGGGAAAGGTGTAAAATCTTCAGATAGTACCGCTTCAATTTCTCCAAACCTCAGGTAATTTGCCGCACCTTTTTCAAGATCTGTGATTACCTCAAATACCTGTAATCCACCATCAGCCATCAGCTGGAGTCCGGCCTTGCTGAATTCATCAGCGATGTAAAGTGCTGCAAGCCTGTCTTCTTCTGTCCCGGGAAACCGTCCCTTCAAAGAATCAGATGCCAGGTAACTGATATGCTGGAACAATTCATCCGTGGTGACATCCGGATTCTCCTTTGTGTAAGAGCATCCCGGCATAATCATGTATATGGCCATCAGAAGCAGGGTCAGCGGGACTATCATTCTTTTTCTCATGATTTCAATGAAATTAGCCGGTAAAGATAGATTTTTTTAAAAAAACTTGACAAGTAATATAAAATTATATAGTTTTACAACTTTGTTTAACAGAATAGTTAAACTTTATTGTCTGACAAAAAAGTTTGACAATATTGTTAATATTGATAACCAGCCTTAAATTTTAAACCCTATGGAACCTGATAAAAAGGAATACCTGGAACCTGGTACCGAACGAAAGATCCTTGAAGCGGCAGGCAAGGTTTTCATGAAGAAGGGCAGGCTTGGGGCAAGCATGCAGGATATTGCCGATGAAGCCGGCATTAACCGGACCCTGCTGCATTATTATTTCAGGAACAAGGAGAAGCTCTTCGACACCATTTTTTCAAAGGTGCTTGCCAGTGCTTTTCCCACCATGATTGTGGCTTTTACATCGAACCGGCCGTTCATGGAAAAGGTCAGGATGTTTGTCGATACCTGGACAGACCTGCTGGAAGAAAATCCCTACCTGCCTGTGTTTGTAATCCAGGAGATCTCCCTGAACCCTGACCGTCTGGCTGGTTTCATACAGCATATGGGACTGGATCCCGATACAGCCCTGAAAGGAGTCAAGAAGGAACTGGAATTGTACGGCGTTGTTGATATGGACCCCAGGCACATGATTGCCAATCTGTTGGGGATGGTACTCTTTCCCTACATCGGGCGGCCCTTGTTCCAGAAGATTGCCTTCAGGGATGATAAGCAGGCCTATGAGCAATTCCTGGAAGAACGCAGGGAGCAGGTGCCGAGATTTATCAGGCTGGCCTTGCAGGGTCCTGATCGTGATGGGAATTAAACATGGTATTATCAGCAATCAGCACGAAATATCCTTAGCTATGAGATACATCATTAACATGCTGGTTTTTTGTTCAGGCGTCTGCCTGGCCCAGCCGGCGGATACACTTGATCTGTACGAATGTCACCGGTCCGCCATTGAAAATCATCCCTGGTTCAAACAAAAGGAATTGTATTCCCAATCCAAAGAATTAAGAACAAGGAACCATACCACGAACTGGTATCCAAGCCTGGATTTGAACGGGAAATACACCTGGCAGAATGAAGTGGTTGAACTGCCCTTCCCGGGGGATATTATCCCGGGATTTGAAACGCCCCTGATGCCTCATTATAATTATAAATTAAGCCTGGATATACAGCAAACATTATATGACGGGGGCATTACCAAATCCAGCAAAAAGGTTGAAGCATCGAAATTGCTGGTTAACCAGCAACAGGTGGAGGTCAGCCTGAACCAGCTGAAAGAACAGGTCAACAGGCTGTTTTTCTACATCCTGACCCTGCAACAGCAGGAGAAGAGCATTCAGCTTAAACTGGATGAACTGGAGGAGAGGTCATCCATCATTGAATCAGGCGTGAGAAACGAGATTTTCCTGGAAGCCGACCTGGATATCATGCAGGCGGAGATCCTTAAAGTAAACCAGTTGCTGGCTGAAATCAGCATTACCAAATCATCTGTATTTCAGATGCTTGGTAATCTTACTGCCATCCATATACCGGAGAGTGCCGTGCTGGAATTACCACACGCTGACATCGAACCCGCTGTTGAAGTCCCAAGGCCGGAGCAGGTATTGTACGACCTGCAGATCCTCAACCTGGAAGCCAGTATGAACCTGGTATCAAAACAGCGTCACCCGAAGGCTTATGTATTCGGATCGTTTTCCTATGGGAATCCGGGACTGAATTTCTTCCGGGATGAATTCAGGGGATTTTATGTGGTAGGGGCCGGACTCAAATGGAATATATGGGATTGGAGCAATACCAGCAGGAGCAGGCAGGATATAACAATACAGCAGGAGATCATCAGGTCCCAGAAAGCCGCCTTTGATAAAAACTTGGACATTCAGCTGGCCGAGAAGCTGGCAGAAATTGCCAAATATGAGGAAGCCGTCAGGCGGGATAAGGAAATTGTTGTCCTGCGCTCAAAGATCAGCAGAAGCGCTGCCTCCCAGCTGGAAAACGGGGTGATCACCACGACGGATTACATCACTGAGCTGAATGCTGAAACGGAAGCAAGGATCAGGCTGGAAACCCACAGGATCCAGCTCGTGCAGGCACAGATCAATTACCTGACAACAAAAGGAATCATATAATAACCAAGCCATGAAAAAAATCATTATTCCAACATTTTTACTTGTGCTTCTGGCCGGATGTTCTGGCAGGGATGACCTTTCCGATGCCTATGGTAATTTTGAAACCAAGGAATACCTGATCTCTGCTGAAGGAAGCGGCAAGATCCTGGAGCTGGATCTGGACGAAGGCGCTCAACTTACTGCCGGCCAGGTTGTGGGTCTGATAGATACCATCCCGCTGCATCTCCAGATCGTTCAGTTAAAGGCAAGGATCAAAGCCATCCATGCCCAGAAATCAGGCGTCAGGACACAGATCGAAGTGCAGAAAACACAGAAGGAGACCCTGCT
>LJUP01000075.1 GCA_001303955.1 Bacteroides sp. SM23_62 | reverse complement strand
GACCGGGGAGGTAGCCGGGACGTCTGGTGGGTTCCGCTCGATGCGCGTGGAAATCCTACTGGACAAACGAGATCCTTGACAGCGGGGGTCGGTATCGGAGCCATCGCTCTTTCAGGGGATGGAAAAAAACTCGCCTACACAAAAGTTACAGAGCGCTCGAACATATGGTCGATTCCGGTCTTACCAGACCGTACTCTCACATTAGAGGACGCGCTGGCGCTTACATCTGAGAATAATTACATCGAATTAATGTCTCTCTCACCAGATGGGAAGTGGATCGCGTTCGACTCAAACCGCAGCGGGAATCAGGATATATGGATCATGCGCAAGGATGGCAGTGAACTTAGACAGTTAACAACCCATACAGCTCACGATTGGATCGGATCTTGGTCACCCGATGGTGAGCTGATCACATTCCAATCTTTGCGGAGTGGGAACCGTGAGCTCTATGTGATGCCGGTGGCGGGTGGTGCGGTAACGCCATTGACGAATCATCCTGCAGCGGACTTTATTCCCATCTGGTCCCCGGATGGAGAAAAGATCGCTTTTTCATCAAATCGCAGTGGCAATTTAGACGTGTGGATAATGCCGAGTAGTGGGGGTGAAGCGCAGCAACTCACCTTCCATGAAGCACGGGATTTCCTGGTGCATTGGTCACCTGATGGGAAACGACTTGTTTTTAGCTCTGAACGTACCGGCAGCTGTGAGCTGTTCCTTATCCCCGCAGATGGGGGTGAGCCGGTGCAACTGACTCATGGAGCGTGGTCAGAAATTTCTCCATTTTTCTGGTCAGCTGATGGACAAACGATCTATGCTGCTGGACATGGCGGATCGGCCAACCAGAGCTCCAATCTGTGGGTAATCTCAGCAGAAGACGGTACAACCCGATCCCTGATTGACTTCAAGGGCAGCTTGAAGGAGCCGGTTACGTTGGCGAGTGATGGTGAACGGATCTACTTCACGCTGTGGGAGCGTATTGGTGATCTTTGGATGGCAGAGTTGTCCACTAACGAATGATGTATTTAATATTTAGCCTTTGGCGAGCACCTCAATAAATTCGGTGCGAAGCCTATACACCTATCGAAGAGCTTACCGGCTTCGCAACTTCAAGAAGGCAAATAGCTTACTGGGTAATTGCTTATTTAAACTCCTGGGGGCTTTATGTGTGGCTAGAGCCACCGAGAGGACTTGAACCTCCGACCGACTGATTACGAATCAGTTGCTCTACCAACTGAGCTACGGTGGCTTATTGTTTTAATCTATTATTAATCTGCATCAAACAGAAAACTGTTTAATTCTGTTTCATCACCCGTTAATTTAAATTTATAAAAATTATTACATATTAGCAATCTGTTAGATTGCCACGGATAGCAATATCAGCTCTAGATATAAAATATTCCTTACAAATATCTTTATTCTTGTCTTATTCCCTGCGCCACGCGTATACCTTCCTTTTCATCAACCAGCCTAAGTAAGAAACTCCCGAGAATGAAGAGAACAAGGACAACCGATATGCCTGCACGCTGCGAATCAAAAATTTCTGTAAGAAGGCCGAGAAAAAACGGACCCAGGAAAGCTGTAAATTTCCCTGAAAAGGCAAAAAAGCCGAAAAATTCATTTGTTTTATCACGAGGTACAAAACGCCCCATCAGCGATCGGCTGGCGGCCTGATTGGGACCGGCAAAAATGCCCACGATAATGGCTGCCGTCCAAAAAATGATCTTATTGGGCGCTAAAACTGCCAGTAATGTGGCTAAAATTAATGCGATTAAACTTATCTGTACCGTCTTTTTCCCGCCCAGCAAGTCATCGAGAAACCCAAATGCTAAAGCCCCACTACCGGCGGTAATATTCAGAACGATACCAAAGATGAGCATTTCTTCCATGGTAAACTTAAACGTTCCGGAAGCATAAATGCCACCAAATGCAAAGACCGTGATTAAGCCATCATTATAAATAAGACGGGCAATTAAAAATTTGACCACCTGCCTGTATTTTCTTACTTCGCGAAACGTTTCCTGCAATTCTAAAAATGTTGCCTTCATAGTTTTCTTAGATTGTGATTTTAATTTACTGCGATTTTCCCGAACAAATAGAAATATGGGTATACTGAAAAAAGCATACCAGACTGCCACCAAAAGATTGGTGGCGCGAATATTTTCACCCATTTCCGTGGAAAAGCCAAACCAGGGTATCTCAGGCTGGATAAAGCCAAACAGAGCAATAAACATGGCAATCAGACCACCCATATACCCCAGCCCCCAACCGTACCCGGAAATACGCCCGATTCTGTCTGCCGGGGCAATGTCGGGTAAGAAGGCATTATAAAATACCATACCCAGTTCAAAAGCCGTGTTACCGATAAACACCCATATGAGAGCCAGCATAACCTGACCGGGGAGAACAGGATAAAGCATGGCTGAAGCGATCACAGCTATTACCGTGGTTAAAAAGAGAAAGCGTTTGCGGTACCCGCCCTGGTCAGCCATGGCACCCAGCACAGGTGACAAGAGTGCTACAAGTAGTGCAGAGAGCGTATAGGTTCTGGACCAGACAACTGTACCCTGAATTTCAGTAGCAGCAATGGATGTTGTGAAGTATACGGAGTAGATGAAAGTTATGACCAGTGTAGTGTAAGCTGAATTGGCGAAGTCGTAAAGTGCCCAGCTGATGATTGTACGCTTACCTGTCATAATCATTTTCCTTTCACCATGTATCAGACGAGTTTTAATATACAATTATTTCATTAAAACAACCTGAATATTTCATTGCTTGAAGTTGCTAGTTTTATGAAAATAAATGTAAGTACTATTTAAAAATACATTCGTATTATAATTCATATTAATACAATTCTGCGTATGTGAAGCTGTTGCAGGTTAAACATTTTTAATAACAAATGCATTTATATATTTATAAGCAAAGCGAGGTCCCCCTTCCCTGTTGAATCAGGGAAGGGGTATGGGGATGGGTAAGTGGAAGTTGACGGTGGCATTCACGAACAGCAGGGAGACTACTATCTAAAAAGAAGCGAGATTCCGGAAAGCAAAAATTATCATATCATAAGATTTAAAAATGAAGATATATTTAAAGATGTTAATCATGTTTTGATTAAATTGAAAAAGACTATTGAGGAAATTGGCAATGATTTACCCTACCCCCGGCCCCTTCCCTAATAATAATAGGTAAGGGGAGATATTCAATTTGATTGTATCCCGCAAAAGATGTGGACATGGTCAGCTTGCTGACGGGATATTGAGCTGTTTCTATTAAATTTTTATAAATTAAGCTATACTGCAACAGTCATATATAAGATATGTGCGGTCATTAATTTTAAATAGCTCCATATAATTTTTGTTTTTACTTATAATATTTTTTACTTATACTACTTAGAAAGTGGTGAAAAAAATGAAAATAAAACCATTCTTATTTTTACTATTTTCATTTATTCTTTTTGCCTCCATCTATTTTCTACAGCAGCGTAAGAATCCGGATTTATCAAAACTACAAAATACAAATCAAACCCTGGACCAGTATCTTGAACAACTACATACAAACTTTGCGAATCTAAATCCCCATTCCCTGGAAGCACATAAAATCGCCAGAAAAATGGAAAGCATAAGAGCTAAAATCAGTGGCAAACTGAACCGATCTGAAAATCCTGGTGCTTTCTTAGAAGCACTTGCAGCAGTTAAAACAGCCTATGACGGGAGAACATATGCGCCCGGCTATAAAATTGAAGAACTCGGTAAAGCACAAAGATTTCTAAAAAAACCCGCTATGCTTTTAGCATGGCAGGAACGGGGACCAGCGAATGTAAGCGGTCGTGCCCGGGCACTCATCGTGGATCCCGATGATCCAACACATCAAACCTGGTATGTGGGAACGGTAGGAGGAGGTATCTGGAAAACAAACAATGCCGGACGTACCTGGGAGAATAAGACGCCCCAGCTGACCACGCTTTCAACCGTTACCATGGAAATGGCTCAATCCAATCACGATGTTATCTATGCAGGAACAGGCATGGGTTACGGCCGTATAGTCGATCTGTCAGGCAGCGGCGTATGGAAATCAAGCGATCGCGGGGAGACCTGGACACAACTTACCAGCACCGCAAATGGTGAGCTGTTGCGGGCGATCAATCGCCTGGTAATCGACCCTGAGAATGAAAATATAGTCGTACTTTGCAGTAATGATGGGTATTCCTACCTGGCAACGAAAGGGGGGGAGCGAAAATCGGCTATCTTTCGCACCACGGACGGTGGTGAAACCTGGTACAAAGTGTACGATCCCGACTTAGCTTTGGGAACAAAAACAGATAACCGCGTGCAACAAATCATTGCCAATCCTGAAAACTTCAACACATTATATGCTACCGTAAATGAAGTCGGTGTAATCAAATCCAAAGATGCGGGTAAAACATGGTTTATTTCAGCCGACAATTTTGCCCTACCTGAAGACATAGGAATGGGCGGTAACAGTTACCAGGGCATAAGTATCCGCACGGAAATAGCCATTGCCCTTAGTGATACATTACGCTTATATGCTGCCGTGGAACGACGCTATGGTACAGCCGATCTCTATATGACTAAAGATGCCGGAAAAACTTGGATTCTGGTTGAGGATACAGGAAATGATCCCAACTGGTTCAGCGCATATGGCTTTTCAGGAGCAGATGGTGCCTATACAGCCGGTTGGTTTGATAACACCATTGCCGTTCACCCCTATGACAAAAATGTAGTTTTTTTAGGCGGTGTGGAACTCTATCGCAGCGATATCAATGACGTTAATTATACAAGAACAACGCGCTTAATCGGGCAACATTATACGCGTGAACCTAATGTCTCATGGGCACATGCCGACCATCATTTCCTGGTTCCAATTCCGGTAAATAAATCAAGTAATGAATTTTATATTTTAAATGCCAACGACGGTGGCATCGCTGTTTCCTATGATAATGGTGATAACTGGCAACAAGTCACCGGTATGGTAACAACCCAGTTTTATGGTGTGGATAAAAAACCTGGTGAGGATGTCTATATCGGTGGCATGCAGGATAACGGCACCTATCACTCGCCGCAGAACCCGGATGAAAGATCGAGATGGTATTGGGATTTGAGTGGCGACGGTATTGAGACTGTGTGGAATTACCGCGATCCCAATCTTGTTTTAGGTTCATCTCAATACAACAGCCTTAGCAAGTCAGAGGATGGTGCTATAACCTGGAAACCAGTTGCTGGTGCAAATGCAGGATTCGGACCTTTTTTGACTAAAATTGCCAACAGTAAATCCGATCCCGATCTGGTATTTATAGTCGGGTCAGAGGGTATCAGCAGATCTGATGATTTTGGTTTATCCTGGACTTTAACACCCATACCGGGAAACTGGATTGGATGGCGGGCTTTTGACAATATTGAAGTGTCAATCGCCGATCCCCAGATTGTATGGATTTCTTCTCGCTTAACCCCCGATCCCTATTATAATATCCGCGGGGGAATTTACGTCTCTCGTGACGCCGGGATCAGCTTTGAAGAAATCTCGCAAAATTTTCCTAATAATTTAACTGAATCGTCAGGAATTGCCACCCATCCCATCGACCCACAAACAGCTTATTTCTTATTTTCTGCTCCCGACAATCCCAAGATCATGCGCACCCGCGATTTAGGCCAAACCTGGGAAGATATTTCCGGGTTCGGTAGCGGCAGACCTACAAGTAACAATGGATTCCCGGATGTTGCTGTCTTTAGTCTACTGGTCATGCCTTTCGATACGGATATACTATGGGCCGGCACAGAGATCGGATTGTTCGTCTCATCTGATAATGGTCAAAGTTGGCATTACGCCGATAATGGCCTCGCGACAGCCGGAATATTTGAAATGAAAATTGTAGATGATCAAATCGTTTTGGCTACGCAAGGACGTGGTATATGGACTTTGTCCCTGCCTGAATTACAAAATTATACACCCCCGATTAGCACATTGAGTCCCAGACTAAACGCTCTGGTACAGATGCCTGCAGGTTATATTCCGATCAAAATTGACCTTAGATCAGCCTATGATTCCACGCTGGTATTCTTAAATGGCAACATTTTTACCAAATTAGATGCAAATGAAGTGTCAAGTGATACCACACTCATTTATACCGTTAAGCAGCCAGAGACTATTACACTAAATGTACGTGCTTTCAAAAATGAGCGTGTTTATAAATCCGCGGTAAAAAGCCTGGTAGTATTTCCCACGGAAATTCAAGAATATTATGTCAGCAATTTAAACACTCCGGATGCCCTGAATGATTTTATTTCAGATGGATTCCATATTGCCACACCGGCCAATTTTTACTCAGCAGCTATACATAGCGATCACCCCTATCGCGATAGTTATGATTATATCTTATTGCTCAAGAATCCTGTTGTGATTTCTCAGTCTAATGCAATATTAAGTTATAAAGATATTGCGCTCGTGGAACCGGGAGAGTATGGAAGTCAATTTGGTGATGCAAATATGTGGGACTTCGTGGTCGTTGAAGCATCGCATGACGGTTTACTCTGGCTGCCAATATCAAATGGATATGATGCGCGTGCTGATACCATATGGCAGGCTATATATGATTCCAGAAGCAATCCAGATGGCTCGATGTTTGTTACACACAGCATTGATTTGTTAAACACTCTGAGTCCGGGTGATACAGTTTTTATTCGTTTCAGATTATATGCCGACTCAGGTGTTAATGGATGGGGCTGGGTCATTGATGACATTGAAATACAAAAACAGAACGCAGGTGATAACCTTCTTCCTGATTACTACTATCTGGCACAAAACTACCCCAACCCGTTTAATTCCCGGACAACCATAACCTATGCCCTGCCTGAGAGATCGCAGGTCAACATAAAGGTTTATGATATTCTGGGGCAGGAAATAATTACCTTGAAGAATGAAGTACAGGACCGCGGTGAAGATTTTGTTGAATGGGACGGTCGTAATAAGAATGGTAAAATGGTGGCTAGTGGAATGTATATATATCGCTTAACAGCTGCTGGAAATAATCTTTCGAAAAAAATGATATTATTGAGGTAATTTTTGTTATTCTGTCAACTAGTTAGTGTCTCCATGTATTCTTCGCTCAATTTTCTTAATTGTTCATGAGCTTCCATAGTATTGTAACGCTCATCTGAACCAAATGGCAGGAACTGTACCACAGCATAACCAGGTTGATCTGAGGTTGCTTCGGAACTCCAAACAATATTTCCTTTCACTTTTATACTTTTTTTCTTACCTGGTATTATTAGTTCTAAATCTATAAGTGATCCCGGGTATAAAAAATCTTTGGCTTCAAAACGAATACTAATTCTTGTGATATCCACAACAGCCATAACGCCACTCGCCTCTTCTGCCTCTCTAAAACCTTTATGTTGTTTATAACGTACCTTAGCTCCAGGTATTTTAAAGCGTACCAAATTTCTTCGATCTTGATTAAGAGACATATTCCTTCCTAATTATTATTTATTATTAAGAAATTAATTTTTTGATTCCAGATACTGCTGCGTTAAGTGTTCCAATTGCATACGGCTATCAAAGGAATTATATTTTTTACCTTCTCCATAAGGCATAAATTGTACACCAGCATGGGTGGGTTCTTCAGGATAAGATGTCCAGACCACATGCCCTTTTACATGTACCTTTTTATGACCGGGAATGTTTATTTCAATATCAAGAAGCGTTCCCCTATCCACCGGCTGGTTAATTTCAATACACGCTCCATTTTTTGTTATATCCTTTAAAGGTAAAGGCCCAATATAACGGTCGAACAATCTGAATCCCTTACCCTGTTTGTACATAATTTGTGCCCCGGGAATCTCAAAGCGCTCTAAATGACGACGTTCTTTCTTCTTTTCCATCATTTATATCATTTCTATATATAAACAATGAAGCTTCATAGTAAATATAAATTAAATATTCGTCACAATTATCTATTTATTAATTTTTATATTTATTTGTCAATTGAAGTAATCGTTCATGACTTCCGAATGTATTATAATTTCTTCCTTTACCAAAGGGCAGGAATTGTACACCAGTACGATAATTTTCCTCCTTCTCCAGCTTTGTAATCCAAATCAATCTTCCTTTTAAATTTATTTTTTTTTCTCCTGGAATAACCAACTTTAGATTTAGGAGCACACCCGGATGCAATTGATGATCCATTTCAAAACTAAGCCCGCTTTTATTTAAATCCACCAATGGAAAGGGTTGAGAAAATTTTTGAAATAGACTGACTGTTCTTATCTCTTTGTATAGTACCTCTGCACCAGCTATGCATATTCGGTCCACATATCTACGTTCACTATTTTTAGTCATGGATATCTCCGACTATTCTAAATAGATACTTATAAAATTTTATACCAAGGTGCAAAATAATATAAGAATATTCTTACAAGAATGATACCAAATAAAATTGGATCCTTAAAAAAAGTATTAATCAATTGTTATTAATATATTTAAAATAAGAAAGAGGTATTAAGCTAATAATGCGTGATAGGAGATGTGTGAAGAATACTTCACACTTGTGTGAATTATAATTCACAAAATATGAACTAAAATTCACATACCAATTTATAAAGATAAACTTATAATACATACGTTTTTGAGATTTAGACTTGCATACATATGCAAATACAGTTATAATAGTATGTTAGACACCAAGGAGATAATCATGAAAGCGATCCTCAGAATCATGGCCATTAGTTTTATAATTGTGGTTCAGGTTTACGGCCAACAAAAATATCTGCGGGATGTGCCGGATTATTCACAACCTCCTATGCAAACACTACTATCTACAAGTGATATTAGTAACTACTGTGCCCCATTTGCTGTGGTCAATATAATCGAATTCTGGGAAAAGACAAATTCTCATCCCTATGCGCTTAATCTGATGGCGGGTCTTCCGGGGGGGGAAGTTGCAGAATATCTTGGTTGGTTCATGGATACAAATGACAATGGCGATTCGATTAGGTGGAACGGAACCACCTTTCCCTCCGCATTAGGTACTTATACCGTTGACCAGGACTTGGGAGCGCTGGATTATATTTCCTGTGATTCAATTAATCTAAATGGATTTCCTTATACACTTCCAGCCGGTAAGAAGGGGTATTCCTGGGTCGTTATACCTGAACCTGTGCCACCATTTCCTTCATATATGCAACAGATAGATGAGGGTAACCCGGTTAAGGTGGATTTTTTATATTGGAATATTCAACCGACCGGATTCTATTTTTATGATTCTCTGTTTGCTGCCGATACCATTTATTTTTATGCCTGGGGGGATCCTGTGCCAACTTCCGGTACACAAGACGAATCTGATCCTCCGGAACAGTGGAATCTTGAACCGGGAGAAGAAGGCATCGGCCATGCCGTTACAGGTGTCGGATACTTCCCGAGCTATGTACCGCCTGGTAGTCCAGATCCACCGATGGATTATCTGGTGGTTCACGACAACTGGGCCAACACACCTAAAAATATTGCCATTCCCTGGCAGAATGTTTCAGCAATGCTATCGTTTATTCTTCCCCCCGTACCTGATCTAACGGTATTAGATATCCAGACAACAGTTGCTGGCAGCATGATGCCAAGCGATACGCTTATCTTAGAGAAGCCTGTTAACATCTCAAATACAGTTGAAAATATAGCCGGTATGAATATGCCGGGATTCCTAATAATTACAAATATATTGGATCCCAACGGTCTTAAAATTGTTGAGGATTCTATGTATTATAAACTCAGCCCGGCTAAGTTGTCTTCCGTACCGGCAGGAGCTATATTTAACGTAGACTTCGACAGCATGTTTACGCCTCACGAACCTGGACCCTATGTAATCAATTCTCAAGTTTTTTGGGATCAGAATGGCGATAGCATAATTAATGATCCTCCTGATGCGGATCCTGGAAACGATCATTTTAGTGTACCACGCATTGCCATATATCAAGTCATATATACAACAATTAATATAATCCCAGGTGTGCCTGATATAAATCAGCCACCAATCCCTTTAATCATCACGCCCGATCTGAGTAACTATTGTGCGCCAACATCCGCAGCAAATATCACCTTATTCTGGGATACTGTTGTAGGACACAGTAATGCTCTTGGAGTAAATGCGGGATTACCAGGGGAAACCGCAGCGAATTACATCGGATGGTTTATGGATACAAACGATCAGGGTAATCCATTTGCACGGAACGGGGATGTATATCCTCCGGCAAAAGGCACTTATATACTTGATCAAGATTCTCTTCTCACACATTTTATTCGCTGGGATACGCTCAATCCTTACCCCAATGCTCCATCAATACCTTCCGCTAAGGCTGGATACGACTGGAATTTCACCTCGGATTATTCCCAGGGTTTTCCATTTTACGAGACAGAAATAAACGACGGGCGTCCCGTTAAGGTGGATTTTACACATTGGAATATCTATTTTAGCGGATCTGTTTTTATTGATACAATCAAACAGGATACAGCATACATCTATAATTGGGGATCACCTGTTATCAATTCTTTTCAGGTAAATCCTGAAGCACCACCTGAAGAATGGAATCTGGAAGAGGGTCTGGATAATATCGGTCATGCCGTAACAGGCGTGGGATATGTTATTCATACTCATCCCAATCCCTATTATGCTGTCGTACATGATAATTGGCCGACAACTCATAAAAACGTTGCCATTCCCTGGGCATCCGCATACTGGAAGGCCTCGCTGGCCATGGATCCTACCAGTACCCCTATTGCCAATGAGGATATGTTACCCATAATCAGGAAATTTTATCTGGGACAAAACTATCCCAATCCTTTTAATTCGCTGACAAGAATTGATTATCACCTCCCTGAAGAATCGCATGTTTCTTTAACGGTGTACACTATTACAGGGCAACAGCTAGAAATATTGATAAGTCAGCGTCAAAAAGCTGGAAAATATCATATCTATTGGTCACCACAGGCGATTAGTTCGGGAATTTATTTTTACAAATTGGAGGCAGGTACATTCCTAGAAATCAAAAAAATGGTCTTGATTCAATAAGGAAATATTGCCTAATACATAATAACATCAAATGATTTTATGATATAACTATTTATAGCATCCTTGCATAGAATAAGCCTTCAAATCACATTTATTCTGGTACTAGCAGTAGTAAGTGGATTAATTTTTAATTCATTGGGCGAACAAAGCTTATCTCTGATATATCATCCTGTGCAATTCAAACCAGGCACCCATTTGTCCAGCAAACAAGTGTATCAATTCTATCTTGAGGGCAGGGCAGTATTTCTCGATACCCGATATAAAGAAGAATTTGATACAGCTCATATAAAGCATAGTATTAATATATCCTACAATTTATCATTGGATGAAATTTTTTCCCTCGTGAAAAATATCGCAAAAGATCAAATTATCGTGGTTTATTGTGCAAATTCATCATGTTATAGCAGCAGAAGGATGACCGGCTTCTTATTGTCTCAGGACTATAAAAATGTATTTATATATTTAGATGGTTTTGATGACTGGAAAGTTAATAACTACCCCATGGCAAAAACTTCTCCCTCCCGGGAATAAGTCTGTTGCCGGTCTTATAAAAGGATCGAAATTTAGGATGGGATGTGACGATCTATGAAAATTTCACTCAACCGTATTCGTAAAGCACCTTCATTTGCAATGGCTTTAAGATTGATATTAGGATGTATTTTTCTTTATGCCAGTCTGGATAAAATCCCTGATTCTGCTGCTTTTGCACAAAGTGTTCAAAATTATCGCTTAATTCCCGTTGAATTAACCAATCTGGTGGGTATTATTCTTCCCTGGTTGGAATTATACTGTGCATTATTTTTAATTCTTGGATTGTTTAGCCGGGCCAGTTCTGCTATTATCTCTATTTTATTACTGTTTTTCATTATTGCGCTTACTACTGCAGTAATCCGTGGCCTTGATATCGCTTGCGGATGCTATGGTACCGGCACTAATGTCAGTTTGGGCAGAATTATCGAAGATTTGCTGTTATTAGCCGTAGCACTGCATCTGTTCTTCTTCCCCCCAAATAAATTCACATTAGATAATTATCTGTTCAAAGAAATAAATTAAGCTGCAGATTTTATTCGAATGCCTGCTTGAGGAGCAATTCCTGTTCCGCCACATGTAAATTATATGCACCTGCCGCAGGGCTGGCGCTGGGTAAGCGGCCAACATACTTTAATTTAAATGTTTTTGGTATGATCTCACGTATTCTGGCCAGTGCAAAATTCCAGGATCCCATATTCCGAGGCTCTTCCTGTACCCAACGTATATCCTTTGCTGCAGGATAACGTTGAAAAATTTCTGTTAATTGTTCAAAAGGAAAAGGATACAACTGCTCCAAACGCACAATGAGGGTATCATTCAGCTTATTTTTTTTACGATACTCGACCAGTTCATACGCAATTTTACCACAGCACAAAACGAGCTTTTTGGGATTTTCAGGCGGATTTGAATCTTCAATAAGTACTTGAAAAGATCCCTCTATTAATTCCTGTTTGGTACTTTTTGCCACATCCGCACGCAATAAACTCTTGGGAGTCAAAACAACAAGTGGATTTATTTTTTCCCGTCGAGCCTGGTTGCGCAGCAAATGAAAATATTGTGCTGCTGTCGTAGGGATGGCAATACGCATATTATTCTCTGCACATAGAGTTAAAAATCTCTCAAGCCGAGCGCTTGAGTGTTCCGGACCCTGCCCCTCGAAACCGTGGGGTAATAACATAACCAATCGACATTTTTGATCCCATTTATCTTCAGCCGATGATATAAATTGGTCTATGATTATCTGAGCACCATTAACAAAATCACCAAACTGCGCTTCCCAGATTACAAGCGCATTGCTTCTAACAACCGAGTAACCATATTCAAAACCTAATGCCGCGTATTCACTCAACAGACTATCGTAAATCATAAATGTTGCTTGATCCGAATTAATGTTATTTAACGGTGTATACTGTTCACCTGTATCATAATCCACCAGCACTGAATGTCTCTGACTAAATGTGCCACGCCGTGAATCCTGACCCGAGAGTCTGACGGGAATACCTTCAAGAAGTAAGGAACCAAAGGCCAGAGCCTCTGCCAGGCCCCAGTCGATGGCATTTCGCTCTAGCATATCCCGGCGTAATAAAATTTGCTTTTTCAGTTTTGGATGCACTTTGAATTGTTCTGGAAACTTTATTAATGCATCTAACACATCCTTTATAATCCTTTCAGAAATACCTGTTGGCAATGGTGCATCCGGTTTAACCAAAGTCACCTGTTCAGCAATTTTAAAAGAGGCAGGTGCACTATCTTTGGTCTCTTCAAAAGCATTATCCATGATTTTACGGTACTCTTCAAGAGCCGATTCCGCTTCCTGCAAAGTTAAATCACCCCGATTGACCAGGGCCTCAGTATATAACTTTCTTATCGATCGTTTTTGTTTTATCAGGGCATACATCTGGGGTTGTGTATAACTTGGTTCGTCACCCTCATTATGTCCGTGTCTTCTGTAACAGATCATATCTATAACAACATCTTTTTTAAATTTCTTACGGAATTCCAAGGCCAGCTCACTTATACGGACGCATGCTTCCGGATCTTCTCCGTTAACATGAAAGATGGGCGCTTGTATCATGCGAGCGACATCCGTGGCATAGAAACTTGAACGTGCTTCAGCAGGAGATGTGGTAAAACCAATGCTGTTATTAACAACTATATGGATTGTTCCGCCTGTTCGGTAACCATGCAACTGGCTTAGATTATAGGTCTCTGCCACAACACCCTGCCCGGCGAATGCAGCATCGCCATGAATCAGTAGTGCCAATACGCGATTATGATTTGTATCCGCCATCTCATCCTGCCTGGCACGAACCATACCTTCGACCACAGGATTAACGGCTTCCAGATGACTGGGGTTCGATGCCAGTTTGATTTTCACTTTTCTGCCATTGGCATGGGTATGTATTCCCTCAGCACCCAGGTGATACTTAACATCACCTGAGCCCTGTTGCGATTCAGGATCAATATCGCCCTGAAATTCCCTGAATATTTTCTTATAACTTTTCTTTAAAATATTGGCTAATACATTTAATCTGCCCCGATGTGACATACCAATGATTATTTCCTGAATGTTTTGCTCGGTTGCTTTATCCAACAGATGATTGAGCATGGGAATTAACGTTTCCGCGCCTTCAAGGCTAAAACGTTTATGACCGACATATTTGGTATGTAAAAAGTTTTCGAATGCCTCGGCAGAATTCAACATGAGTAGAATGGTACGTTTTGTTTCATTGTTGATCCATTTACTACGAGGGACCCCTTCGACTCTATTCTGGATCCAGGTTTTTTGTGCAGGATCCTGGATATGCATATATTCGATACCAACCGTTCGGCAATAAGATTCCTGCAAAATCTCAATAATTTCACGGAGCTTGATGCGCCTTCTACCTGCAATCCCAAAGGTGTGAAATTCTCGATCGTAATCCCACAGGCTGAGACCATAATTTTCAGGTTCAAGTTCTGGATGTGTTTTTACTTCTCTGTTCAGCGGATTGATATCTGCCAAGAGATGACCGCGAACGCGGTACATATTTGTAAGCTGTAATACATGTCCCTGCTTCTCAAAGACCCTACTACCTTCACCTGACCCATTGAAAAGTGGATTTACGTCTTGAACTAACCTGATAGGTTTGTATTGTAAGTCAAGGCTGTTAAAAATTTCTTCATAAAAATCATCTTCTCCGCCAAGCAGTTGATGGATTTGATGCAAAAACATGCCACTTTCAGCACCCTGAATTACCCGGTGGTCATAGGTGCAGGTCATGGTCATTACTTTACTTATGCCCATGTTTGCGATCATGTCAGGATCAGCACTTTGATACTCAGCGGGATAATCGATTACACCTGTTGCCACGATACAGCTTTGTCCCGCCATGAGTCTGGGCACCGACAATACCGTACCGATGGTACCGGGATTGGTCAAGGATATATTAGTCTCCATGAAATCATCGGGTTCTATCTTATTTGATCTTACTTTACGCAGGAGATCGTTATATGCTGAAAAAAATGCATCAAACTGTAGCATATCCGCTTGTTTGATATTGGGTACCAACAAAGATCTGGTGCCGTCTTTGCGCTCTACATCAACCGCTAAACCGAAATTAATATGACCATTGCGCACTCTGTGAGGAGCCCCATCTACTTCCATATAGGCATTCACCATCACCGGCATCCTCTTTGCCGCTTTCAAAATAGCCCAGGCTATAAGATGGGTAAAACTAATCTTACCCCCTAGCGTATCTTTTAAATGGCGGTTAATTATCTTGCGATTTTCTTCTAAAACCTTAACGGGTATGATACGAGTAGAGGTTGCCGTAGGTACACTCAAGCTTCCTTCCATGTTCTCTACAATACGCGCAGCAAAACCACGTAATGGCTCTATATCCAAACTGAGTGCCTGATCTGGTTGCGGTCTCTTTTGTGTTTCAACCTGTTTTTGAGGTACTTCGGTCTTGAAAGGTGATGGTTTATAATCGGCGAAAAAATCACGCCAGCTCTCAGCTACTGAATCGGGATTTTGCAAATACTGCCGGTACATCTCGTCAATTAACCATACATTGGGACCGAAAAGAATTTGTTCTTTTACTTCTTCCATGATTATATCTTTATTTTTATCTAGTTTAATAAAAATCTCTATAAAAGCCTCTTACAGTGATAAACTAACTAATACTTTTAGGTATTCCTTATCTACAGCTCAGTATATATAATAAATTAAAGCTTAACCGGACCCAATCCAACAAGAATAACTTTAATTGGAATATATTTGAGTGATCTGCTAAATTTGTATTACATTCTTAGTAAAAACCGTTATGATTAGAAAATTTCTCGGCCGGCCAAAAATATTATTATTAACCTTTATTATACTCGCTATACTCATGTTTTCGAGTGCTCTGATAGAATTATATCAGAGCAAGATAGAGTTATTAGAATTAATGAGCGAACAGGCGCATTCATTGCTGGAATCACTAACAATTGCCTCGGACAATGCCTTAAGGGTCAATGATTATCTGGAAAAAACCTATAAAGAGCGTTTGTTGAATAATGCCAACCTGATTAAAACACTTTACGAAGATAGTAAAATATCCGATTCTTTTTTACAAGACATAGCTGAGAAGAACAATATCTATCGCATCAATATATTTAACCGCCTGGGAAGAAAAATTTATACCAGTCATGCCAGAGAACATTTTGATCTACCTGACAAAACTACACCTGAGCGGATACTTGAACCGATTTTTGCAGGACTAATGGATACCATTATTATAGGGATTAAAGAAGCACGTTATGAACCTGGTTTTCGATATTCTGTGGCGCTTGCCGCCCGTGACCGAAGTGCCATTATAGTCAATCTTGATGCTCAAGAACTTATTGAATACAGGACAAAAAGCGGTTTTGGCGTACTGTTGAGAAGAATAATTCAAAATCCCGGCATCGTATTTGCGGCTCTTCAAGATACGAATACAATACTTGCCGCCTCTGGTAATGTACGCCAACTGGAAGCAATTAAAAATTCAGCATTTCTTGATCAGGCCCTGAACGATTCTCTATTTTCTACACGAATCGCCACTTTCGATACTCTAGAAATTTTTGAAGCGGTCCATCCCTTTATACATCAAAATGTTAAGATTGGTCTTTTCAGGCTTGGTATTTCGCTTGATCCTGTTACAGCTATAAACACACGCATTTATCGCCGGTTGATAATAATCAGTGTAGTACTTTTTGCCATCGCTTCGATTATGTTTACTATTATCTTTGTCCGTCAAAGATATGATTTACTCCGTAAACAATATCAGGAGGTGGAGACATATTCGAGCAATATCATACATCATGTGAGCGATGCAATTATTGTATTGGATGAAAGGCACGGTATAAAAATATTTAATACAGCGGCGCAAAGGCTTTTTGGAAAAGCGGTAAAAGATGTATTGAGTAAACCACTAAATCATGTGTTAAGCAACGATAGTTGTCAGAGGATTTTACATAAAGCAACCAGCATGCAGCAAATTGAATGCACAATAAAAAGACAAAAAAAATATTTTCTGATCTCAAAGAGCACGATAAGTGATAGCAATGAAATGGAAAATATTATTCTCGTAATCAGAGATTTGACACAACAGAGAAAAATGGAGGCACAAATTCAACGCAAAGAGCGTCTTAGTGCTATGGGCGAGTTAGCATCCGGTGTTGCGCACGAAATCCGCAATCCTTTAAATACCATAGGTACAATAATCCAACAATTAGATAAAGACTTTTCTCCATCCGAGAATCATGAAGAATACCATAAGCTGGCGCAGCTTGTCTACCAGGAAGTACGCCGTATAAATGAAACTGTTCAAGATTTCTTAAACTTTTCACGGCCTGAACCCATCAATCCCGGCCGGTTTTCTTTGCAAGACCTGTTTAATTATCTTAAACAACAATACAGCACCTTATTACAAGAACATAAGATAACAATGAAAATTAATTTAAAATGGCATGGTGAAGTTTTTTGGGATCGTAAGCAGATACAACAAGTATTTATGAATTTAATTCAAAATGCTGTTGATGCTATTGACCAAAATGGCCTTATAGCACTTACAGTTAATTCTGCTGCTGATAATGAACTGGAGATTGTATTCTCTGATAATGGCCCAGGGATTGACGAAAATATACGTTCGAAGATTTTCAATCTATACTATACGACTAAACCTAAGGGCACTGGTATCGGGTTGAGTATAGTCCAGCGCATAATATATGAACACGAAGGAATCATTTCCGTGGAGAGTACTGCTGGAAAGGGAACCAGGTTTATTATCAGATTACCGATTTCAATTAATCAAAAAGGAACTACAGGAAAGAATTAAAATTATGTGTAGGAAGTATGTCTACTCTTAAAGCTGCAATACATGAAATATAGTTGGAAATCATATGAATCACATCACTATTCTTATTATTGACGATGAAGAGGCACAGTTACAGTCATTAAAAGGCTTTCTTGTACGCCGGGGGTTTGAGGTATTTACAGCACTTTCCGGTCCAAAAGGATATGAGATAGTCGTCAACAATACAATTGACCTGGTATTAAGCGATTATCGTATGCCCGAATGGAACGGCCTGTTTGTATTAAAAAAGATAAAAGAGTTAAATCCGGAAATTGATGTGGTTATAATGACTGCTTATGGTAGTATTGAAGATGCCGTTGAGATCATGAAAGCGGGTGCCTATGATTATCTTAGAAGAAAAACGTTTATTACTCTCAGAAAACCGTATTTTAAAACAACAATTACAGGAAAAATTCAAATTTGATTCCGTTGTATCTCAGAGTGGCGAAATCGAAGAGGTCTTAAATACAGCAGGGCGTGTTGCTGCCAGTAAAGCTACAGTTTTAATCAGAGGGGAAAGCGGAACCGGCAAGGAATTAATCGCGCGGGCCATTCATCATGCCAGCCCGCGTAAAGATAAGCCCTTCGTTGTCGTGAATGTGGCTGCCCTTCCTGAGACCATTATCGAAAGTGAATTGTTCGGTCATGAAAAAGGAGCCTTTACCGGTGCAACACAACAAAGAATCGGGCGCTTTGAGCAGGCCCACGAAGGTACCATATTTATCGATGAAGTTGGTGATATTCCTCCAACCATGCAGGTAAAATTATTGCGTGCCATTCAATTTGGCCAGTTTGAACGCCTGGGTGGTAATAAAACGATATCTGTAGACACGCGCATCATAGCTGCCACCCATCGCGATCTGGAAAAAATGATAAAATCACAAGACTTTCGCGAAGATCTTTATTACAGATTAAACGTAATCAGCATCACTATCCCTCCGCTGCATCGCCGCAAATCTGACATTCCTGTTTTAAGCGAACATTTTATTCAAAAGTATGCCCGGCAAAATGGCAAGGATGTAAAGGGTATTACACGCGATGCATTGGATCAATTGATGAAATATGATTTTCCGGGAAATGTTCGGGAGTTGGAGAATATGATTGAACACGCTGTTGTATTATGCCGTGGAGAATATATCACAATTCAAGATCTACCATCTCATTTGCACACCGCGACAGAAAGATCTGCATTAGATCCCTATCATCTCGAAGAAGGGTACGAAATAAAACTGCGTATTTTCGAAAAGGAGATGATTGAAGAAGCCCTCAGGCGCAGTTCCTGGAATCAGAGTGCGGCTGCGCGATTATTGAATATGACCGAACGACATTTACGTTCAAGATTAGAGAAGTTGGATATTAAGAGACCATCTAAATAAAGCAGAAGATAAAAGAGTATATCCGGATCGGCTTAACTATCATAGCTAATTTGATTTAGTTTTCCGCGGTTCGATCATCTTCTCAGGTTTCAAGAGTTCATCCAATTCATCTTTTGATAATAATTGTTTTTCCAACACCAGTTCATATACGCCACGATCCTGCTCTAATGCTTCTTTAGCTAATTGCGAACTTACCTCATATCCCAATACAGGATTTAGCGCTGTTACCACAGCGATACTATTTTCGACCATGCTGCGGCAATGTACTTCATTAGCCGTAATTCCCTGGATACAGCGATAGGTAAGGGTATTCATACCATTCTTCAACATTTCAATCGACTCAAAAATACTCTGGGCAATCACCGGCTCCATAACATTTAATTCCAACTGCCCGGCTTCCGCGGCCAGAGTAACGGTTAAGTCGTTGCCAATTACTTTATAGGCCACCTGATTTACAACTTCGGCAATGACTGGATTTACTTTGCCCGGCATAATGGACGAGCCGGGTTGCATTTTGGGTAGATTAATTTCATTTAAACCAGCACGTGGACCCGACGACAATAGTCTTAAATCATTACATATTTTGGATAATTTTACCGCCAACCGTTTGAGTGCAGATGAATAGATGACAAATGCCCCGGTATCCTGGGTTGCTTCAACTAAATTCTCTGCTAAAACCACATCGCACTGCGTTATTTCTTTTAGATTATCGATCACCATCCTACTGTAATCTGGATCTGCATTTATGCCCGTTCCAATTGCCGTACCCCCCAAATTTACTTCTAAAAACAGGCGGGCATTTTGATTCAATCTTTCGATCTCTTCTTTTAGGGTCACGGCATAGGCTTCAAATTCCTGTCCTAAAGTCATGGGAACAGCATCCTGGAGCTGGGTTCTACCCATTTTTATAATATGTTGAAACTCGCCAGCCTTAGACTGAAAGGCAGAAATTAAATCTTGCAATACAGCTATCAATTTTTGATTGCTCTTGATGATGGCAATTTTTACAGCCGTAGGATAGGCATCATTTGTCGATTGGGAGAGATTGACATGATTATTGGGATGGCAATATCTGTATTCTCCTTTTTCATAACCTAATATCTCTAAAGCGCGATTGGCAATTACTTCGTTGGCATTCATGTTGGTCGATGTACCCGCACCCCCCTGAATCATATCGACCACAAATTGGGTATGCAGTTTCCCGTTAATAATCTCCTGACATGCTTGCATAATTGCTTCGGCAACGGGTTTTGAAAGCAATCCCAATTCATTATTGGTTTTCGCTGCAGCCATTTTCACCATCGCCAGCGCCTCTATTAATAATGGATAGTGCGCTAATACAATGCCACTGATGTTGAAATTCTCCAGAGCACGTAATGTTTGGATACCATAGTAATATTCAAATGGTACTTCACGTTCCCCCAGCAGATCGTATTCCAGGCGTGTCCGTCCTGAAATATATTGCGCTGCTAAATTGACCACTCTTGTACTGGTCTGGCGCATTCTTCTGGAAATGATTCGCGCAACACCGGATAACATCTTTGCTGCTAAAGTAGGATTTTCGAGGAAAAGGTTGTCCATAGTGCTGCGACTCAATTGCAGAACAGTTGTGTCTAAAATTACCCGCGCTGAAGTCGAGTGCGGATAATCGTCCATTAATGTCCCTTCTCCGAGAAAGTCGTATTTGCCAAAAAGAGCCAGCCGTGTTTCTTCTCCGAAAGCGCTTGTTTTAAAAAGTTCAACTTCTCCATCATAGATAATAAATAATACTTCTCTGGGAAGATTTTCCTTGAATAAAAACTCACCAGCTTTATAAGACTTGAGCATAGTTCTCGTGGTAATTAATTGCATTTCATGCTCATTCAGTGATCGAAATAATTCGATTTTTTTAAGGAATTCTAAAATAACACCTTCATTCATAGGATTACTACTTATTTTTATTTTTGATATGTATCAGCTCTGCTACAATACTTACTGCAATTTCTTCCGGTGTCTCGGCCTTTATATCAATGCCGATTGGAGTATGAACCTGATCGATAATGTCCTGCGCAACACCATCTTCACTTAACCTTGCAAAAATTTGTTTCCTCTTTGCTTTACTGCCTATGGCGCCAACATATCGCGGCGGATTTCTTAATACTTCTCTGAGGGCCAAATAATCCTGATCATGACTACGTGTCACAATAGCAACAAAATCTGTGGATTTAAACTCGATCTGCTTGGCTATATCCTGAAGCGGACCTATAATTAAATCTTTAGCCTGGGGAAAACGTTCTCTTGTGGCAAATTGCTCACGGTCCTCGATTATGGTATAAGAAAATCCTGCCTGATATGCCAATCTGGCCAGAGGAAGTGCTACATGCCCTCCACCGAAAATATATAGATGTGGTACTGGCTTAAGGGGCTCGATAAAAAATTCCATAACACCGCCACATATCATGCCTGTGTCTTCCTTTTCAGCATCATCAAGGCTATGCGTAACTCTTAAATAACTACCGTCCTGAATACATTTTTTACTTTGTTCGATAACCAACGCTTCCACCGCAGATCCACCAATGGAACCATATATGGTCCCGTCTGAATATACAATCATTTTAGTACCAACATCCCGCGGGGTTGATCCCCTTGTACTGATCACGGTTACTAATGCAGCAGGTTGGCCTTTTTCCTGGGCTTGTACTATTCTTTGATAAATTTCGTCCATAATTTTACCAATTATTATTTAATATTATTATACTCTTCTGGCGTATCGATATCTTTTACTACCCCTCTATCTTCAACTGGAATCTCAAGTATCTCAGAATTATAATTATTTAAAACGTATCTCGCTCCCAGTTCCAAGGGGGCTTGCAACAATTCTCCGAAATACCTGCAGCCAAAATAGACGGGATGTCCTCTTTTTCCTTTAAATATAGGGATGATAATTGAATCAGGTCTCTTTTCTGCCAGATCATGCATTTTACGATAGGTATCTTTGGTCACCAAGGGGTGATCTACCAGTGCCACTAACGTACCTGCAACCTCAGAGCCAAATTGCTTTAGTGCCAGCTGCAGAGAAGAGAGTTGTCCTTTCTCAGGATGCTTATTCTGAAGGCAATTATATGATTTATTAAAGTGCATTGAATCATGTATTAACTTGTATTGCCGACCTAACACTACGATTATTTTTTCATATCCCGTCTGGTGAAGATTTAAAAGAATTACATCTATAAAATACGTTCCAGCCAGTTTTAAAAGTGCTTTAGGTCTTCCCATGCGGGTTGAATCCCCGCCAGCCAAAACAATTGCTGCAATCATGGTTATGCACTATTTTAATATAACCGCAGAGCACATAAAATATCTCAGTTTAACACTGGATTCATGTGATCAATTGTTATTCTACTTAATCGTAAGGGATTTTTGTGTCAAATTTTCATCTTTTGATAGTGCTTCTTAAAAAGCATAGCCATCCGTTTCGACTGATAAGACATTTCAAGCCTCCGTATACTTAATATATATGCATACCATTCAAGTCAGGGATTTTACTGAATTAACTAACATTGTGCAAGTTAGAATCGTATCCGCTTTTTTTGAATATTTGATATTGTATTATTTTACCGAAGTGATACACAAGAAATTAACGATGGCTTATTTGGCTGGTCAAATCATTTAAAGTATTGGTAGGTTAAAATAACATCCCCATGACCATCACAGTTGATCTTCATCAAAATACAAACGCACCTGTCCCAATTGTGGTAATTGATTTAATTCACGCACGAATTCGTTACGTTTCCTTCTATCTTTCAGTTGAATATTGAAGGATAATTCGAATAAATCTTCAGGCCCCATTGATTGCATATTAACGAGCTTATTTCTCTTACAATACTTATCTATCGTGGGCAGATAGGGACCCTCTCCATCTGTCAAGCGACACTGGAATTGTAGTAAAAATTCTCTTTTACGCGGTTTGGCATAGTTTGCTCGACTTAGCGCAAAGAGAATTGAACCAATAAACAGCGTTCCAAAAATGGATAGAAATTTAAGCCCCACTCCGGCCGCCATCCCCGCAGCCAGTGAAAAAAAGATAAAAACAATATCTTGAGTATCTTTAACTGCTGTGCGAAAACGAATAATTGACATGGCGCCAACCAATCCAAAAGCCCGAGCTAGATTATTACCAATAACCATAATCACCAAAGCCGTGACCATAGATAAAACCACCAGAGCCTGAACATACGAAGTCGAATAGTGCGGGCCTCGATAGCTGCCACGATAAAAAATAGAAATTAAAAATCCACAAATTAGTGCCACGATAAGATTAATGAGCACATACTCAAAATCAATCGTAGTGAATACATTTTGCTGAAATCCTTGCAACATATTTAGTAACCATTCTTAATATGCGATAATTTATAAAATCGCCTAAAATTAGCTTCTCCCCGGATCGTTTGCATTAATTGCCGGTGATACTGACTGTGTGATGTTACACAAAGTGCATACTTGGACAGCGCTTGTAATTTAAGATCAAATATGGCAATGATTTCCCTTAACCAGAGAGGGAGAACGCCAAACACTTTTACTTCAATAATGCAGTGATTACTTAGCGTATACACCACATTCTCCTCCAGGTGTAATGTATCTAAAGGTACGCTTAAAGAACTGCGTAGATGTTTATCGATTGTGATGCGCAACTTATTATGGAATTTATAGTAATAGGCTTCACGCTCATAAATGATCTTGATCATAGGTTTTAAATTCAGCCTGTGAATCTGGAAAAAGAAATTACTGGCATTTTGATAGTCTATTTCCTTTCCGTTGTTTGAAAATACATAGCGCTCAATATTTCCCGTACGCAATAGCATAAATAAATTCTGGTAAAGCACCGCTGAACGGTACTTTTTAATGGCAGGACCATTTTTCCTTTTGATTTCTAAAAAAGTGGCTGAATCATCTTTTACATCATTGTAGCAGCGAATACGAATCTTTTGTCTTTTTTTTATACCGGCTATTTTCTCATGAAAAAAATCCAAACGCGGTGTATCAAAATAAACACTGCGTACCGTATAATTTTGATCCGGTGCTTGAGCAGAATATTTATCCAGAATAACATAAGGCTTTAAATAGTCCCTTAGTATAGCCACTTTGGAGGTCGGTATCAGATATTTATATTCAATCCTATCCATCACATATCACATAAATATATTTTCTATAAACCGGGTAACATGTTCCAATGCGGATCTGGGCCTCCCGCTTATAGAGCAAGTAACAACCATATTTCTGGGTAAGTTGCTGGTATTTAAGTAAGCGGTTGCTATGAAAATTTGTTCTCCCATCAATAATTGCATGAACCGATTTACTTTGACTAATTTTCCTACAATCTTTTCACCTGATACTTCGTAGTCAATAGTCACATCCTGGTCAGTGTTTACTTCAGCAAAATATTGCCAGTTTATAGGCATGATTACTACCGACATGGTATCAGCGACAATGAGTAATGTATCTTCTGAAACCATACTCAGCACATTACCATCCAAGGGGGAACACAAGATATAACTTTGGCTTCGCTCCTCCAATACTGTCAATTCATCATTCTTAGATTTAATCTCCGATTCAATTAATTGAATATGTTCTGGTTTAACACCTGTCTGCAGTGTCTGCAGTTGAGCCTGGGCCATATTAGATTCCAGCTCATATATTTTTGCTGTCCCCTGCGCGATTTCCAGACTTTCCTGAGATATCAACTCTTTTTCGTATAATTCGACCTGTCTTTCAAGAATTTTACTTTGTAATTCCGCTCTTTCCCTGCTAAGTGCAGACCAATCCTCTGCTTCTTGAATAATCGAAGTTTTCTCCCCGCTTAAATTCATTTGCAAGGAGGCTTTAGCAATGGCTAATTCACCCCTTAACCGTTTAATCTCTCTATTAACTTCATTAGAAGATATATATCCAACGGTATCATTACAGTTAATATGGCCAGTTTGATTTAAAGATGTTGCCATCTGAAATTTTAAAATATCACCTCGCTCGACCTGATATGCGGCATATGTTTTAATAACATTTTGCTGGTTATCTCTAAACACGGTCAACAAACTTCCATCCGTTTGTTTATGAAGTATCCATTCTTTAGCCGGTAAAATCTTTCCTTGAGCTTTGATTCTATAAGGAAATTTTACTGGTAAAAACACACTAATAATAATCACTACAATTATTATTAATGCAAATAAGTGATTTTTGTTTCTTATCAAAGCCATTGCAGTGATACTGTTTTATAGTTGTATATTCGCCAAAATATGCAACAAATATAATTGACAGGCATAAAAAGTCAAGAATTTCCGCACTAGCGTCGAACTATAACAATGCGTTGCATTAAACTGACACAAAATATCCCCTCATTGGATATAAATCATCTTTTTCCCATCATGAAATTCACCTGCTTTAATCTTATAGTAATATACACCACTGGCAAACCCTGATGCATCCCATTCCACCGTGTGAAATCCTGCGTTCTGCTTCTCCGATACCAGCGTACACACTTTCTGTCCGATTACATTGTAGATCGATAAATCGACATGTACGGGCGACGTGGGAGTCGCCCCTACATACCAACTGATTACTGTCACGGAATTGAACGGATTGGGATAATTCTGGTTCAATATAAAATTCCTGACTAGAACGTCGTCTTCAGTGATACCTACAGTACAAACACCCGGCATATTCATATCCATCCACTCAAGTCGTGTCTCTAACCAGGCTCTTAAATAATTAACTTCAGCATTCCAGGTTGAGAAAACAAAACGGTTGGGCCATATATAGATCCCAAGTATGGGCCATCTTTGGAAATTGCGTTGACTTGACTCTTCTAAATAATACTGCATATCATCGATAACCGAGAACAGACTATCTTTATGAAACAGCGTTGTCCTCAATGTAGTCCAGCGACATTTAAGCATATTTATAAATTCTTCATCATTTAACAATTTTTTCCACCAAAAGGGGACTTTAAATGAATCATGGCTAAAACTGGGATGGTCATTGATTTCTACCTGCCAACCATCGGTCGTACCGCCGTCATAATAATCGGCATTCCCAAATGCCAAATTGAAATCCCATATTGGTCCCAAGTACAATTTGCCATCAATGCTCTCCCTATCCTTATAAAAGAAAGTGCTTAACCGATATCCGTCTACATTTTTACCAATTTCATTTAGAATAAAAAAATCGATAAACGATTGAACATCGATATATCTGGAATATCCATTCACCGGATCAGCATATTCAGGGCTATACATCTTTGCTTCAAAAGAGTTCATAAAATCTTGAATATAGTTTTTTTGCTGATCCACAATCTCATCCGGTTTGGGATAATGATACTGATAAAATATTTTATAAGGCGATCCCGGGTATGGCAGATATGGCGATTCCCATCCATCAATACTTTCACCTGCCCACTTGTCAATTTTTACAATATATCCTCCCGTAAGATCATCTCCTGAAATTTCATCCGGGTTGAGGGTGGAGATATTAACCCGGTTATTATCGCGCTTTATTTTTTCCATTAAGACATAAACACCGCGGTAGTCATCATTGAGAACAAGTTCACAAAAGCGGATTCGACTGGCATAGCGACCAATATCATTGGCCAGTTTATAGGCCAATACATTGCGCATTAGACTTTTATCGCTATACGGTGCATATAAAATCCAATCATTTTCCGGCGGCATACCCAAGAGAGATACATTATTATTTTCACCTGTTTCCAGCCTGGTTTCCAGAGCATACTGTTTTTTAGGAAACATTTGCGAGCTTGATCCCCTGACCTCTATAGCTATTTTTCCATTGTAATTGTTAAAAGCATCACTCAAATTATTCCTGTTCCCTGCTCCGTTATATATAATTCCCATATCAGCAACAATGCGATAATCATCCGGAATATATTGACCATGGGTATCGATTACGATAATAGGAAGATTTGATGAAGTAAAATTTACTTCCTGTCCCTGAGCCATCCCCAATATGATCGACAAAACTATGATTCTTAAAGATAATATACGCATATTAAAATATTTTATTGTAATTATTACAATATATAAAATTTTTATACCGATTTCACCTGAGCAATATCATTTTCCGTACCATTGAACCTGTGCCTTTAAATTCAATGCGATAAAAATAAATCCCGGAAGAGACGTTTTCACTCACTTGCCATTTAATCATATGATAGCCAGCAGGCATATGCCCTTCCTGCAACGTGGCAATTCGTTTACCAAGGACATCAAATATATCTAAACGAATTTCGCTACTCCTGGGAAGTTGAAAAGGTATATAAGTTATCGGATTAAAAGGATTAGGATAGTTTTGATACAATGCATATTCAGACGGTGTAGTAACAGGGTAAGACTCCGATTCAATCGCCACATAAACATCGTTTATCTCTCCTGGAGTACCATGATATGCTGATGCTGCCCAATTTTGAGCCTCGGCATTATCCAAGTCCGGATTCTTTAGCGCCAGGGTTGGTCCGGAACCATCCGGCTCCACTGGCCAGGGAGCTTGATCATCATAGGTTAGAGAGTCGACTAGGTCACCTTCTCCGTCAAACAACCTGAGTAATTCTCCGGCATTATTTAAAGCAAACGTAAAATTGCCGGCGATTTGAACTACGTCGGGAAATAAAGAGGTGAATGCAGAACTGTCGCGGCAGAGCACCAGAAATGAATCGGTAGCAACAATCGTATTTTCTGGTAAAATAAAACTGTGTAGATCGTCGCTATCTTTAAATATCCAACCTGAAATATCCATCTCATTATCACTATTATTATATAATTCGATCCAATCCTCGGGATCAAAATTTGGTGCAGAGTTATAATTTATCTCATTAATCACAATAGAGCTGCTATTACTATTATCTATCTCAAATAATGCGGTTATCATGGTATCTTTATTTAAATTTAACTCAATTTTCGGTTCATTCGTGATATCCAATCC